>NZ_JBLYZJ010000008.1:0-151756 GCF_048551375.1 Moraxella sp. TY6 | reverse complement strand
GTAGAAATGGTAATGCCTGGTGATAACGTTGAGATGGCTGTAGAGCTAATCCACCCAATCGCTATGGACAACGGTCTTCGCTTTGCGATTCGTGAAGGCGGACGTACTGTTGGTGCTGGTGTTGTTGCCAACGTTACTAACTAATTTGTATTCTAAGTTAGTGCTAAAAAAGAGTCATCGTTTGATGGCTCTTTTTTTATGTGTTAAATTTTTCATTAAATAATGGCTTGGGTTTGTAACTATGAATACGCTCCAACAAATTGCTGATATCGAATCCCATTACTTTCAAGATGCTTGGGACGAAGTAGCCATCGAAGGATTGCTCAAATCAGCTTATAATGGTTTATTGCTTGAAACAACAGATGAGCAAGTGATGGGTTATTGCCTGTACTCAAGTGTCTTTGAAACTGCTGAAATTCTGCGAATTGCTACCCACCCAAATTTTACCCAACAAGGCATTGCTCAACGATTGCTAGATAGTTTATTGGTGACATTGGTAAATAGGCAAGCGGAAACCTTAATGCTTGAGGTGCGTTCCGATAATACCCCTGCGATTGCGTTTTATCATAAAAATGGTTTTAAGCTGATTAATACTCGAAAGGGCTATTATAAAAATGCCAATGGTAGTGCGACCGATGCGATGATTATGCAAAAAATCTTGTAATCTTTTAATATAAGGCGTAATCATCCATTTTGCCAACGAGTGCCATAATGTTGTTTGATAGCGTGTTGTAGATAGGGTGATATCTGTTGGGCGGTAACTTTATCGTCAAAATGATGCCACTGGCGGTCAATTAATAGCTCAATGGGGTGAAAATTGGCTTTATACTGCATTTTATCGCTGTCTGGAATCCAAAAGCCAAGATATACATAATCAAGATGATGCTGTTTAACATAGTCGATTTGAGCCAAAATTCCCAATGTGCCGAGGCTTAGCTGAGGCAATGACGGTTCAAAAAACGTATAAACAGCGGAAATGCCATCGTCCAAACGGTCACACACCGCCACCATGATAAGGGTGTCGGCTTGCCAAAATTCCATCACAAAGGTATCAGTAAATGAAAATTGTAAAAAACGCTGAAAGCTGGCTAGGCTTGGCGGATACATATCGCCATCACTATGACGCTCACAAATATAGCGAGCATAAAGGTTAAAATGCTGTTCGTTTAGTTCTGATAATTCAGTAAGGATGATGTCAATGTTGTTGAGTTTCTGCCAAAGTTTGCGTTGGGTGCGATTCGGCTGAAAGTCAGCAACAGGTAAGCGAGTGGCAATACAGCGTTGGCAATGATGGCAGATGGGGCGGTAGAGGTGTTGACCGCTACGGCGAAAACCTTGGCGAGTGAATTGCGAAAATTGGGCAGTTGGTAGGCTGTTGGGTTCGGTAAGTTCGATAAATTCGAGGCGTGAGGCTCGGTCAGGCAGATAATTGCACTGGTGAAGTGGGGTGATTTGGCTGTTTAGTGTGGGCATAGTTGGAGGTGATTGCATTTACATTTTGCCCTTGCCTAAATCAAAAGGATTATTTTGGCTTAATAACTCACTTACTTTGATATGTTTATCAGATAACTTTGACCAATCATAACTGGGTAAATCAATTTGTATTGCCAGTTGTGCCAAAAACTGCTCTCTTGGCAACGTCACCGCCCCAAGGCTTATCAAGTGTTCATTAGGTAACTGACAATCCACCCATGCAAAATCAGAGGCTTGGCAAAGTTTCATCAAGCCAAAAAACGCCACTTTGGACGCATCCGTGACACGATGAAACATACTTTCGCCAAAAAATGCTTGTCCCAATTTTAACCCATATAGCCCACCAATCAGCGTTTCACCATCCCACACTTCTACACTATGGGCAATGCCTTGATGGTGCAACTGGGTGTAAGCCTCAATCATGTCTTCACCAATCCAAGTGCCATCAGCATAGGCTCGCACTTCAGCACAGGCATGAATCACTTGGGCAAAGTCGGTATTAATGCGTAGCGTCCAGTCGCTATTTTTGATACGCCGTGACAGTGATTTACTGGGCTGAAAATCTTGCGGATAGATGATACAGCGTGGGTCGGGGCAGTACCATGCGATAGGGTTGCCCTCACTAAACCACGGAAAAATCCCATGCCGATACGCCTCAATCAGTGTATCACACGCAAGGTCTGCCCCAATGCCAATTAACCCCTCACCATTGGGGTCAATTTGGGCGATTTGGTGAGGGGTAGGGAAGTCATAGCGACAGTTGGGCGGTAGAGGCATAGATATAGTGCTTTAAAATAGAAACAAGATAAGTTTTTGTAGGGGCGTATTGCATACGCCCTTTGACCATTGTCTTATTTCTAATTGAATTGAGCAAGTGATTAGTTAGATTTAGGCGGTTGGGGTATTCATCGCCAACGCATCAAGATACTTTTCTGCATCCAACGCCGCCATACAGCCTGTGCCTGCTGAGGTGATGGCTTGACGATACACATGGTCTGCCACATCACCACAAGCGAATACACCGTCAACACTGGTCGCTGTCGCATTGCCATTTAAGCCACTGTTTACCACGATATAGCCATTGTTCATGGTCAGTTGACCGTCAAAAATCTCGGTATTGGGTTTATGACCAATGGCGATAAATAGCCCTGTTGCATCCAGTTGCTTGGTGGTTTGGTCATTGACATTTTCGAGGATAACGCCTGTCACACCTGAGCTGTCACCGACTACTTCTTTAAGTTGGTAGTTCCATTCAATGCTGACATTGCCATTTTTTTGTTTTTCAAATAGTTGGTCTTGAAGGATTTTTTCGGATTTTAGCTTATCACGGCGATGCACGAGCGTGACGTGTTTGGCGATATTCGATAAATATAAGGCTTCTTCAACTGCCGTATTGCCCCCACCGATGACAATGACATCTTGGTTTTTATAAAAGAACCCATCGCAAGTGGCACAGGCAGACACGCCTTGTCCCATGAATTTTTGTTCGCTTTCTAAGCCCAAATATTGAGCCGATGCCCCTGTCGCTATGATGAGTGCATCACAAGTATAAGTGGCGTTGCCACCGACTAGGGTAAAGGGTTTTTGGCTTAAATTGACTTCGTTAATGTGGTCATATACCAACTGCGTGCCAAAACGCTCAGCATGAGCCTGCATACGTACCATCAACTCGGGCCCTGTCAAGCCGTGGGCATCGCCAATCCAGTTATCCACTTCGGTGGTAGTGGTGAGCTGTCCGCCCAGTTGCATCCCTGTGATGATGACAGGTTTGAGGTTGGCACGAGCCGAGTATACAGCGGCGGCATAGCCTGCAGGGCCTGAGCCTAAAATGATTAGATTGTGGTGAATGGTATCGCCCATGGTCGTTCCTTATCTTGTGATTTCATATGGAAATAATATTGGTTTTTGTAGGGATGTAATGCTTACGCCCTTTGATAACAGGGTTATGTCTAACGAAATGAAGTCAATCAGTGATGGCTAATTGGTATGGTTATTAAGATAGGGTTTTATGCCAAAAATAGCAAGGGCTATTGGTGAATTGATAAATCGGATTGGAAAAAACAATCATTCGACAAAAACCGCCTAAAAGCTAAGTGAAATCATCCGAATGGGCAAAAAACCTACCCACGATTAGCCAAAGTTTTGCTATGATAATCGTTTTATAAACACCCCATAAAATTTGCATAAAAATTAAGGTAGGTTCACTTGTCGTTCTATTTTCGCCGTAGTATTTTGACACTACTTTGGCTGATTGTGGCTTTGTTGTTATTAATGTCATTGATGAGCTATTCTGCCAATGACCCCAGTTGGTCGCATGTCAGTAGTCTTAACCAACCTGTCAGTAATTTGGTGGGCGAGGGCGGTGCATGGCTGTCGGATATGTTGTATACCTTTCTTGGGGTGTCAAGCTGGTGGCTGATTGTGATTACCTGTTATGAGGCGTGGCGAGTGTGGTATCCCAAAACCGAACCGATGGGGGTATTTCGCACGTTAGGCTATGTGTTTTTGCTGATTGGTAGTGCAGGGCTGACAGGCTTGCTGACATTTAGCTGGTTGCATCAAGGTATTATTGGGCAAGTGGTGGCTTCAGGATTGGCAGGTCTATTAAGTCATTGGATAGCCTTGCTATTTTTATTGGTATTTAGCCTTATTACCTTGGTGTTTAGTTTTAATTTGGATGTTAAGCATTTTTGGCAAACTTATATTGCTAAATCTGCAAATCAATCAGCCGAACAAGCCACTGATACGCTTGCCGATGATGGTTTGGCAAATGATAAAAAAACAGGCAAAAAATCCACTGATAGCCTTCAACTGCCGTTGCCATTGCCTGCCCATGATGAGGTTTTAGCATCAAATCATACGGTTGATATGGGCTATGACAGCCCACTGGATGACTTTTTGGATGAAACAGGCTTTAGTGATGCCAAAGAATATGCTTGGATGGATAGTGATGACGGTTCAAATCCGTTTAGACCCATCAGTTCGGCACACCTTGCCAATACCAAATTGACCAAAAAGATTGATGCCAAATTACAAAATGAGGTCATCACAAACAAAACTGACCCTTTTAAACGCACCGAGCCTGTTAAACCTACCACAATGCCACAACATACCACCGATGACAGTGAAGAAATGGTGATTGTGTCTAGCCCTGTGCTATTGCCAGACCATTGGGACAACCAAGCAAATACACCCACACCACCACCGCCACCAGTTGAAGAACCTATCTCCGTGGCTAAGTTGTTGGGGATGCAGACTTATTATCCTGTACCGAATTTAGCAGAGCAGGAGGTATACCCTCAAGCGGATTATCAAAAAACACATAGCGATACAGTGGATATTTATCAAGATAATGATGGTGGGGCGGCTGATGACTCAGAACCGATGGCATTCATGGCGAAACCTGTCGCTGATGTGATTGTTGAACCTACAGTTCAGCCAGTGATTTCAGCCCCTCAGCCAGTGGCTCAAGCTCAAAAAATTGACACCGCCAAACGCCCTAGCGTTGACCATCGCTCAGTAGAAATTGGCATTATTCCTGCCGAAGCTCCGCTAGACATTCATAATGACGCATTATTTGCCAGTAAATCTCGTGCCATGCAAACCGCACAATATCGAGCAAGCCTTAGTCCGTTGCCTGAATTAAGTTTGCTGGAATTGCCAGACCCCAATCAACAGCCTAGCTATAGCCGTGAACAACTGCAACAGCTATCTGAATTACTCGAAATTAAACTACAAGAATTCAACATCAAAGCCAATGTCGTCAATGCCCAACTAGGGCCTGTGGTCACACGCTTTGAGGTGGAGCTTGCTCCGGGGGTCAAAGCCAGTAAAGTCACAGGTATTTCCAAGGATTTGGCTCGTTCATTGTCAATGGCATCAGTGCGTGTGGTCGAGGTCATACCGGGAAAGCCGTATATTGGTATCGAAGTGCCAAACCCCAACCGCCAAATGGTACGGCTGATTGAATTATTAAAAACCGAAGCCTTTGCCGACCCCAATGGGCTACTGAGCATGGCGATGGGTAAAGATATTTCTGGCAAGCCTGTGATTGCGGATTTGGCAAAAGCCCCTCATATGCTCGTTGCAGGGACGACTGGCTCTGGTAAATCGGTGTTAGTCAACTCATTGTTATTGTCGCTATTGCTCAAATACACCCCAGAGCAATTACGCTTGATTTTGATTGACCCCAAACAGCTTGAACTTGCCAATTATAATGACATTCCGCATTTATTGACCCCAGTCGTCACCGACATGACCGAGGCTGCCAGTGCCTTGTCGTGGTGTGTGGCAGAAATGGAACGCCGTTATCAACTGATGTCGTTGTTTAAAGTGCGAAAACTGGACGAATACAATAAAAAAGTCATCGCCTCAGAACAACAAGGTCATCCATTGCTCGACCCACTATGGCGGATGCACGACAGCGTCAGCCAAGACAAACCACCCAAACTCAAGCCATTACCACAAATCGTCATTGTGGCGGACGAATTTGCCGATATGATTATGCAGGTGGGCAAACAAGCCGAAGAATTGATTACTCGCCTTGCCCAAAAATCTCGTGCCGCAGGGATTCACTTGATTTTGGCGACCCAACGCCCTTCAGTCGATGTCATCACAGGGCTTATCAAAGCCAATATCCCTGTGCGTGCCGCCTTGCGTGTCAACTCAAAGGTCGACTCTCGTACCATCTTGGATGCAGGTGGTGCAGAGGATATGCTTGGGCATGGGGATATGCTGTTTTTAGCCCCTAGCCAAAATGAGCCAACTCGTGTTCATGGGGCGTTTATCAGTGATGCTGAGGTCAATAGCATTTGTGATGCGTGGCGTGAGCGTGGTTCGCCTGACTATATTGATAATATGTTTGATAATTTTGAACTGACTTCACCGAGTGGTTCGGACTCTGGGGGTATTGGGACAGGCGATGAAGATGCCTTATATGATGATGTGGTGGCGTTTGTGCTGGAAACTCGCAAGGTATCTGCCTCTAGTATTCAACGTAAGTTTAGTATTGGTTATAACCGTGCTGCGAGAATTGTTGATGCGATGGAGGCGGGGGGCTTGGTCAGTGGGATGGGTAAAAGTGGTAAACGTGAGTTGTTGGTTTAAGACAAGGATAATAAGATGGAATTAGAACTGTATATTGAAAATTTGGGGGCGATTGAGAAAGCGGAGTTTACGGTAAATCCGCTGACGGTGCTGGCTGGGCAGAATGGCACAGGGAAAAGTTTTGTCACTAAGTTTTTGTATTCGGTTCTAAAAGTTTTAAATCAAGATGTTTATAAGATTGAACTGTTTAAGAAATTTAATCAGTTTTTACAAAACTCAAATATACTACAAGAGTTCATAATTTCATCTCAAAATAGTGCTGTCTTGCATTCAATTGCTTTTATTAATGAAAAAAAGATGGATTTAATTAATGCTGAAAATTTGGTTTATTATAGTGATTTGAGTTATATTAAAAATAGCCTTAATAGTTTACTTCCTATGTTTAATGAAGAAATAGATGAACATATAAGAAAACTAACGAAAAATGAAAAAAATGTAACTAATAACTCAGAAATCAATATAAGTTTCAATATAAAGAAAACAAATGCTTTAAGGTTGCTCGAAGATAATAAACTAATTTTAAACACTATTTATAAGATGTTGGATAAACCTGAATACACGTATTTTGGTATAGTTAAAGAGTTTTTAATAACAGAACTCAAAGAAAACTTCCAAATTTCAACTATTGAGCAATTAATAAGACATAGCGAAGATAAACTAATTTTTGAAATTAAAGATAAGGTTTCTATCTATATTGAGAAGAATGAGATAATAATTTCCCAAATGTCTTACAACATTGGTAAAGTATTAAACCTTAATCGCTTAGTCTTTTTTGAATCACCTATTTATTGGCGATTATCAGCATCATTTCTAAAAGGTTTGGTGAGTGATAGAAACTTTTTCTATTTAGCAGGAAATATCAAAGATGAACGTTTAACAGGCATCCCCCAACATTTTTTAGACTTACGAGAGTTGGTATTCGCCAATTTCAAACATGGTGAACGCCCTGCCTTTATTGAAGAATGTGCTGATGAATTACAAAGCTACCTTAACGGCAAATTTAGCAGTAATGGCAATGATTTAGCCTTTGAAACCAATCAAGGACAAGCCATTGCCAAAAACTTGGTATCCTTTGGCATGACCAATCTAGGTGTAATTCAAGCCGTATTAAGCAAAAATATCATCAATAAAGGCTCATTTGTTTTTATTGACGAACCTGAAAGTAACCTACACCCCGAATGGCAAGCTATCCTCGCCAAAATCTTAGTCAAACTTGCCGAAAATGGCGTGTTTGTTGTCATCACTACCCATAGCTCCGATATGCTCAAAGCGTTAGACGTTTATACGAGTAGTTTAGAGCAACAAAACTTTGTTTCTACACAATATTTTGAAAAGGATGGTCATTTAGCAAGTTTTGATGAAGAAGAAATTAACAATGTGGGTAAGATTGCTTTGGTGCGTAATAAATTACTAGAGCCGTATGCCTCGCTTACTTTTGCAAAAAAAGGTGGCTTCTTCGATGATTGAAATGCAAGAAGAAACCATTCGGCACAGTGTCGATGAGCATGGCGTTATTGAGCAATCCACTTTAATCGCTAGTGTGTTGGATAATGATGCTTTTTTACAAACACTTGGTTTCCATAATCCTTTAGCTTTCAAAAAGGTGGATTACATCAAAACCAAGGGGCAAACCGTTTTTTTGATAGAGTTGACGGACTTAACAACTGAGATAAAAAATTGCCTTGAAAATCAATTGATTTTAGATGCTAAACCTTCAGAGTTGATGACTTTATTAAAAAGTGCAGGTCTGAATGTCAAAGTCTTTAGTAAAAAACTTTGGTTTGAAGTGATAGAAGAGTTTAAAGGCAAGTTTATTGGTAGTATGGTGTGTTACGAACGATTGCTACGATTAAATGCTGACAGTGGCAAAGTAGATTATAAACTGATGATTGTCCTAAAAAATGATACAGACCCAAAAGATTTTGAATTTTTACAAATTAACTTGAATAGAAAGCTAAGAAATATTACAGGCGAAATACAGCTTTTAAGAACGCAGGATTTATAAGTCAATGGCAAAATCAAAATCTACCTATGTTTGTCAGCAATGCGGTGCAAACTTCGGCAAATGGTCTGGACAATGTGGCGAATGTGGTGCATGGAACAGCCTTACCGAAGCCCCCACCGTCACCCTCATGCCCCACCACAAACCCACCGCCAAAAAAGCCAACAACTACGCAGGCGAACAATCCGCCGTCATTCCCCTGAATGCCGTGCCGATGTCACTTGACACACGGCTACCCACAGGCGTGGGCGAATTTGACCGTGTACTGGGCGGTGGACTGGTTGCAGGGTCAGTCGTGCTGATTGGTGGCGACCCTGGTATCGGTAAATCGACCATTCTGTTACAGACTGCTATTCACATGGCAAGTAACGATAACCTTGCAGGTAGTGCGTTATACGTCACAGGCGAAGAAAGCCTATCACAAGTCGCCATGCGAGCCAGTCGTCTAGGGCTACCCAATGACCGCCTTAAAGTGCTTGCCGAAACCAATGTCGAAACCATCTGCCACGCCCTTACCCAAGAGCAACCTGCCGTTGCCGTCATCGACTCGATACAGACCCTATTTACTGAAGCCATTCAATCTGCTCCGGGAGGCGTCAGCCAAATCCGTGAATCCGCCGCCATTCTCACTCGCTATGCCAAGCAGACAGGCACGGCACTATTTTTGGTCGGTCATGTCACCAAAGAAGGGGCATTGGCAGGCCCTCGTGTGCTAGAACACATGGTCGATACCGTGCTGTATTTTGAGGGGCAGTCTGACAGTCGTTTTCGCATGATTCGAGCGGTGAAAAACCGTTTTGGGGCGGTCAATGAGTTGGGTATTTTTGCCATGACCGACACAGGGCTAAAAGAAGTCGCCAATCCCTCAGCGATATTTTTAAGCCGATATGACAAGCCGATTGCAGGGTCGGTAGTCATGGTCAGCCGTGAGGGAACTCGTCCGCTACTGGTGGAGGTACAAGCCCTTGTCGATGACACGCAAGGTCAGCCCAGACGGATGGCGATTGGCTTGGATTATCAACGCCTTGCCATGCTGTTGGCGGTTATGCACCGTCATGGTGGGATTCATACCAGCGGGCAAGATGTGTATGTCAATGTGGTCGGTGGGGTGAAAGTGCTAGAAACTGGCTCGGATTTGGCGGTTTTGCTCGCCTGTGCATCCAGTATCAAAGAAAAACCATTGCCGAATCAGCTTGCGGTATTTGGTGAAGTGGGGCTATCTGGGGAGATTCGCCCTGTGCCAAATGGGCAAGAGCGAATTAAAGAGGCGTTAAAACACGGCTTTACCCATGCGATTGTGCCAAAAGCCAATGCCCCAAAAACGCATCTTGAGCAGTTTGCAGGGATTGAGATTACGGCGGTAGAACGGCTTGATGAGGCGATTGATAAAGCCTTTGATTTGTCAAATTGATGATTTGTCAGATTAAACCGCTGAATCAGACGCAAAGTTAAAGTATTTTGACTGACTGCTGACGATTTTTTCCACTGCTTCAATCACTTCATCCACCACATCATCATATACGCCATAATGCAACTCATTACGGAACGAGGTAAATGGGCTTTTCCGCAAGCCAGACCGCACTTCCGTAATGCCACTTTTGTGATAAATAAAATCCACCTTACCATTGGTGTTTAACACACAGCTTAGGCGACCATCTTTTATCATCATATCGACCCGTTCAGGCATAAAAATATATTCATTCACATTTAAGGTTTTATCTTCGATAGCCTTGGTAAATAACGATTTTAAATCGACCATGATATTTCCTCCAAATTAATAAAATTGATTTTGTCTGCAAATTATGGCGAATTTTGGCGAAAATTTGTGTAATAAAATACATAGCTTGTGTTAATTTTGGGCGGTATTTGTTGTTTTTACCAAAATGTTTGTTAAAAGATGACGAATATTATGCTGAAAAAAGTTTTGACTGATTAGATTGTGAACAGTTGCAAAAGTTGATGAAATGTAATTTTTTTGGATAAATCGGCTAAATTTTTTACAAAAACAATAAAAATACCGCTTTTTTTCATTAAATTGTCACAAAAAGATGATATTCAAAATTAAGTATCTACTTTAAAATGGCTAATTATCAACCAGTGATTTAAAAATATTAAACTTTTAAATTATAAAAATTAACCAAATATGGCTACTTTATGGATGTCGATATTCATAAACCTGTCATAAGGAGTAGTCAAATGAATACGTTAAATCTTACAAATGGTGCATTGGTCGTTGGTGCGATTCATCAAATACCAGAAAATTTTCAAGGTTATTATCCCAATGCCACCACGCCTGTCAAATCTGATAAAAAGATGACTCCTGTGCGTATTAGTGTCAAAAAACACAAATAATACCGAAGCCAAAAATTAAAATTATCGGGGCGTAAAGCTTACGCCCTTGCGTTAAATTTTGTCAATTAGCCCAAAATTAGGCTGTCATCCTCAATCACTTCGCCACGTGTTTTTTCAAACATATCCAGTAAGTCATGCACGGTCATGCCTTTACGTTCTTCCCCAGCCACATCCAGTACGACTTGCCCTTGGTGAAGCATGACGGTGCGTGTACCGTGGTGCAGGGCTTGTTGCATGGAGTGAGTGACCATCATGGTGGTGAGGTTGTTTTCCGCAACGATTTTATCGGTTAGCTCTAAGACAAAAGCCGCTGTTTTTGGGTCAAGGGCGGCGGTATGTTCGTCAAGAAGCAAAATTTTGGACGGTTGCAAACTTGCCATTAGTAGGCTCACGGCTTGACGTTGTCCGCCAGATAATAAGCCCATTCGGTCGGTCAAACGGTTTTCTAAGCCGAGTTTGAGAATCGCCAATTTTTCACGAAAAATTTCACGATTTTTGGCATTTAATGCCCCTCTTAAAAAGCGTGACTCGCCACGTTTATAGGCGAGAGCCATGTTTTCTTCGATGGTTAGGCTTTCGCATGTCCCAGCCATCGGGTCTTGAAACACCCTTGCGACCCAATGCGAGCGTTGGTGGGCTGATTTTTTGGTCACGTCAATGTCATTGAGTAAAATTTTGCCACTGTCCACTCGCAATGTGCCTGCGATGGTGTTGAGAAAGGTGGATTTACCTGCCCCATTCGTGCCGATGACGGTCACAAATTCCCCTTCTTCGATGCGTAGGCTGATGCCACGCAAGGCAGGGTTTTCGATGGGGGTGTTAGGGTTAAAGGTTAGGCGTAAATTGTCAGCTTGCATCATCAGTGAAATGTCCTTTAAAAGAAACCAAAATAGGGGGATTAGCCACTAGACGTTTTTGTGTCTTTGTTGCAGGGCTTTGGCTTTCATTTTTGGCAAAATTAACGCCACAATGACCAGTAAAGCGGTAATTAGATTCAAATCTTGTGAGCCAAAGCCAATACTGCGTAACAGCTCGCTTGATAAGGCAATTTGAATAAATAATTTATATAAAATCGCCCCCACAATCACCGATAAGGTAATCCATAACATACGTTTGCTAGGGATAATGGTTTCTCCAATAATCACCGCTGCCAAACCAATCACAATCGTTCCCACACCGATAGAAATATCTGCACCGCCTTGCGTTTGGACAAATAATGCCCCTGCCAATGCAATCAAGGCATTAGAAATCGCCATGCCCAGTACGATGCTTTTGGAGGTGTTAATGCCTTGAGCCTGTGACATCCGCAAGTTTGAGCCTGTGGCACGCATGGCAAGTCCCGTTTCGGTGCTAAAAAACCAATCCAAAAATAGCTTACCTGCAATCACCACCGCCCCAATAATCAGGCATCGCATCCAAAAACCATTGGTGTCCGTGACCAAGGCTTGAAACACACTTGGCTCACCCAATAACGGCAAGTTAGGGGCTTTCATAATACGTAGATTGATGGAGTAGAGGGCAACCATCACCAAAATACTGGATAATAGTTGTAAAATGCCGAGTTTGACATGAAGCCAAGCGGTGACGACCCCTGCCATTGCCCCTGCCAACATACCAAAGATACAGGCTAACCAAGGGTTGAACCCTGCGAGGATAGAAATCCCAGCAACCGCACCGCCCAAAGGAAAGCTACCATCAGCAGTCAAGTCTGGAAAGTCCAACACACGAAACGAAATATACACGCCCAAGGCGACCAGTGCATAAATTAAACCACTTTCTAAGGCACTAAATAGAGCAAGTAATGACATAGCAAATTTCTACAAATCAGATAAAAGTAAAAACTGCCTATTAATTCAATAGACAGTCAGGGGTAAGGGTAAACCAAGTCCCAAACAGGGCTTGGTTATGGCATTGACAATATAGCCGATACGCTATCAAACGTAACATACCATCGCCTTATTTCGCTTTGGCAGGTGGTTCGACTTGTTTGGCTTGGCTGATTAATTCTGGTGATAAGGTAATACCGACTTCTTGAGCGTGTTTTGGGCTAAGGTATAAATCCAACTTTGGCATGGTGGCAGGCTTGATGCTACCTGCAGTTTCACCTTTTAGGATACGACCCACGATTTTACCTGTTTCATGTCCCAATTCTTCGTAGTTGATACCCAAAGCCGCCACCGCACCACGAGGCACAGAGTCCGTGTCCGAGGCAATCAATGGCACTTTGATTTCTTTGGCAGCTTGGTACAATGACTCATAAGCCGATACCACGTTGTTATCAAGCGAGGTATAAATCAAATCCACTTTACCTTGTAGGCTACGAGCCGCTTGCGGAATATCGGTGCTACGTTGGGCAGGAACAGCCACCACGTTGATACCCATGGGTTTTACTTTGGCTTCTAGCTGTTTTAGTACCACAGTCGAATTGACCTCACCAGGGCTATACACATAGCCGATATTTTTGAGGGTTGGCACGACTTTTTTCATCAAATCAACTTGGGGGTCAAGTGGTAGTAGGTCAGACACGCCAGTCACATTTGTGCCAGAAGCGTCCCATGATTTGAGTAATTTGGCTTCCACAGGGTCAGTGACGGCAGCGAAGACCACAGGAATACTCGTGGTGGCAGCGACCACAGACTGAGCGGATGGGGTGGCGATGGCAACAATCGCATCAGGTTTATCTGCCACGAATTGCTTGGCGATTTGTCCTGCGGTGGCGGTATTACCTTGAGCCGATTGGAAATTGACTTTCAGGTTTTTGCCATCAGCATAGCCTTGGGTGTTTAGCTCATCCAGCACGCCTTTACGCACCGCATCAAGGGCAGGATGCTCTACAATGGCAGTGATAGCCAAGGTTTTATTACCTGTTGCCGTGGCGTTACTGGCAGGGGCAGGGGTGCTGGCATTGCCTTGAGCAGACTGACTGGCGGTATTGGATTGATTGCAACCAACCAAGGTTGCCATGCAAAAACCACCTAACATCAAGGCTTTGGTTAATGATTGGGTATGAAAACGGTTTGGGTTAAACATGGCTCACTCCAAAATGTGACATCAGTTTGAACTTTAACAAATAAGTTAGGATACTATAACAATACTTTACACAAAAACTGTGAAAATATTTTTTGACATAATATAACTTTTGGTTATTTAACTGGAAAAATGGGCGGTTTTGTGGTTGTTAATTGGTTTATTTTATGAACTTTTCTATCATTGTCATAATTGGTTACAATTTTCTTGTCTTACGCCAAATTTAAAAAAAAGTATATAAATATTATGAAAATTTGTGTTATAACAAGTAAAATAATTGACAAAAATTTGATACAGCATTGTTGGCAGGTAGCATCACATGGGCAAAAGGCAGGTACATCGAGCAAAAAATAAAGCTCAACAGAAACGGCGAGAAAATAAGCTTTTTCGAGTCGCTAAGACAGGCGGGCATTTTAGCTATTTATCCAAACACGCTGTCAAACGTTTGCGTGAACGTACCCAAATGACAGCCATTGAACTCACACATTTGCTCGACAATGGTGGTGTGATTGATATTGGCACACAACCGGGGACGCATCGCCAATCCTTGCTTTTTTATAGCCCCAAAGACGAGCTTTGTTACGTTGCCGTGAGGGGTAATGATACAGGGAAAATTGTCACAGTTTGGCTGACTGAATTTCATAATCAATTGGCGTGGGAAGTGACGTTAGAGCAATGTAAAATTGCCAAACAAAAGTACGAAAAATATCAATGTCAACATGAACTGATGCAAGCAAATCCGTCTAATGCCTCACACCCTGCTTCAAAAAAAGCCAAAAAATCCGCTATTACGCCACGCCAAACCAAAACCATGCTCAATTATCGCTTGACCGAAACGGCTGAATTAGAAGCGGTGAACGCCTCAACTATCAGCCCATCCGCCAGTGCTAAGGCAGTGATTAAGTTAAGAATATCAGCATTGTATATTAATGATGAATTGCAACATAAAACCAAAACCTTGCTAAAATTTAGCATGGATCTCAATCAACATTATGCAGGGGATTATTCAGCAGTTTGGCAAGATGAGGCGTTATTACAGGAGATTGATAAATCAATTGATGAGAAATCACTGAACTATGAGCAAATTTATGCACTGACCATCAGTGATTCAAAAAGTAACTTATTAAAAATCATTACCTTGCGAGATAGGTATGCAATCGAAAAGCAGTTATACCATCGTCAACAGCAATATCAAGCCATGTATCAATTACTTGCCCAATATCAGACGGCATATCCATTATTAACGTGGCAAACAAGCCTTGATATAAAGCCAACCATAAAAGCAAATGACTATCAGCTTCCCAGTTGGCTCAAACGATGGCTATTTTGGGTGATGTTGTTAAGTATCTTATATCGGATTGTCAAAAAATTGAGAATTTTTGTTGGTAAAATATATTAACAATAAGTACCAAAATATCAATTATTCCATTTCACGGCTAATTAATGTGCCAACACCTTGGTCAGTGAAGACTTCAAGTAAGGTCGCATGTGGCACACGCCCATCCACGATAACCGCACTTTTGACCCCATTTTTGACCGCTTCTAGAGCATAGCTGATTTTGGGAATCATACCGCCAGAAATCGTGCCATCCGCAATCATTTCATCGACTTTTTTGGGCGTTAAGCCTGTGGCAACATTGCCTTGTTTATCGAGTACGCCTTTGATGTTGGTGAGCAAAATTAGCTTTTCTGCCCCCATATATTCAGCGACTTTACCTGCGACCACATCGGCATTGATGTTGTAAGTATTGCCTTCGCTATCAACCCCTAACGGTGCGATGACAGGGATAAACTTGGAATCAATCATTAAGTCAATCACTTCACGGTTGACTTTGACCACATCCCCCACAAACCCCAAATCAATGGTTTCAACATCACCATTTTCATTGACTTTGCTCATCGGCAATTTGCGTGCCACAATCAAATTGGCATCACTGCCTGCCAGTCCGATGGCGTGTCCGCCGTGTTTATTGACAAGGTTGACAATGTGCTTGTTCACACTACCAGCCAGTACCATCTCGACCACGTCCATCGTGGCTTTGTCGGTCACTCGCATACCATCAATACGTTCAGAGGTGCGACCCAGTTCTTTGAGCAGGCTATCGACTTGAGGCCCACCGCCATGCACAATGACAGGATGGATACCGACCGCTTTAAGGAGTACGATATCACGGGCAAAGGAACTTTCAAGCTCAGGATCAGTCATGGCATTACCACCGTATTTGACCACCATCACTTTGCCCTCAAAACGTTGGATATAGGGTAGGGCTTCGGTCAATACTTCAGCGGTTTGTAGGGCTTGTGCGAGGTCAAGTGCCATGAGGATTCCTTTTTCTCAATTGAGTTAGCAATAATAGGTGAGACTAAACTTGAAAATTAAAGTCGTAGGGGCGTATTGAATACGCCCTGTTTGAAATTTTAAATATTGGGTATGCCTTGCGAAGCAGTGCCTTTCACCCACATTGCGATGTTTATTGCATTGGGTATTCGTGTAAAATATCTAAACAGGCTGAATCTGTGCTACTTGTTGGGCAAGTTCTTTATCCACCGAACGGCATAAATCGACAAAAACCCCCTGTATTTGGCGTAAATCTTTTAGGGTATTTGCCGAAAACCGCACCGTCAAAAAATTACCTGTATTTGACTTGCGTACAATACCAAAGCCGTGGGCAAAATCCAAGCGTAACCCATCAATGGTGTTGATATTTTTGATGGCAAAGCTACGTTTGATGGCACGAAATGGGCGTTTGCTGATGGATACAATGTTTGAGATGATTTTTTGCCCTGCCTCGGCATTTTCAACCGCCAAATACATGTCCGCTGTACTCACGCCTTGGGGTAAGGATTCAAGTAGCGTCACCAAGTCTTGGGGTTGGTACTGTAGCCAGTTGAGCAAGCGTACGCCAGCATACATGGCATCATCATGTAACACAAAATAGCCGTCATTAAATAAAAAATGCCCAGATAATTCGCCTGCAAATACCGAAAAGCGAGATTTATTTTGTAGGGATTTTCGCATGAGGCTACTGCCTGTTTTTTCCATCACAGGAATCGCCCCCTGTTGCCCAATGAGATTGGGAATATGGTGGGAACATTTGACATCAAAAATCACTTCAGCTTTGGGTAACAGCGAGGGAGTGATTTGGTGATTTGAAAACGGCATGGGCGTGTGAGCCAAATGTTGTGGTGGTAATTCCATTAATGCCACTTTTGCAAGCAAATATAATAAGTGGTCGGGTGATACCACTTGCCCCAAGCGATTGACCACCATCAAACGGTCGCCATCGCCATCAAATGCCAAGCCCATGTCCCCTTGATAATCAAGCACGGCTTGGCAAAGTTCGTCTAGCCGTCCTACTTCTGTGGGGTCTGGATTGCCTTTGGGGAATGTGCCATCAGCTTGCTCATTAAGCATCACACAAGTATAGCCCAATCCTTCAAATAGCCCTTTGGCATAGTGACTGGTCGCCCCATTCATACAATCAATCACCAATAACTGAGGGGTGGCTACGGTGCAGTCATGGCTATTGCTATGGTGAGTGAGCGGTTGGCGTTGTTGATTGATGGTGTCAATGGCTTGGTAGATGGCGGATTGGTATTGGGTAAAATAAGCTTGAGTATCCGTGGTGGTGAGCTGGCTGGCGTGGTGGGTGATGGTTGCCAATAATGCCTCATCAGGTAGTATCACCGCTTCATCAGCAAGGCACTCGAATAAATCTTGAATATCTTGGCTACTGGGTGATTCACCATTGACTAACCACTTGATACCATTGATATGTTTTTCGGAATGACTGGCGGTGACCATTAGCCCATTGCCTGTGTATTCATTTGCCATAAATGCCATGATGGGTGTGGTCACTTGCCCAAGCCAATGCACTTGCAAGCCTGCTTGATGGCACGCATACGCCAAAAACTGGGCAATACCAGCACTGTGTAATCGCACATCATAGCCAATTACCACATCACCATTATTGGCATTACCAAATAATTTGGCAAAACTACGAGCCAATGCCCACACAAAATCATCCGTAAATAACGTGACATCGCCACGAATATCATAAGCCTTAAAGAGTTTTTTTTGTGGTAAAAAAGGGTGGAGAAACGTAGGAAACATGGCAATCACAACTTATAATTTATCATAATCAAAGGCAAATACGACTTTCATTATAAAAACAAATCAAATAACAACATTGTTATAAATTGTTACCTTTATATGGCAAAAATGTGTTACTAATGTGTACCACTTGAACCAAAACCACCAGTCCCACGCACACTGATATCCGAAAATTCACCGACCACCTCAAAAGTAGGACGCATTACAGGTACGACCAAATATTGTGCCATGCGTTCCGCAGGTTGAAGTGTATAGTCAGTTTGGCTACGATTCCACACTGATACCATCAATTCACCTTGATAATCCGCATCAATCACGCCTGTCAAATTGCCCAATACAATGCCATGTTTATGCCCCAAGCCAGAGCGAGGCATAATCAATCCCACATAGTCAGGGTCAGCGATATAAATCGCCAAGCCAGTGCCGACCAACACGCTTTCGCCTGCTTTGATGGTCAATGGGGCATCAATACAGGCACGTAAGTCGATACCTGCCGAACCATCCGTGGCACGAGTGGGTAGGGGAAAATCGGCTTGTTGTCCAATTTTTGGATTGAGAATTTTGACTTGTACTTGCATGAGATGTCCTTGCTTTGCTTTTAATTAAACTCACTCGCTTGAGGCAGTAACAGATTTCTGCCAAAAGATATTGTACTAAAAAAAGCGATAACCCGAAAGTTATCGCTTTTTATTTGTAGCTTTTTATTTCTATTAACCAATCTGATAAAACGATGGGTCAACTGACGCTAAGTGGCATTAGAATTTATAATGAGCACCGATGGTCCAAAGGTTAGTGTCAATATTTTCTACTGAAGGCAACCAATCATATTCAGCTTCTACAGCAATGTTTGGTGTTGCGTTAAAGCCAAGACCTAAACCACCTGCAACGCCAGTTTTGCTCGCATCGCTTGAATAACCAGTGGTACTGACTTCACCTTTAGCTTGAGCGATACCCAGTTTGGCTTTACCATATACAGGTACATTTGGGATACCCATACGATAAGTACCATAAGCACCGAAGGTATGACCTTTTACATCAAAACCATTGACTTTTTCTTTATCTGAGCCAACGTACTCAGCTTCTACACCAAAATTTGGATCAAAGTTATAACCACCATAGATACCATAAACAGTGGCATTGTCATTATCTACGTTATTAACATCAGCAGTCACTTGACCAGCTTTTACGCCAACGTAAGGTTGACCTGCATAAGCATTGTGAGAAGTGTGTTGATATAGGGCAGCATTTGCACCAGCAGTCATTAAAGTACCAGCAGTCAATGCCAATAAAGTTTTAGTTAGAGTTTTCATTTTCTTCTCCTTAGTAAGAAGTCATGTACAGCGAGAAAGTTTAAGGGGGTAATGAATGATAATCATTGTGTTAGCGATGAAGCCATTTAATGATTATTTGTACTTCGCTGTCGATGAACACATAATACCAAGATAAATCAAAAAGTTTGTCAGTGTTTGAATGATATGACGTAATGTTATGCAACTAAATTTTCCCAAAATGTTACTCTAATACCAGTTTGAAATATTTTGTAATAATTATTGCAATATTTGCTTACATTTTGAGGCGGATAAATGAGTGAGGTTTTAATAAAGTTCTTATATATCAAGTATTTAATATTTTGTTACATCTGATAGGGTAAAGACATATTTGGTTACAACTGATAAAATAGGTAACACATATTTGTTATTATCTGCTTTGAATCTCCCCCAACCCCCTCTTTACAAAAGAGGGGGCTTTTGACCTATAATATTGACGCTATTATTATTTTTTCCCCTCTAACAACGCTTTGATATTCGCCAAATAATCATCCGCCGTTTTCTTAGGTTGATTGCTTGCCCCTGCTTTTTTCATGCTCGGTGCATCAAGGTGTTCGAGTGGCAATTCTTCTAAAAATCGGCTAGGCGAGGTGGTTTTCATTTGTCCACCACCACGGCGTTGGCTGGCGTGGAGTAGAGTCAGTTCCTTTCTTGCACGAGTAATACCCACATACATCAGACGGCGTTCTTCTTCGATACTTTCGGCGATGATGGAGTTTTTATGCGGTAGCAATTCTTCCTCAAGCCCCATGATATACACATAGTCAAACTCCAAGCCTTTGGCGGCGTGTAGCGTCATCAGATTGACTTTATTGGTATTTTCTTCTTCTTGCTGTTGCTCGAGCATATCGAGTAGCACCAGTTTACGAATCACCGCATCAATGGTGCGGTCATCGTCATCATCGGCTTTATTTATCAAATTTTGGATACTGGCGTACAGGGTTTCGATATTGTCAATGCGTATCTTTTCTTGCTGTGGGGTTTTCGCCTCTTGACGCACAAGGTCCATATAGCCTGTTTCGTCAATCATCTGCTTAACGAGTGGCACAGGGTCTGGGTGCTGATACAACTCTTGGGTATAGCGTTCGATAAACTCGGCAAATTCGGCAAGTTCACCACTGGCTTTTTTGGGCAAAACGTGGGTCAAGCCACTGTGACCGCTTGCCATAAGGAGTGAAATCTGATGTTCTTGAGCAAACAGCCCCAATTTCTCAAGACTCGCAGGCCCTAATCCACGCTTTGGCGTGTTAATCACTCGCAAAAATGCCGAATCGTCTTCAGGGTTCAAAATCAAGCGTAGATAACTCATGATGTCTTTAATTTCACTGCGAGCAAAAAATGACGTACCGCCAGACAGTTTATAGGGAATCTGTAGCTGTCGCAGTTGAGCCTCGAGCATCCGAGCTTGAAAGTTACTGCGGTATAGCACGGCATATTGCTCCCAGTCGTTGCCGTTACGCAGTTTATGGGTGATGATTTCTTTGGCGACCCTTTCCGCCTCGTCATCGTCATTGCGACAATTAATCACTCGAATCAGCTCGCCATGCCCTTTATCCGACCAGAGTTTTTTTTCAAATAAATGCTCGTTATTGGTAATCACCGAGTTGGCAGCGTGCAAAATGCGAGACGTTGAGCGGTAATTTTGCTCCAGTTTAATGACTTTTAGCCTTGGAAAATCCTCTTGCAACAACGCCATATTTTCAGGTTTTGCCCCACGCCACGCATAAATCGACTGGTCGTCATCGCCCACCACGGTAAAACGTGGTTGCACGCCCACCAACAGTTTAATCAACTCATATTGGGCGGTGTTGGTGTCTTGGTACTCATCCACCAACAAATAGCGAATCCGAGCCTGCCATTTGTCACGCACGGTGGTGTTGTCACGCAAAATCATGGTGGGTAGCACAATCAAATCATCAAAATCCACCGCATTATAGGCACGCAAATTCCGCTCATACAGTTGGTACAGCGTGGCAAATAGCATATCTTCTGGGTCGGATAGGGTTTCCATGGCTTTTTCGGGCGGAATCAAGTCATTTTTCCAATCTGAAATCATCTTAATCGCTTTGCCGACCAATTCTCGGCTTTCCGCCCCACTCATGTTGTCACGCACCATTAAATCCATGAGTAGGCGTTTGCTGTCCTCGCTGTCCATAATCGAAAAATTGCCCTTGAGTGGCGTGTGCATGAGTTCATAGCGTAAAAACTGTAACCCAAACTGGTGAAAGGTCGAAACGGTCAAGCCACGAGTTTTTTCCGCAGGCAATAGTTTTTGCACACGGGCTTTCATCTCACGAGCGGCTTTGTTGGTAAAAGTCACAGCGGTGATACGCTCGGCAGGCATTTGGCACTGCTCAATGAGGTAGGCGATTTTGCGAGTAATCACGGAAGTCTTGCCAGACCCAGCCCCAGCCAAGACCAGTAGAGGGCCTGATACGTCTTTCATGGCTTCGAGTTGTTGGGGGTTGAGTTGGCTCATAGTCGTTTCCGTTTAGATGGGATAAAAATTGACGAGCGACTATTATAGTATAAACTTGATAAAAAAAAGGGATATTCTAAGGAATAGGAAAAATTTTGGCTGTGATGTTATCTGATTTCAATCATCGACTTAAAATTGGGGAATAATCTCACTAGTTAATAGTTAAAGATATTATCGTAAAACATGAAAATTAATGATTTTTTAGCTTTAATCTGCAAATTTCTTTTTAAATTTATTTGTTTTAAGTTGCAATTCAAGTAAACTAGTGTCAATTATTTTGTTAAAACCAAAGGATTCCAAACTATCATGAACATATCCCTAAAAGCTACTGCTATAGCTACATCTCTATTATTAACGCAATTCTCTCATGCAGAATGTGCCAAACCCACTGTCAAAGGGGCTGAATATGTTGGCTGTCTTGTTGAAGGTCTATCAGGTGTGGTAAAACCGCAAAATAATAATGAGTATATCGGTGGCTATGTTGATAAAAATGGCAAAACTATTATTCCATTTGTTTATGCACCGAATATAGTCGGTGAGGGTGGTGAAGATTTAGAAATGAATGATTTTTCTGAAGGTTTGGTAGCAGTTGGTAAAAAAACTGACCCTAACGCAAATATCTTTGGGCAAAGTATTTATGGTTTTATTGATAAAACTGGTAAAACTGTGATTCCGTTTCAATATACCAGTGCAGAAAACTTTAGCGACGGCTTAGCGGTTGTAGGTAATGATGATAATCGTTATGGTTACATTGATAAAAATAATCGCATGATTATTCCTGCAAGATTCGATTCTGCAAATAGTTTTTCAGAAGGATTAGCTAGAGTCAGCTTACCAAGTAATTCCCAAAAAATTAAGACACAATACATCGATAAAACAGGCAAAGTTGCTGTATCCGTTGATGGTGATGCTAGGGATTTCTCGAATGGTTTAGCAGTGTTTATTAAAGGCGATAAATATGGTTTTATCAATAAAGCTGGTGCGATTGTGATTCCTATCAAATATCGTTACTATGAAGAAGACGATTATGCTGATTCACTCGGATTTGTTAATGGCAAAGCTCAAGTTACGACAGCAAATGGTAAAAAATCTTGCATTAACACACAAGGCAAAACAGTAAACTGTCACTAAAACAAGGAATTAATATGAAAAAACTTCTCTTACTTGCTACCTTATCAGCTATTTGCTCATCTGCAATCGCTGTAACCTCACCAAAACTGCCCTTCGTAGGGGAGGCAGAATTTAACTTTAATGGCGGTACAATTAACAATCGGTTAATGACTATCAAAAAAAATGGTAATGTTACCATCATTGGTGAAAATTTTGAACACAAGCCTTTTACTGTCTATAAAGGTAAATATCAGAATTTTATGTGGTCTAAAGAAGATGATACTTTCTACCATATTACTAGCGATGGGAACTATATCGAAATGTATAATAAGAGTAAAAAGTTAGAACAGGGCTGTCTATCTAATAATGGCGATGAAACAGTATGTCGTGTAAGCCTAACAAAATAACACAACGAACCGTTTAACCCTTAACAGTTTAAGAAACTTTAGCGACCAACTACTTGTTTATTCTCTACTCGGTAGTTGGTATTACAGGTTGATTAGGCTGATTAAGTGTACTAATCACGCTGTCGGTTTGGCTGACGCTTGGGTTATCGGTTGATAGGTCGCCACCGATTTTAAAGCTGATTGCCAAAAATAGCATCATGACAACGGCAAGTATGACGTTTTTTAGGGGGTGGTTAAATAGGTGTTCACGCATGGTGAGTGCCTCTTTGCATTTTTCCATTACTTGGAGTTGGTGGGGGTTAGCCCATTTTGTCCATTTGTTTTTAAATTTTTGTTTTTTCTTTGTATAAGCTATTGTGCCTTAATTTTTTGGGCTTGCCAAGATAGATTTGGGTAACATTTTGGGGGTTTAATGACGATATTTGTAAATTTGGATTGGTGGTCGTGGGTAGGGTTGTGGTAAATTGATTTTTCAAAATGTTTGAGTTTAAAACAAAAAAATTATGACAATGAAAAATATTTTAAATATATTGAAAAGTGATGACATAACAGACATAGTCCAAATCGGTTTAGTGTCAATGAAAGGCAATGAAATTGAATTGATAAATAATAACCAAGTATTTTTTATTGCTTTTAATCAATGTTATGTAAAAATCGAAGCAAAAGATAGCCTAATTACAGTGAGTAAAAGTGATGTTATAGATTATAAAGAGATACCAGAAATTGAAGATATGCCATTTTATAAAAATTCTATCATTAAATTACTTTTGGTTGATGATGATGCCTCAAATCGAATTGAAAAAATCATAACTTTTAATGAGGTAGATGACTTAGAAAAAACTATAACCTGTGAAGCTTTGTTATTTCAAATCAGTAATAACCAAAGTTTATTTTTCGATGCGTCTTACTATTGGGGAATCAATGTGGGTGGCGACCTACAGTTGCAAGAATGGTATAAGAATCAGTCACAACGAAGTATTTGTCAAAATATATACTAATGAAGGTAAAGCCCAATTCATCAAATTGGGCTTTTTAACAGTATCAGAAAATCAATGAGAAAATCACATCGCCTCAACACGGCTACCAGTCGTTTGACGAGCCTGTTTTAATGCCTCTGGCACTTGACTACCCAATCTATCAAACAACTCATCATGGCTTGCCAATTCCGCCTGCCATTTATCCTTATCAAGACTTGTCACCGTTTCAAACTGCTGTTGGCTAAAGTCTAGCCCTTCCCAGTTCAAATCTTCATAACGTGGCATATAGCCAATCGGTGTTTCCACCGCCTCGCCCTTGCCAGTCGTACGTTGCAAAATCCACTCAAGCACACGCATATTTTGCCCATAGCCGTCCCACGCAAATTTGCCATCGGCATCCCGTCTAAACCAGTTTACTTGGAAGATTTTTGGGGCAGTGGTGTTGTTTTGTTTGGCAAGTTCGGCAACTTTTTCGCCCATATCGAGCCAGTGTTGGAAATAGTCGCCCATGTTATAGCCTGTGAAAGGCAACATCGCAAATGGGTCACGGCGTACCACGCCTTGCTTGCCCTCGGCGGCGGCGGTGACTTCCGAACCCATGGTGGCGGCTTTATACACGCCATCGACCCAGTCAAAGCTTTCTACTACCAACGGCATGGTATCGGCACGGCGACCACCGAAGATAAAGGCAGAAATTGGCACACCGTTAGGGTTTTCCCAGTCTTTGTCGATGATTGGGCAGTTACTGGCAGACACGGTAAAGCGAGCATTGGCATGGGCAGATTTTTTGCCGTTTTTGCCGTCTTCCGCTGTCCAGTCGTTGCCTTGCCAGTCAATTAGATGCTCTGGGGCTTGTTTTGACATCCCTTCCCACCATACATCGCCATCATCGGTGAGTGCCACATTGGTGAAAATTACGTCTTTATGTAAAGTGTCTAGGCAGACAGGATTGGTTAAATTCGACGTACCAGGGGCAACGCCAAAAAAGCCTGCCTCTGGGTTAATGGCATATAGTTTGCCGTCTTTATTCGGCTTAATCCAAGCGATATCATCACCAACCGTTTCAACTTTCCAACCTTCATAACCTTGCGGTGGAATCAGCATGGCAAAGTTGGTTTTACCACACGCAGAAGGGAAGGCGGCGGCGACATAGTGTTTTTCGCCTTGCGGATTGGTCACGCCCAAAATCAACATATGCTCGGCAAGCCAACCTTGCTCACGACCCATCACCGAGGCGATACGCAGTGCCAAGCACTTTTTGCCAAGTAACGCATTGCCACCGTAGCCAGAGCCATACGACCAGATTTCACGAGTTTCTGGGTAATGCACGATGTATTTATTGTCGTTGCAAGGCCATTTCACATCTTGCTCGCCCTGTGCCAACGGTTTGCCCACGCTATGCACACAAGGGACAAATTCCCCATCCGTACCCAACACATCAAACACGGCTTTACCCATGCGAGCCATGCGTTTCATGTTCACCACGACATACGGTGAGTCGGACAATTCCACACCAATATGAGCGATATGACTGCCCAAAGGCCCCATGCTAAAAGGCACGACATACAGGGTGCGACCCTGCATACAGCCGTCAAATAAGCCGTTCAAAGTTTCACGCATTTCGCTAGGGTTTGCCCAGTTGTTGGTTGCCCCTGCATCGGTTTCTTTTTCGCTACAAATAAAGGTGCGACCCTCGACACGAGCCACATCCGACGGGTCAGAACACGCCAAAAACGAATTGGGGCGTTTGCTTTCATCGAGTTTTACCATCGTACCGTTATCGACCATCAACTGTAACAAACGCTGGTCTTCTTCTTCCGAGCCATCGCACCATTCAATGCGGTCAGGTTTGGTTAAAGTAGCGATTTTCTGTACAAAATCAATCACGCCTTGGTGTTTGACATAGCTTGGTACGTTAAGGTCAATCGGGGTGGTCATATAAAACTCCAAACAATAAGAGAGTGAAAATTAATAAATCGTTAAACAAATAAAACACAAAAACCGCCAAGCCGTAAGCCAAGCGGTTTAATATAAAATTTAGTCGTGTCGCCAAAATAATGGGGATATCAACATGATAGTTAAATTGCGTAAAAATCGCATTACCAAAAATATCACGCTATTAAACCATATTTCGCCCAAAAAGTTGAGCAAAATCTTAAAAAGTAACAAAAAGTTTCAAATTCTAGTTGTAAAAGTTGGGGGTAAATAATTGGACAAATTTTACTACCTACTCTTACTTTACCCCCACCCTTACGAAGCAGTGCTTCTCACCCCCAAAGGTGGAGGGAATTCCCCTCCCTTTGGGAGGGGCTAGGGGAGGGATTCAAAGTTTAATTTTGTCCTGTTGCTTAATTATTCAGCATTTTACCTGCACTCATCGCAAAATACGTCAAAATCCCATCCGCCCCTGCACGGCGAAAGCCCATTAAACTTTCCAAAATTACCGCCTCGGTGAGCCAGCCGTTTTGAATCGCCGCCATGTGCATGGCATATTCGCCAGAAACTTGATAAGCGTAAGTTGGCACGCCAAAGGTGTCTTTGACTTCTCGCACAAGGTCAAGATACGGCTGTCCGGGTTTGACCATCACCATATCCGCTCCCTCTTGGATATCAAGGGCGACTTCGTGTAACGCCTCGGCACGGTTGCCAAAGTCCATTTGGTATTGTTTTTTATGTCCGCCTTTGAGATTGCCTGCACTGCCGACCGCATCACGAAAAGGACCGTAATAGGCAGAGGCATATTTAGCAGAGTATGCCATGATAGCGGTATTGACGAATTTTTCGCCATCAAGGGCTTGGCGAAGTGCCAAAATGCGTCCGTCCATCATGTCACTAGGCGAGATGATATCCGCCCCTGCTCGTGCGTGGCTAAGGGCTTGCTTGACCAAAATCTCCACGGTGCGGTCATTTTCCACATAGCCTGTGTCGTCTAGCACACCATCTTGTCCATGACTGGTGTAAGGGTCTAGGGCAACATCGGTCATCACCACCATTTCTGGTACGGCATCTTTAATCGCTTTAATGGCGGTGACGGCAAGTCCGTTTTCGTCATAGGCATTTTCTGCCAAAGGGGTTTTGAGGCTTGGGTCAATGACAGGAAATAGGTCAATGGTGGTTACACCAAGGCTTAATAACTCTTTGGCATGGTCAATCAGCAAATCCACGCTCATACGTTCGACATTCGGCATACTGGCAATGGCTTGGCGTTGATTTTTACCATCAAGTACAAACACAGGGGCAATCAAATGTTTCGGTTCAAGCGAAGTTTCTTGTACCATTGCACGGATATTGTCGTTATAACGCAGACGGCGTAGGCGAGTGTTGGGGAAAGAGCGGTTAAAAATATAGGTCATGTCAGCCTCGCTTTTGGATAAAATTCTTTCAACTGCTTAGAATAAAGGTGTAAATTTGTTACAATAGCCAGATTTTAAGCGATATTCTAACATACGCAAGGAGTGGGCTGTGAATTTATCAACTAATCATGACGCTAATCAACCAAACAATAATCTCGATTTAGACGATTTTCAACAGTCCAATTTTCAAGATACTGATGTTCAAGAACTTGGTGTTCAAGAGCCTGATGTTCAAGAGCATAGCGACTTAGTCGATGAAATCGAATTGCAATCTGAAGCCGACCATAGCCAAGAGACACACGCCAATATTGACGAAATAGGCGAGCGATTAGCCTTTATCATGGGGCTTAGCCCATTCAATGCTCACACTTCCAGCAAATTTAGTTATGAAAACGGGGAAATGGTCGGGCGTGTTGAACTAAAACCAGAGTTAATCGGCAACCCCAATTTTCAGATTTTGCATGGGGGCATGACCGCCACGATTTTGGATACCATTGGCGGTTTGGTGGGGATGTTTGAGATTTATAAACGCAATCAAGGCACGTTTGAGGAGCAAACCAAAAAAGTCAAACGCTTGGCAACGGTGGATTTGCGTATTGATTATCTCGCCCCCGGACGTGGCAAGGAATTTATTGCCACGGCTGAAATTTTACGAATGGGGCGGAAAGGCTGTACCAGTCGGATGTTGCTTGTCAATGACGAGGGTAAAAAAATCGCTCACGGTATCGCCAGTTATGCGTTTTAACCTGAACTTGGGATAAGCCCCCTCTTTTGTAAAGAGGGGATTGGGGGAGATTTAAATGATAGCAATGGCAATGGCTTATAGTTTAGCCTAACCCAAAATTAGGTTATTTTACTGTTTTGCTTTTTTAGCAATATCAGTGATATAGTCACTGGCGTTTTTATGCGTGTCGATGGGTGCTTCTAGTGGTACATCGACATTTGCACCGCCACCAAGGACTTTATACAGTGTAATTTCACTTAACAAACGCTCTTTGCCAATCGCAAGGATTTCTTGTTCGCTATTATATAGCCCTGTTTCGGCACTTAGCACACCCAGATAATTATCTAGCCCTGCACGGAAGCGAGCATAAGAAATATCATAGCTCTTTTTGTTGGCGTTGGTCGCTCCAACACTGGCGTTTAATTGGGCGTTTAATGTCGCACGTGTGGCGAGGGCATCTTTTACCTCGGTAAAAGCAGTTTGGATGTTTTGTTCATATTGGCTCAAGGCTTGGCGTTGGGCAATTTCACTAATGTTATATTGTTGGGTTAAGCTGGGGTTAAAAATCGGTAAATTGATGCTGGGTGTAATTCCCCAACTAAAACTGCCCGATTTAAACAAATCGCCCAAACTTAGGCTACCTGTACCTGCATTGGCAGAAAGGCTGATATTGGGAAAATAACTGGCACGTGCGATGTTAACATTTGCCCCTGCAGCTTTTAGCTCATGTTCGGCTTTACGTAGGTCAGGGCGGTATAGCAATAATTCACTGGGCAAGCCTGTGCTAAAGACTTTTTGTTGCGTGATTTGCTTAACGGCTTGTTTGGGTAATAGGGCTAGCACACGGTTATCAGCAGGCAATCCCACCAACGCACTGATGGCATTTTGGGCTTGTAGGCGTTGGGTAGTGAGTTGGGCGATGTTTTTCTTCACGCTTTCTACCGAAGCAAGCGATTGGGCAGAGGTTAGCTCGGAATCCAGTCCTGCTTGGAAGCGTTTACGGTTGATTTGGTAGGCTTGGTCACGGTTTTTGAGGGTTTTTTCGGCGAGTGCCAATTGTGAATTGATATAGCCGTAGTTGACATAGGCTTGGGCGATATTGCTAATCAAGGTGATTTGAGCGGTATCTTTGGCGGCAGCGGTGGCAAAAAATTGCTCTAAACTGGCTTGTTTTTGATTCGCCACTTTGCCCCAAAAGTCAAATTCGTAGGATGTACCTAAGCCAACGCTATAATTATCACTATTATTACCGTCAAAATCGCCTTTATAACCTGCACTGCCTGTGGCACTGAGATTCGGCACGTTGGCATTGTCTTTAATGCGGTATTGGGCTTTGGCAGATTCGATGGCAAGAATTTGGGCTTCAATGCCTTTGTTGTTTTCCAGTCCCAGTGCAATCAATTGTTTAAGATTGGCATCGCTATAAAAATCTTGCCAACGCTGATGGGCAATACTGGGTTGATTGGCATTACTGATGGTTTGGCTATCGTAGGTTTGGTAAGGCTGTTCGGTGGCAATCTGTGGATTGGCAACGACAGGCTCAGTTTGGGCTTTGGGAATGGTTTGACAAGCGGTTAGGCTTAAAAACAACACGCTAAGTCCGCCAATTTTGCTCATATTAATTTTGTTTGGTTGAGCAGTGGTGGTATGCTTTAAGGATTTCATGGCTTTTCCTTTGGAAACTTTGGGAAAATAAATGGATTAAAAGGATTTGTTTGAATCTCCCCCAACCCCCTCTTTATAAAAGAGGGGACTTTGTCTTATACATAAATTTAATAAGCACAAAAATAAAATTATCTTATAATAGTCCATATTGTAGCGTGGGTTAGCAGAGCGTTACCCACGGAAAATAAGACTATAATTTAAATTTGTTCAGTTACTTATGAGCAGAAAGTCCCCCTTTACATAAAGGGGGATTTATGATATTTAAACTTCAACAACCTCTTCTTTTGTTAATGTCACTTGTTTATCTTTAGGTTTGTCCTTAAAGATTGAGCGAATCCACACATAGAACATTGGAATAAAGAACACCCCGAGTAAGGTCGCACTAATTACCCCACCCAATACGCTTGTACCAATGGCGGTTTGGCTACCAGAACCTGCCCCTTTTGCCAAGAATAATGGCACAACACCGATACCAAATGCAAGTGAAGTCATAATAATCGGACGTAGACGTTGGCGAGCCGCCACAGTGACCGAGTCATAGAGGCTGTAGCCTGCATCTTGGCGTTCTTTGGCAAATTCGATAATCAAAATCGCATTTTTGGCGGATAGACCCACCACTGTCAATAGACCGACTTGCAAATAAATATCATTGGCAAAGCCTCGCATACCTGTGAAAATCGCCGCTCCAAGTACGCCCAATGGCACGACTAGCAATACCGCAAACGGAATCGACCAGCTTTCATACAGTGCCGCCAAACATAAGAATACCACCAAAATCGAAATGGCGTAGAGTAGGGGAGCTTGAGCCCCAGATTTTTGTTCTTCTAGCGATAGCCCTGTCCATTCGTAAGTAATGCCTTGAGGGAGCTTGGCAATCATATCTTGCATGGCTTTCATGGCATCGCCTGTGCTTTTGCCCATAGCGGCACTGCCTTGAATATTCATCGAGGCAAGGCTGTTGTAGCGGTTTAGGCTGGGTGAGCCATAACGCCATTCACCTGTGGCAAACGAGCTAAAGGGTACCATCACGCCTTGGTTATTGCGGACATACCATTTGGTAAGGTCGTCTGGGGTGGTACGGCTATCAGCATCACCTTGTAGATAGACCTTTTTGATACGTCCTCTATCCATAAAGTCATTGACGTAGCTACTACCCCAAGCTGTGCTAAGTAAACCATTGATGGTTGTTGAGCTGACGCCCATCGCATTGGCAGCGTCATAGTCTACGTTGATTTTATATTGTGGTGAGTCTTCTAGCCCATTGGGACGCACGCCTGTCACGTCTTTATTTTGACTTGCCATGCCCAGTAGCATATTGCGAGCTTCTAGCAACGCATCATGTCCTAGCCCTGCACCGTCTTGTAGTTGTAAGTTAAAACCAGTCGCTGTACCCAGTTCGGTAATCGCAGGCGGTACGATGGCATACACTTGGGCTTCGTTCATTTGGGTCATAAAATAACCCATCGCTCGCCCTGCCACCGCTTTAGCACTGTTTTTTTCACCGTGGCGTTCTGACCAATCTTTAAGTTTGACAAACGCTAAGCCCATGTTTTGCCCTTGTCCTGCAAAGCTAAAACCATTGATGGTTAACACTGATTCAACATTGGCTTTTTCAGCTTCATGGTAATACGCATTGACTTTATCAAGTACCGCTTGGGTTTGGTCTTGGCTTGCACCAGCAGGCAATTGCACCAGTGTCATCATCACGCCTTGGTCTTCTTCGGGTAAAAATGAACTGGGGATTCGCATAAATAGCAAGCCCATCACCGCAATAATCACGGCATAACCGATGACATACAGCCATTTTAGCTTGATACTTTTACCGACAAAATTTTCATAACCACGGCTTAACTTTTCAAAACCACGGTTAAAGGCGGCAAAAAATCCTGTTTGACCTTCACCATGTTTTTCATGTGATTTTGAGCGTTTTAAAATCGTGGCACATAACGCAGGGGTAAACACCAATGCCACAACCGCCGATAATGTCATACTGGTAATCAGGGTAATGGCAAACTGGCGATAAATCACCCCAGTCGAACCACCAAAAAATGCCATCGGTACAAATACCGCAGATAAAATCAACGCAATACCAATTACGACTTTGCTAATTTCACCCATCGACTGACGAGTAGCATCAACGACCGAGATATTTTGGTCTTCTTCCAAAATCCGCTCGACATTTTCCACCACCACAATCGCATCATCGACCAATAGACCAATCGCCAAGACCATGGCAAACATGGTCAGTACGTTGACACTAAAGCCAAACATATACAGTACCGCAAACGTCCCCAATAACACCACAGGCACGGCAAGGGTCGGAATGATGGTGGCTCGCCAACTTTGTAAAAACAAAAACATCACCACAAATACTAATAAAATCGCCTCGCCCAAGGTTTTGGCGACTTGTTCGATAGATAATTTAACAAATGGCGTGGTGTCATAAGGGACGATGACCTTTAGCCCTTTGGGGAAATTTGGCTGAAGCTGTTTGATACGAGCATCGACTGCTTCACGAGTATCCAACGCATTTGCCCCAGAAGCCAATGATATCCCCATAGCTGCTGAGTCTTTACCGTTGTATCGAGCCACAACGTTATAGTTTTCACTGCCTAGCTCAACGGTTGCCACATCGCCTAGGCGAATTCGTGAGCCATCATTGCTAGATTTTAGTAAAATATTGCGAAACTGCTCTGGTGTTTGTAGATAGCTTTGCACGGTGACAGTGGCATTAATGGCTTGACGTTCATTGTTAGAAGGCTGTTGACCGATTTGTCCTGCCGATACTTGGGCATTTTGAGCTTGTACCGCTTGCACGACATCTTGAGGCATCAAACCATAACTTTGGAGTTTGGCAGGGTCAAGCCAAATTCGCATGGCATAAGGTGAGCCAAACAAATTCACATTGCCCACACCCTCCACACGGCTAATGTGGTCAACCACATTGGCAGAAATATAGTCGGCAATATCGGCACGACTCATGCTACCGTCTTCGGATACAAAGCCCAATACCATCAAAAAGCCACTTGATGATTTATTGACCGTGACCCCAAGGCGTTGCACCATTTCTGGTAATGAACTGGTGGCGGCTTGGAGTTTGTTTTGGACTTGGACTTGAGCGGTATCTGGGTCTGTGCCGTTTTCAAAGGTCAAGGTAATCTGTGCCATACCACTCGATGAACTGGTGGATGACATATACATCAAGCCGTCCAAGCCTTTCATTTGGCGTTCGATGACTTGGGTGACAGAATCTTCGATGGTTTGGGCAGATGCACCGGGGTACATGGCATTGACCGACACCGTGGGCGGTGCAATGCGAGGGTACTGCTCGACAGGGAGTTTAAAAACAGACAACACCCCTGCAAGCATAATCATAATGGCTATCACCCATGCAAAGATAGGGCGGTCGATAAAAAAGCGTGACATAATTCACCTGTATTTGCGATGGGGTTAGGGTTTGGCTGGACTACTGGCAGTTGGATTTGCTGTCACAGCGGTGCTTGCACTGGCATTGGATTTCACCGTTGGCTGATTTTGCACTTGAGTTTGGGCTTGAGCTGGTGGCTGTGCCGATAACGCTCCGTTACTTTCTGGGGTGTAAGGTTTTGCCACGACTTGTTGGTCAGGCTTGACTTTTGCACCACCTGTAATCACTACTTTTTCACCTTGTTGAAGCCCCTCGGTGACAATCCATTGCCCTCTAAACGTGCCATTGGTCTTAATCGGGCGGACTTGGATTTTGCTATTGGCATCGACCAAATTAACGGTCGCATCACCTTTTGGCGTTTGGGTGACCGCTGTGGATGGTAATAGCACGGCGTTATTAATCACACTTTGAATGATTTCACTCGTCACCATCATACCCGGAAGGAGCAAGCCTGCATCATTCCCCACAATCGCACGCAAATTCACCGTACCAGTGGCAGAATCCACTCGAGATTCACGGAACGATAACTGACCGATTTGCGGATAAATCGAACCATCGGGTAGTTTTAATTGTACTTGCACTTTATCAGGGGATTGCATTGAGCCATTGCCCAGTTGTTGGCGGAGGGCAAGCATTTCGGCAGATGATTGGCTCATGTCAATATAAACAGGATTCATCTGTGAAATGGTCAATAGCGTGGTTTGCCCTGCATTTGCCAATGCCCCTATATTCACCGCAGAACGCCCTGTCACACCACTGATGGGGGCTCTGACAATGGTACGATTGACATTGATTTGATTGTTATTAACCGTTTGTTTTGCCCCACGACTGGTTGCTTCGGCTGCATTGATATTGGCTTGAGCCACACCAATTTGGGCTTGGGCATTTTTGACCGCCGCTTGAGCAGTACGCACTTGGGTCACGCCTGCATCATATTCTTGGGCAGAAATGGCATTTGTACCTTTTAGGGTTTGTAAACGATTGAGATTGGCTTGAGCCAATGCCAATTCCGCTTGACGGCTTTCCAAACTTGCCACCGCATTGTTATAATTGGCTTTAGCGGTATTCACGCTTGCTAGGCTTTGCTCCAACTGAGCTTGACTGCCTGCCAATCCTGTCGTGTAATTATCGGCATTAATTTGGAATAACGGCTGACCTTGTTTGACAAAACTGCCCTCACGGAACAGTTGTTTTTCGATAATCCCAGACACCTGTGGTGTGACCACGGCTTCTTGATACGCCACGATTTTACCCGATAATTGCTTGGTTAATGGCACGGCTTGAAACTGCACAGGCAACACATTCACAGTCGGTGGGGGCATATTTTGCATGGCGGCCGCTTGCTCAGCGGCAGGGTCGGATTTATTACAAGCCACTAATAGGCTGGTGCTTACCAATGAGGCTAGCAATAAAACGGGGTATTTCATAAACACCTCTTAAATTTGGGTAACGATACATTTGTTTGGATAGGGTAAATTCAATAAGACAAAACAACCAATATAACAAGGCAAAATCATCATTTAAAATTGTTTACTTATTCGATGGGATGATAAAAATAATTGTTTAGCTGTCTAAAAATTATCACGGTTATATTTTAAATAAAAAACACAGTTAAGTTAAACCAACAATGTGTAACAAAGCGACTGTTTAATAAACTAAATACCCAAAACCGTATGCTTATTTCTTTAAAATTTGTTAAAATTGTAAAAAAACTCCCGTTACTTTGCTAGAGAGTTACACGCAATGGACTTACGCATTATTAAAACCCATGTCGCAATTCGCACGGCGTTTATTGATTTGCTTACCGAGCAAGATTATGACGACATCACGATTCAAGCGATTATCGACAAAGCGTTGGTCAATCGTGCCACTTTTTATAAATACTATCATGGTAAAAGTGACCTTGCGGAACAAATGATTGATGATTTTAAACAAGAAATTAACCAAGTATTTTTAGACCGTCTAAATGCAGAACCCAAATTTTTGCAAGTGATTATGGAAAATCATACCCAAAAAATGTTTGAACATCGCAAGCAAATGTTGGCATTATGGAAGATTCGTACTCGCCGTCACAACTTATATCTAGATATGTTCAATATGGGCAAGCAGAATTTTATTGAGCTTGCCAAAAAACATCCAACCATGAGCCATGTATCAGACGCAACCTTAGACTATCAAGCCACCATGATGTCCACGATTTTTTTGGCAAGTTTTAAGTATTATTTTGAAAAAGATTTGCCACTCCCTACAGGACTGGTCGAGGATTGGCAACAGATGATTGAAGTGACCAAAATTTAATACAAGCGTTGCCCTGCCAACGCAATCAAATCCAACAACCCTTGACGATATTGTGATTCTGGCAAGGTCAACACCGCCTCACGAGCGATGTCACTTTCATCAATCGCCTTTTGACGGCAATAATCCAACGCACCACTTGACTTCACAATCTCAATAATCTCAGCCGTATCCGCCACTTCCCCTGTCTGAATCGCAATGCGTAGTTTCTCATGCACATCGCCAGTCGTCATTGCCAATGCCTTAATCAAAGGCAAAGTTGGCTTGCCCTCAGCGATATCATCACCGACATTTTTGCCCAAAACCGCACTGTCACCTGTAAAATCCAACACATCGTCAATAATCTGAAACGCATTGCCAAAATGCTGTCCAAACTTACCAAACGCCTCATCAAACTCTGGGCGGCTATGCAAAATCGCCACGCCTTGACTTGCCATCATAAATAGCCGTGAAGTCTTGCCGTCAATGATTTTCATATAATCATCTTCGGTGGCTTGTGGGTCATGTTGATGTTGGAGTTGCAACACCTCGCCCTCAGCGATATCGCACGTTCCATCCGAAAATAGTTTGAGTAACGGCAACGAACCAAAATCCACCATCAAATTAAACGAACGAGCAATCAAATAATCCCCTACTAGCACGGCTGTCGGATTGTCCCAAGTCGCATTGGCAGTGGGTTTGCCACGACGCATGCCAGACGCATCAATCACATCATCATGCACTAATGTGGCGGTGTGGAGCATCTCAGTAATCGCTCCCAAGTGCATCGCAGGCTCAAATGGCTTATCCTCACAAATGCGAGAGCATAACAGCGAAATTAGCGGACGCATCCGCTTACCCCCTGCGTCAATCACGTGTTGGCTGACTGCCATGACCAATTTGACTTTGGAGTTTAGGCTACCAAAAACTTGTTTATCCATGGTGTCAAAATCTTGAGCAACAATGGCTTGGATTTGGTTATAGGTAATGGGATTGCTGTTATTGGCTGTCATCTTTGACCCTAACTATCAAAATTTGGCGTGTATTATAAGCCTAATTTGGCAAAAATTGGCATAAACGCATTAAATATATCACAGCCCAAAACCGTGAAGTAGTAAATTTTTGCTAAAGTGATGATTATAAAAAGCATTACCTATCAAAATCATCATGTTTTACATTGAATTTGTATAAAAAAAACCATACAATAGCCATAAATTTATATACAAATACTGGTAAAACCATGACAGCGACCAATTTTAACGTGCGGATTGATGAAGGTCTTAAACACCAAGCCACCGAAGTGTTAGCCAGTTATGGCTTATCACCCACCCAAGCCATCAAAATGTTTTTTAACCAAATCGTCAGCACCAAAGAAATCCCTTTGTCCTTATCCTATCAAAATGACACCGCACAAAACGTGAGCAAAGTACCGACTGCCAAACTCCTCAAAGCCATTGCACAGGCACAAAGTGATGACTTATTAAGTTTTGATAATGTCGATGAGTTGGTAAGGGCGGTCAATGAAAGCCATTAAAACTACCAATGAATTTTTTAAAGACTTGAAAAAACATGGCTTTTCCGCTTCGCTCATTGAAGTGTTAAATTGTTTGAGCAATGACTTACCCTTGCCCGAAAAGTTCAAAGACCATCAATTAAAAGGCAAGCTCAAACAATACCGAGAATGCCATGTCAAACCTGATTTATTGTTAGTGTATGAAGTGTTAGACGATGATATCAAATTGGTTGCACTTGACAGCCATAGCAATTTATTTAAAAATTAAAATTATTGTTGCTAAAAAAGCAAAATACCTTGCATTTTGCCCCAAAAACCTATAGAATTTCGCATTCAAATTTTATCCCTGTGTATCCGTTAAGAAGTGTTGTTAAGGTAACAGCCACGGTGTACGGGTAGTTTTGGAGCAACCAAAATGTATGCAGTAATCAAAAGTGGCGGTAAACAACACCGTGTCGTAAAAGACGAATTTCTTAAAGTTGAGCTTTTAAAAGCTGAAAAAGGCGACACTATCAAAATCGAAGACGTATTGATGATTGTTGACGGTGCTAACATCCAAATCGGTCAACCTGTTGTAAAAGGTGCGGTTGTGACTGCTGAAGTTGTTGAACACGGTCGTGGCGAAAAAGTACGCATCGTAAAACACCGCCGCCGTAAGCATTACCACAAAGAGCAAGGTCATCGTCAATGGTACACTTTGCTAAAAATTACAGCGATTACCGCTTAATTTGCGATTTGACCTAACCTAATTTATCTCGCTAGGAGAAACTGACATGGCACATAAAAAAGCAGCAGGCTCGACTCGTAACGGTCGTGACTCAAACCCAAAAATGTTGGGCGTAAAAGTATTTGGCGGTGAAAAAGTTGTCGCTGGCAACATCATCGTTCGTCAACGTGGTACAGAATTCCACGCTGGTGAAGGCGTAGGCATGGGTCGTGACCATACCCTATTTGCCTTGACTGATGGCGTGGTAAAATTTGCAGTAAAAGGCAAATTCAACCGCCGTTATGTATTTGTTGAAGGCGCGGCTGAATAATTTCAGTTTAACTTCTAACAAAATAAACCCAATAGGCTTGCTTATTGGGTTTTTTGTTGCTTGCCTTTATGTTATTTTGAAACATCATTTTGAAACCTGTTACAATTGTTACAACTCGCCCAATAACCATTGCATGGCTCAACTAGAAGCGTAAGAAAAATTGCGTCACAATACCACTCATCAAATTCATGTATTTGTAGTTATCATTTATTTATCATTATGAGGACAAAACAGATGTCAAATTCAATGAAAAAACTATTAACCCCCACTTTATCAATCGCCATGTTGATGGCTACCCCTGTGATGATGGGGTTACCATCTGCCAGTGCAGTCGCCAAAGCTAGCACCAACCATAACCCATCAGCTGCCAAAAACCTCAATGCTTTATTATCCAATGTCAAAAGCATGACCGCCAACTTTAACCAAAGCACCGTGGGTGGCAAAAATAACCGTAATTTTAGCGGAACAATGGCAGTCCAACGCCCCAATAACTTCCGTTGGCAGATTGATGGTTCAGCGTCACAGTTGGTCGTTGCCAATGGCAGTCGCTTGTGGATTTATGACAAAGACCTTAATCAAGCCACTCGCCAAAGTGTCAATAGTCAAGTAGGCGATACCCCTGCGTTGTTATTGTCAGGCAATCCTAGCACCATCAGTGCAAACTTCAACGTGACTCAGCCCACCGCAGGCAAAAATTATTATGTGCTTTACCCAAAAAATAACAATGGTAGTTTTAAAAGTCTAGGTATTGCCTTTAACAGTGGTAATCCTGTGATGATGGTGCTTAATGACAATTTGGGGCAAGTCACCACCATTAAATATAGCAATATCAAACGTAATACCAGTATTCCAAGCAGTCAGTTTAGCTTTACCCCACCCAAAGGCGTGGATGTGATTGAACAATAATATTTGCTATAGGACTTACGTATTTAACCAAATCGTAGGTTGGGTAGAGCTTGCGATACCCAACAATTTTAATGGTTTATGTTGAGTGCCATTCTTCCACCCAACCTACAAATGGCATTTTTGCGTAAGTCGTATGCTAAAAAGATGTTTCAATTTACATGAAAAGTCACCAAAAACCTTACCCTGTGTAAGGTTTTTTTATGCGAGAAATTTGTGGGTTTTATGGCAAGTTTTTGCCTTGCCCCTAGCATTTTTTTGTTAAAATGAGTAAACTATGCGTGTTTTAGCCAGTTATCAGCAATAATAAGTTACCAAACGCTAGCAATTCATGTCAAGCGAAGGTTTATCCGTGCCAGTATCAAGGCGGTCAAAGGCTTATTGTGTTGACAGCCAAACGCCTACTTTATCATTATCATCATCACAAGGCTGGGACGGCTAATATTGTATTTCTAGTTTCTAGTGTAAACGATTTGGCTGAGTAGAGGCGATGGTTCAATATGAACTTGCCAGCTCACTAAATCACTGATGAGTAGTGTCGGAGCGTTCCTATGATTCCAGCCTTTGATTGGTCAGCGATAGTCTTTATTTTGGCGGCGGTTGGGCTGTGCATTTTTATGTTGGTCGTGCCACGTTTGCTCGGCGGTACATCCAAGGGTTTCCAAAAACAAGAGAACTTCGAGTCAGGTGTGGTCGGTGCAGGGACGGCTCGTATTCGCCTGTCTGCCAAATTCTATATTGTGGCGATTTTCTTTGTGATTTTTGACCTTGAAGCCTTGTACCTATACACCTATGCGGTGTCTGTGAAAGAAGCAGGTTGGATAGGCTTTTTTACCGTGTTGATTTTCGTGGTAGAGCTACTGATTGGGTTATATTATTTGCTAAAACTGGGTGCGTTAAATTGGTCGCCCATTGACCGTAAGCCTAAAGCCCCACGCCTCACACAAGCCCCTGCTGGGTTTAATTTGGCGGATATCACCCGCTTTAATGGTATTGAAGAGTTAGAAGTTGACCCTACAGGCAAAATCCCTGCCCAATTATCTGGGGCAATGAACAAAACCACAAACAAAAATACGTTTAACTAATCCCTAAGCCTTGTGAGCCATGCTGACAGGGTTTTTTGTGATGAGTTTACCGATGACGTTTTAGCGATGTAAGGTTGTAGATTATGAAATACACGTTGACCAAAGCCAATCCTGATGCGGATAGATTCCCCGCTCAGACACGTCAAATCATTGACGAAGAAGAAGTCAATAAAAACGTGGTGATGACACGTCTTGAAGATTTGACCCATAGCCTTGCCAACTGGGGGCGTAAACACTCGCTTTGGCCCTTTAACTTTGGTACGTCTTGCTGTTATGTGGAATATGCCACGACTTTGACAGGTGTGCATGACTTGTCACGTTTTGGGGCAGAGGTGATTCGTGCGTCACCTCGTCAAGCAGATGTGATGATTGTGGCAGGGACGTGTTTTATGAAAATGGCCCCTGTTATTCAGCGTTTGTATGAGCAGATGCTTGAGCCAAAATGGGTCATTTCGATGGGTGCGTGTGCCAATTCTGGCGGTATGTACGATGTGTATTCGGTGGTGCAAGGGGTGGATAAAATTATCCCTGTTGATGTTTATATTCCAGGCTGTCCGCCACGCCCAGAGGCATTGATTCAAGCGATTATGTTATTGCAAGAGCAAGTGACCAAAGAACGCCGTCCGCTGGGTATCCATGTTAAAGACGATGGGATTTATCAGCCGATTATGCAACCTGAGCGTGACCGTAAACAAGCTGACCGTATTGCTGTCAAAAACTTACGTAGTCCAGATAATATTGAGTGATTCGGGTGATATCAAACCTAATAGGTAAGCAGTCGGGGCGTAAAGCCTACGCCCAAACAAATAGACCCAAGCAAATAAATTAGGTATTTGGTTAGATTGATTAGAAATTTTAAACTAATTTCTTGTAATACGGAATAAATGATGAGTATAAATCCCAGTTCTGGAAATCACAGCCATGACTTTAGTATTTTAGAAGTCTTAACGCAAAAAAATCATACGTTTGTGACCCAACAAACCGTTGATGGTACGCCCACCATTTGGGTTGCCAAACAAGATTTACTTGACGTATTGATGACACTTCGCACTGTGCCAAAGCCTTATGTCATGTTGCTAGACCTATCCGCCATTGACGAGCGTTTGCGTCAGCACCGTGACGGTCAGCCTGATAGCGACTTTACCGTGTTTTATCATTTGATGTCGCTTGAGCGTAACAGTGATATCCGTGTCAAAGTTGCCCTCAAAGAAGGCGACCTCAACATTCCTACCGCCACTCGGATTTGGGCAAATGCCAACTGGTATGAGCGTGAAGTGTGGGATATGTTTGGTGTTAAATTTGACGGTCATCCGCACCTCACTCGTATTTTATTGCCAAAATATTGGGAAGGTCACCCACTACGTAAAGAATACGCCTCTCGTGCGACCGAAGTACCACCGTATTACCTTGATAAAGGTAAACAGATGTTTGAGCAGGAAAATCTTCGTTTTATCCCAGAAGAGTGGGGCATGAAACGCTCTGGGCGTGATGAAGATTTTATGTTCCTCAATCTTGGACCAAACCACCCATCGGCTCACGGTGCATTCCGTGTCGTGCTACAGCTCGATGGTGAGGAAGTCATCGACTGTATTCCTGATATCGGCTATCACCACCGTGGGGCAGAAAAAATTGCCGAACGCCAAACTTGGCACTCATTTATCCCTTATACCGACCGTATCGACTATCTTGGCGGTGTGATGAATGAATTGCCGTACATCATGGCAGTGGAAAAATTGGCAGGCATTACCGTGCCAGACCGTGCCAACACCATTCGTATTATGATGAGTGAATTTTTCCGTATTACCAATAACTTGCTGTTTTGGGGAACATTTATCCAAGACGCAGGCGGTATGACCCCTGTATTCTATATGTTTGCCGATCGTCAAAAAGCCTACGATGTCATCGAGGCGGTGACAGGCTATCGGATGCACCCAGCATGGTTTAGGATTGGCGGTACAGCGATGGACTTGCCAAATGGTTGGGAACGCTTGGTAAGAGAGTTCCTTGACTGGATGCCAAAACGTATTGATGAATATTTTAAAGCCACCATGAAAAACAAGGTGCTACAACTGCGTACCCAACAAGTCGCCCAATACGATGCCAAATCGGCATTGGCATGGGGTGTGACAGGGGCAGGTCTGCGTGCCACAGGCGTGGAATATGACTTGCGTAAAGCACGCCCCTATCTTGGCTATGAAAACTTTGATTTTGAAGTGCCAATTGCTTACAATGGCGACGCTTATGACCGCTGTTTGGTCAAAATCGAAGAAATTCGTCAGTCACTGCGTATTATTGAACAATGTCTAAACAATATGCCATCAGGTGCGTATAAAGCTGACCACCCATTGGCAGTGCCACCACCAAAAGACCGTACCTTAAATGACATCGAAACCTTGATTAACCACTTTATCTCGGTATCGTGGGGACCTGTCATGCCAGCAGGCGAAACGTCTATGATGGTCGAGGCAGTAAAAGGGATTACCAATTATACCTTGATTTCTGACCGCTCAACCATGAGCTATCGTACTCGTATTCGCACGCCGACTTTTGCCCATTTACAGCAGATGCCAAGTGTGATTAATGGTAGCCTTGTGTCGGATTTGATTATTTACTTGGCGTCAATTGACGTAGTCATGGCGGATGTGGATAGATAAAAGAGAATTATCATGAAAATAGTAACTGATAAAACGCCAAAGGTTGATATTAATAGCATATTAACCGAAGAAGAAATTCATGAAATCCATGAGTTTATGCACCATTATCCCCAAGCCCGTGCTGCCTCATTGGACGCACTCAAAATTGTGCAACGCCGTAATGGCTGGGTCGATGATGCCCAAGTCAATGCCATTGCCAATATTTTGCAAATTCCTGTGACTGATGTTGAGGGTGTAGCAACTTTTTATAACCGTATCTACCGCTCGCCAGTCGGTCGCCATATCATTATGGTGTGTGATTCAATTGGCTGTTATTTGGTCGGCAGTGAGAGTGTGGGACAAGCGTTTGAGCGTCAGTTGGGCATTAGCTTTGGTCAAACCACCCCTGATAATCGCTTTACCTTATTGCCGATTTGTTGCCTCGGCAACTGCGACAAAGGCACAGCGGTACTCATTGATGAAGACACTTATGGGCCTGTGTTACCAGAAGAAGTCGCTGAGTTATTGGAGCTATATGTATGATGAATTTGACCCGTCAAATCAATAACCGCAAAATTGGTAAATCACCCAGTCAGCTTGGTGAGCAGACCATTCCTATTTATGGCGACAAAGCCACCGCTACCAGTGAAACCAAGCCTCTAACATGGCGTTTGGCACACCATGAATCGGTGCTTGATTTAGCCACTTATGAAAGCTTAAAAGGTTTTGAGGGCTTAAAAATCGCCCTTAGCAAAACCACCAAAGAAGTCGGCAACATGATTAAAGATGCCAACGTGCGTGGGCGTGGGGGTGCAGGCTTTAATGCGGGGTTAAAATGGACGTTTATGACCCCACCAGACGGCGGACCTCGCTATTTGATTTGTAATGCCGATGAGATGGAACCTGGCACATTCAAAGACCGCCTATTGATGGAACGCCTACCGTTTCAGCTCATTGAAGGCATGATTATCTCGGGTTATGCGATTGGGGCGACCGCAGGTTATATCTTTATTCGTGGTGAATATATTGAGGCAGCCAAACGCTTAAACGATGCCCTTGCCGAATGCCGTGCCAATGGCTTATTGGGTGATAATATTCTTGGCTCTGGTTATAGTTTTGATTTGCACGTTCACACAGGGGCAGGGCGTTATATCTGCGGTGAAGAAACCGCATTGATTAACTCGCTTGAGGGTCGCCGTGCCAATCCTCGTACCAAGCCACCATTTCCGCAAATCTCTGGAGCATGGGGTCGCCCAACCGTGGTGAATAATGTTGAATCACTCAACAATATGCCAGCGATTATGCTACATGGCGTGGAGTGGTATAAAGGGCTTGCTCAAGGCAAATCCGAAAACCCCGGTACGAAAATCATGGGCTGTTCTGGCTTGGTGAATGAACCCGGTTTATGGGAATTGCCATTTGGTACGACTGCTCGTGAGATTATTTTTGATTATGCCAAAGGTATGAAAGATGGTCGTAAACTTAAAGCGTGGCTACCTGGGGGTGCGTCAACTGACTTTTTGACCGCCAGTGATGAGCATTTGGATTTACCGATGGATTTTGAACCCATCATGAAAGCAGGTAGCCGTCTAGGCACTTGTTTGATTATGGTCGTTGACGAACAGCAAGACATGGTGGCGTTACAGTTGAATTTGCAAAAATTCTTTGCTCGTGAATCTTGTGGTTGGTGTACGCCTTGCCGTGATGGCTTGCCGTGGGCGGTCAAATGTTTAACCGCATTGAATGAAGGGCAAGGTCAACAGGTCGATATTGATGTATTGCAACAATTGACCAAAGATTTATGGCTGGGTAAAACCTTCTGTGCTCATGCCCCAGGGGCGATGGAACCCTTAATGAGTGCGTTAAAATATTTTAAACCAGAATTTGAAGCCAAATTAGCCAGTCAAGCGGTTGTTGAGAAATTATCGCCAACAGGCGTTCCTTCTCACAGTAGCACTACTCATACTAGCAACAATAGTGGGAAGGTGGAAGTTTATCAACCTGTCAAAACAGCCACTGGGCAAGCGTAAGGAATTAACATGGCAATTATTCATATAGACGGAAAAGATGTTGAAGTCGATGGTGCGGATAACTTGCTCCAAGCCTGTTTGTCTTTGGGTATCGACATTCCGTATTTTTGCTACCACCCAGCGTTAGGCTCGGTGGGGTCATGCCGTCAATGTGCGGTCAAGCAATACAATAACAAAGAAGATTATGAAGCAGGGCGTGGACGTTTGGTCATGTCGTGTATGGTCAATCCTACCCCTGATATGTATATTTCAGTGACAGATGCCGAAGTCAAAAACTTCCGCAAAAGTTTGGTCGAATTTTTGATGACCAACCATCCGCATGACTGTCCGACTTGTGAAGAGGGCGGTCATTGTCATCTACAAGACATGACTTATATGTCAGGGCATAACCGTCGCCGTTATCGCTTTACCAAACGTACCCACCAAAACCAAGATTTGGGGGCGTTTATCAACCATGAGATGAACCGTTGTATCGCCTGTTATCGCTGTGTACGTTATTATAAAGACTACGCAGGGGGCGAGGATTTGGGCGTGTATGCGTCTGCCAGCCGTGTGTATTTTGGGCGTGATAAAGACGGTCAATTGGAAAGCGAATTTTCTGGTAACTTGACCGAAGTTTGTCCAACTGGGGTATTTACTGATAAAACCCACTCTGACCGCTACAATCGCAAATGGGATATGCAGTATGCACCTAGCATTTGTCATGGCTGTTCGACAGGTTGTAATATCTCGGCAGGTGAGCGTTATGGTGAACTTCGCCGTATCGAAAATCGCTTTAATGGTGATGTTAATGCGTATTTCTTGTGTGACCGTGGGCGTTTTGGTTATGGGTATGTCAACCGTGCTGACCGTCCGATTCAAGCCCTTGAAACCATTAATGGTAAACAATCGCCTGTGAGTGTCGATTATGCCATTGATGCGGTGAAAGCCCGTTTACAAGGCAAAAAAATCGTGGGCATTGGTTCACCAGTCGCTAGCCTTGAATCTAACTTTGCCCTCAAACGCTTGGTCGGTGCAGAAAACTTTAGCATTGGCGTGAGTAAGGCACAAAAAGACTTGGTGCAAAAGTGCATTGATGTGTTAACCACCGAAGATGTAGTGACACCAACCTTGCGTGATATCGAAAAACATGATGCGGTTTTGATTTTGGGTGAAGATATTACCCAAACCAGTCCTCGTGTTGCGTTGGCGGTACGTCAAGCTGCCAAAAACAAAGCCAAGGCGATGGCAGATGCCCTAAAAACCCAAGATTGGTTGGCAGAGCCAGTGGCACGCATTGGACAAAAAGACTACAGCCCCATTTTTATCATTGATGTCAAAGATACTCGTCTTGATGATATTGCCGAAGTCAGTTGTGTGGCGACCCCAGACGATATCGCTCAATTGGGCTTTGCCATTGCCGAGCAGTTGGGCGGACTTAGCACCAATCAATTACCCAAAGACTTAGTGATTGATAGTAGCGATAACAGCGATATGCAAGCCTTTGCCAAACATATCGCCCAAACTTTGCTAAAAGCCACCAATCCGCTGATTATTTCAGGCACAGCGTTGGGTAGCACCGCCATCATTGAATCGGCAGCTCAAATTGCCAATGCCATTCAGCCAAAACGTGGCGATGTGATGACTTATGAAAAAGGCATTGTCGATACGCATAATGTCGCAGTGGATGCTGAAATTGCCAAGATTGATGAAGAGCAAGCACAGCTAAAACAAACCATGGACGAGGCTCAATTTGCCGAACAAGCCAAACAAGTCAAACGCCCACAACGGATGCAAATGACCAAAGGCTATACCGATAAAGCCAGTTTGTATTTGACTGTCCCAAATGCCAATAGCATTGGTGTCAATCTATTGGGTGGTTTGGGTATTGATGAACTGGCGAATCAAGCGAGCGATGCCGATGTGGTGGTGGTGATGGAAAATGACATTGCCAGTCGTTTGACCCAAGCCCAATTTGCCCAATTAACCGCCAATAAAGCCGTGATTGTGCTAGACCATGAGCATTATGCGTGGCACGCCCAAGCCGATGTGGTGCTACCTGTGGCAACTTTTGCCGAGGCTGACGGTACATTGGTATCTGCTGAAGGTCGAGCCCAGCGGTTCTTCCAAGTGTATGACCCTGTGTATTACCGCCCACAAAGTATGGTAAAAGAGAGCTGGCGTTGGTTACACGCTGTTGAGTCAGAACTCAATGGTCGTGCGATTGACTGGACACAGCTTGACGATGTGGTGACTGCGGTTGCCAATACCCACCCTGTGCTAGAAGCCATTACCGAAGCTGCCCCAAGTGCTGATTATCGCATTACAGGGCTAAAAATTGCTCGTGAGCCACGCCGTTATTCTGGTCGTACCGCCATGCGAGCCCCGATTTCGGTGCATGAGCCAGAGCAACCCAAAGATATTGACACAGGTTTGACTTTCTCACAAGAAGGTTATGTCGGTACACAGACTGATTCTGCGATGATTCCGTTTGCATGGTCAGCAGGGTGGAACTCACCACAAGCTTGGAATAAATACCAAGACAAAGTAGGCGGACACCTAAAACACGGTGACCCCGGTGTGCGTTTATTTGACCGTATGACCCGTTTGCCAAAACGTGATTATGTCACCCCAACCGTGACACCTGCCAGTAACCAACTTGTACCGATTTATAATATTTTTGCCAGTGATGCGTTGACCGCTCGCAGTGAGGTGATGCAGTCACAACTGATTGCCCCTGTGTTTAGCGTATCGGCTGACGATGCACAAGCGTGGCAATTACAACAAGGCGATGCGATTACGGTAACGGTGAATGATGCACAAGCGACCTTGCCTGTACAAATCGTTGATTATTTGGCAGAAAACTGTATTGGTTATCCAGTCGGTCAAGTGCCTGCATTGATGGGTGCATTGGCTCAAACTAACTTTACCGTGGATGTTAAAAAAGCCAATTCATCGTCAATCAACCCAACGACCCACACCACCACGCCAACTGAGGGGGTATAATGGAACACGCTATTCGAGAAATGCCTCAGCTACCTGCTTGGTTAGCAGGGATGATGTCGCCAGAAGTTTGGTCAATGCTATTTTTGGCAGTCCAGTCTATCGTTATCTTTTTGGCAGTGGTGATTTTTGCTGCCTTGATGATTCCTTACGAACGCCGTATGTTGGCGTTATGGCAAGACCGTTATGGCCCAAACCGTGTCGGTTGGGAAGGTTCGCTCCAAGTGGCAGCCGATATGCTCAAAATCTTCTTTAAAGAAGACTGGACACCCAAATTTGCGGATAAATTTATCTTTGTGTTAGCCCCTGCGATTTCGTTATTTACTGCGTTGGCAGCCTATATCATCGTGCCTGTATCACCATCATTGGGTGGGGCAGATTGGAACATTGGTATTTTGTTCTTTTTTGCGATGGCAGGTTTGGCAGTGTATGCGGTGATGTTTGGCGGTTGGGCATCTGCCAATAAATATGCGTTGTTAGGTGGCTTGCGTTCGGCAGCCCAAACCATTAGTTATGAAGTGTTTTTAGGTTTATCATTAATGGGTGTGGTGGCATTGGCTGGCTCATTTAATTTACGTGATATCGTGTATTCACAAGCAGGCGGTTTTTGGCATTGGAATATCTTTGGTCAGTTATTCGGCTTTTTGACTTTTATGGTGGCAGGTGTGGCGGTGACGCACCGTTTCCCATTTGACCAACCAGAAGCCGAACAAGAACTTGCTGAGGGTTATCATGTTGAGTATTCAGGCATGAAGTTTGGTATGTTCTTTGTGGGTGAGTATGTCAATATTGTGTTGGTGTCATCGCTGATTACTGTGTTGTTTTTTGGTGGGTGGTTACCATTATTTGATGGTTTGAGTTTTATTCCACCAATTTTTTGGTTTATGCTAAAAACATTGTTCTTTATGACCATGTTTGTACTAGCTCGTGGGGCGTTGATGCGTCCTCGTTATGACCAAGTGATGAATTTTGGTTGGAAAATTTGTTTGCCGATTACGCTCATTAATCTATTGGGTACGGCTGCCTTTGTCCTATGGCGAAGCAATGGTCTAGGCTAAGTGATAGAATAAGGGGTGGAGAAGAACCTATGTACTTAGATATGGTAAAAAATACGATAACGGGCTTTGGTACAATCATGCGTACTTTGGTGATGGTGGCAAGCCATGCCACTCGCAAGCGTGATACGATTTTGTATCCAGAGCAAGCAGTGCCTGTACCGCCTCGTTTTCGTGGACGTATTGTGCTAACTCGTGACCCAGATGGTGATGAGCGTTGTGTGGCGTGTAACCTGTGTGCGGTGGCTTGTCCTGTCGGCTGTATTAGTTTGCAAAAAGCCGAGCGAGAAGATGGGCGTTGGTATCCAGAATTTTTCCGCATTAATTTTTCACGTTGTATCTTTTGTGGTATGTGTGAAGAAGCCTGTCCGACCACGGCGATTCAGATGACCCCAGATTTTGAATTGGGTGAATATAACCGCCAAAATTTGGTGTATGAAAAAGAGCATTTATTAATTTCAGGGCCAGGTAAATTTCCTGATTATAATTACTATCGTGTGACAGGTATGGCGATTAAAGATAAACCTAAAGGGACGGCTCAAAATGAGTCAGCACCGATTGATTTACGGAGCTTATTGCCATGATAACTGGGTCAGTGATTGGGTTTTATTTATTGTCAGTGGTGGCTATTATTGCCAGTTTGCGTGTGATTACCAGAGATAATCCTGTGCATGCTTTGCTCAATATGATTGTCACTTTGTTGGCATTATCTGGGGTATTTTTTGCCATTGGAGCACCCTTTGCAGGGGCATTAGAAATTATCGTCTACGCAGGGGCAATCATGGTATTGTTCGTGTTTGTGGTGATGATGCTCAATTTAGGCACACAAAATGTGTTGATGGAGCGTGGTTGGTTAACGTCATCAGCATGGGCTGTGCCAACAGGTTTGGCATTTATCACTGGGTTGATTGTGGTGAGCCTTATTGGCATGAATCATAATGACCAAGCTGGGGTAATGCCTGCTTATATTGGTGGTGAAACTGTGTCTGCTAAGATGATTGGGGCAAAATTATTCACAGAATATTTGTTATTGGTTGAGATTGCAGGCTTTTTATTGTTAGCAGGTTTGGTGGCCGCCTATCATTTGGCAAGAAAAGCCATTGATGATGAAAATGATAGTCATAATAGTGTGATGGGTAATGTAACTGCCCCTGCTATCAATAATGTGATTGATACGCCAGTAGGAGCGACAGTTGAGTTACGCCAAGTTCAGGAGGAGAAGGCATAATGGGACACTTTCCATTAGAGCATGTGCCATTAGAGCATGGTCTTATCTTGTCAGCGATTTTATTTGCCATCGGTTTTTGTGGTGTGATGGTAAGACGCAATTTTTTATTTATGCTGATGAGCCTTGAGATTATGATGAATGCTGCTGCCCTTGCCTTTGTGGTGGCAGGTAGCCGTTGGGTCAATCCTGATGGGCAAATTATGTTTATTTTGGTGCTAACTTTGGCGGCTGCCGAGGTGGCGATTGGGTTGGCTATTCTTTTGCAGTTTTATCATAAGCGTGGTCATTTAGATGTGGATACGGCAAACGAGATGAAAGGGTGAAATAAAAATGAGTATGTTACCTTTAACGTTTATCCTGCCACTATTAGGGTTTATTATCCTAGCGACCTTGCGTGATAAACTAAGCGAAAATGTGGCGACCATTGTCGGCGTGGGTAGTATGGGTTTGTCAGCATTATGTGCCTTGGTGGCAGGTAGTGCATTTTTGACCAGCCACCCAGCAGGGGCTTTGGTACATTATCCGCTATGGACATGGATGCAAGTCGGTAGTTTTGCACCCAAATTTGGCTTGGCTCTCGATGGGTTAGGCGTGACCATGATGGGCGTGATTACTGGGGTGGGCTTTTTGATTCACCTGTTTGCGTCATGGTATATGCGTGGTGAAGTTGGCTTTGCCCGTTTTTTTAGTTATATGAATTTATTCGTTGCCAGTATGTTGTTATTGGTATTGGCGGATAACTTGGTGCTATTGTACCTTGGTTGGGAAGGGGTAGGGATTTGTTCTTACCTATTGATTGGTTTTTATTACCATGAACGTGCCAACGGTCGAGCAGCCATGAAAGCTTTTACCGTGACTCGTGTGGGTGATGTGTTTTTGGCATTTGGTTTGTTTTTATTATTCTGTGAGTTGGGTACGCTCAATATTAGTGATATCAATGCCAACGTGGGGCAAATGCTCACTTCGGCAGGTTCTACGGTGAAGATTTTTGGTAGTTATTATCCAACCATTAATATCGCTGCCGTGATGTTGGTGTTGGGTGCGATGGGTAAATCGGCTCAGATTCCGTTACATTCTTGGCTTGCCGATGCAATGGCAGGCCCAACGCCTGTTTCTGCGTTGATTCACGCTGCTACGATGGTGACCGCTGGGGTTTATTTAATCGCTCGTTTACACCCTGTATTTTTATTGACCCCTGATGTATTAATCAGTTGGGTGGGTGTTGTGGGTGCAACGACTTTGTTGGTGGCTGGTTTCTGTGCGTTGGCACAAACTGACATCAAGCGTATTTTAGCGTATTCCACCATGAGCCAAATCGGCTATATGTTTTTGGCATTGGGCGTAGGGGCTTGGAAAATTGCGATTTTCCATTTGATGACCCATGCGTTCTTTAAAGCCTTGTTATTCTTGTCATCAGGTGCGGTGATTCTTAGTGTTCATCACGAACAAAATATCTTTAAAATGGGTGGTTTACGCAAAACTATTCCCCTCGTATTTTGGTGTTTTGTGATTGGTGGCGGTGCGTTGGCAGCGATTCCTTGGGTAACGGTCGGTTTTTATTCTAAAGACGCAATTATTTGGGAAACCTTTGCCACAGGTCATATCTATCTATTTTATATGGCAGTGTTTGGGGCATTCTTGACTTCGATTTATACCTTCCGTTTGATTTGGTTTACTTTCTTTGGTGAAGAAAAAACCCATGCTCACAAATTGACAGGTTTGTCATATCAAATTCCTTTGGTTGTGTTGTTGGTGTTATCGACCGCTGTGGGTGCGATGCTTGTACCACCATTGGCAGGCGTATTGCCAGATAGTCATGGGGTATTGCTTGAAAAAGCAGGCGAAGCACACGGCAAGCACACGGCAGAGTTTATTGCGATGGGTGCGATGTTGGCTGGTTTTGCGGTGGCAGGCTTCTTGTATGTATTGAATAAAGGGGCGATTTTGACCCAGTTTAAACAGTCAAGTATTGGTCGTGCGATGTATTACTGGTGCTATAACGGTTTAGGTTTTGATGCCTTGTATGATATCGTGTTTGTTAAGCCATTCTTATTGATTGGTGGTTTGCTAAAATCTGATCCAGTGGATAAAACGTGGGGTATCTTGCCTGCATTTGCAGTGGTAGGTAATCGTATTGCCAGTTATTTCCAGTCAGGTTCGCTACGAGGGTATGCTGCTAGCTTTGGTGTTGGTATGGCAGTGTTGTTGGTGTTGGTAATGATGATGATAGGGAAGTAATAGTTATGCAAAATAATCTCTTATTACCCGCCTTGGTTTTTTTGCCTATCATTGCAGGGTTTCTGTGTTGGTTGGTAGAAAAGGTTGATGAACGCTTGCCAAGATGGATTGCTTTTATTGGTATGTTTATCACCTTTATGCTGACGGTGGTAATGTGGCATCAAGGTTCGTTTGTAGGTGCGGCGAATAGTCTAATTTCACCTTCGACCAAACCCACATGGTTTGCTGAGTTCCAATTACCTTGGATTGATACCTTGGGTGTGAGCTTCCATTTGGCGATTGATGGGTTGTCATTACTGATGGTGGCTTTGACGGCTTTCTTAGGTATGATGGCAGTGGCGTGTTCATGGGGTGAGATTACTCGCCGTGTGGGTTTTTTCCATCTTAACTTATTATGGAGTTTGGGTGGGGTCATCGGTGTATTTTTAGCCATTGATATGTTTTTGTTCTTTTTCTTTTGGGAAATGATGCTTGTTCCGATTTATTTCTTGATTGCAATTTGGGGACATAACGCCACAGGTGGCAAAACCAAAGAATACGCAGCGACTAAGTTCTTTATTTATACCCAAGCCTCAGGCTTAATCATGCTGATTGGTATTTTGATTTTGGTGATGATTAATGCGTCTTATACAGGCAAAATGACCTTTAGTTATATGGAGCTATTGGGGACTGATTTGGGTAAATGGCAATATCCAATTATGTTGATGTTCTTTATCGGTTTTGCGGTTAAATTGCCTATTTTCCCATTGCATGGCTGGTTACCAGATGCCCACGCCCAAGCCCCAACCGCAGGTTCGGTGGATTTGGCAGGTATTTTGATTAAAACAGCCGCTTATGGTTTATTACGCTTTGTGTTGCCATTGTTTCCAGAAGCGTCAGCCCAGTTTGCACCGATTGCAATTATGTTGGGTGGTATTGGTATTTTTTATGGGGCGTGGTTGGCATTTATGCAAAATGACATCAAGCGTCTATTGGCTTATACAAGTATTTCGCATATGGGCTTTGTGGTGTTGGCGATTTATGCAGGCACGTTGATGAGTTTCCAAGGTTTGATGATTCAAATGCTGGCTCATGGTTTAAGTTCAGCGGCGTTATTTATTATGAGTGGTCAGTTGTATGAACGCTTACATACCCGTGATTTGACGTTGATGGGTGGTATGTGGGGACAAATGCGTTATTACCCACCGCTATTGATGTTCTTTAGTGCTGCCTTGATGGGGATTCCCGGTACAGGTAACTTTATTGGTGAGTTCTTAATTTTATTGGGTTCGTTTAAATCACATCCTGTAGTGGTGGTATTGGCGACCTTTAGTTTGGTATGGGCAGGTTTGTACGCTTTGATTATGATTTACCGTGCATTGTTTGGCGAAAAAACTGCCACGATTGAAAAGGTATCACCGTTGCGTGATATCAATGTACGTGAAGCGTCAATTTTGTTAGTGTTAGCGTTTGGTTTGTTATGGTTGGGTCTATATCCACAGTCATTCTTGGATACTTCTGACCATAGTATGCAGTGGATTGAGCAAGCGTATCATCAGCTCAATGTTGCCCCTGTATCACAAGAGCCATTTGCGTATATGGAGGTCAAATAATGAATGCAGTAATGCCGTTAAGTAGCAATATGCTCATGCCATTTGCCCCCATGTTGATTTTATCATTGACAGTGGTGGTGGTGATGATTGCCATTGCGGTCAAACGCTCAAATATGGTAGCAGGTACGCTCAGTGTTGTCGGTTTGAATGTGGCGTTGTTGGTACTGATTGCCCAAATGTTGGGGTATTTTTCACCCAGTCAAGGGTTTGTTAGTTCCTTGTTTGTGGTGGATGGTTTTGCCCAGTTTAATATGTTGGTGATTTTGGTGAGTTCATTGGCATGTTTTACGTTGGCGTATGGCTATATCGAAGGCTATGATGATACCCGAGAAGAGCTGTATTTGTTGATGTTGATTGCCACGCTTGGGGCGTTGTTTATGGTCTGTAGCGACCATTTGGCTTCGTTCTTTGTGAGTCTTGAGCTATTGTCTGTGCCGATGTATGGTATGTTGGCGTATACTTATGCCAGAGGCAAATCGTTGGAAGCAGGGCTGAAATATTTGGTGCTATCTGCGACCGCTTCTGCCACGATGTTGATGGGTATGGCGTTGATTTATTCAGCGACAGGTTCTTTGGCGTTCCGTGGTATCGGTATGGGTGTGGTGACTGGCATACAGCAAGCCTTTAGCCAACCAATGGTGGTGGTCGGTTCTGCCTTGATGGTATTTGGGGTCGCCTTTAAACTATCGGCTGTGCCATTTCATACATGGACTTCGGATGTGTATCAAGGTGCACCAGCACCTGTGGCGACTTTTTTAGGTAGTGTTGCCAAAGTTGCTATGTTGGCGTTGGGCTTACGTTTCTTATTGACCACTGCCACGCTTGCCTTACCTGCGATTAATGCGGTGATTGTGGTGATTGCGAGTTTATCCATGATTGTGGGTAACTTATTGGCATTACGTCAAACCAATGTCAAACGTATGCTAGCTTATTCTTCAATCGCCCATTTGGGTTATGTATTGGCAATCATTAGCAGTGTAAAAGACCAATCGGTCGGTTTTGCGAGCCTCTATATGGCGGTGTATGCTTTGACGACAGTCGGTGCATTTGGTGTGGTGACTATTATGTCTAGCCCTTACAAACGTCATGGTGAAGCCGAGCATATTGACCATTACCGTGGGATTTTTTGGCAACGCCCAATTCTAACCGCAGTATTGACCGTGATGTTATTGTCATTGGCAGGGATTCCGTTAACTGCTGGTTTTATCAGCAAATTCTTTGCGATTTTTGCGATGGTATCAGCACAAAGCTGGTGGTTGGTGGCAATGGTTATTTTAGGTAGTGCGATTAGTTTGTATTATTATTTGCACTTGATGGTAACCTTGTTCAAACGTCCTCAAGATAAGCCAGCTTACGATGCAGTGAATCACTGGGGTATCCAAGCAGGTGGTATTATGGTGATGTTGGTGACGCTTGCTGTGTTATACTTGGGTATTTTCCCAGATGGATTGGCTAAAATATTGACTTTGGTAAAAATTTATTAATCGTATTTAGCTACCATTTAGTGTGAAAAAAATGTATCTTAACCACCATTAAGATACATTTTTTTTTGGTTTAAAATAAGGTCAAATGATGTCAGATATCACCGCAGTTAGCGTAGAAGTATTGGCTGTAAAGCAATGGGCGGATACGTTATTTAGTTTTCGTGTGACTCGTCCACAAGGGCTTAAGTTCACCGCAGGGCAGTTTGTGCGGTTGGGTATGAAGCCCAGTGAATTGCAACATTTTGCTGAGGTTTGCATGAACGAATCGGTCAGTGATGAACTGATTTTTCGAGCGTATTCGGTGGTGTCATCGCCCTATGATGAGTTTGTTGAGTTTTTTTCGGTGGTGATTCCAGATGGGGCATTGACGGCGAAATTGCAATATTTGCAGGTGGGCGACCACTTATATTTGAATACCACGCCATTTGGATTTTTGACGTTAGCACGTTATCAAGCTCCTTTGCCCAAAGACCTTTGGTTACTGGCGACAGGGACAGGGCTTGCCCCATTTTTGTCTATTCTCAAAACCCTTGAGGTATGGGAGCAGTATCGTGAAATTGTGTTGGTATATAGTGCTAGAACTTGCCAAGAATTAGCCTATCTTGATGAAATCCACACGCTACAAGCCACCTATAGCGAGGCAAACGGTGCAAATTTTCGCTTTATACCTATTATCACTCGTGAGCCAAATTTTGCAGGTTTGACGGAACGGTTGCCTGTGTTAATTGCTAATGGTCAGTTGGAGCAAGAGGCAGGACTGACATTTGACCCTGCGTCCAGTCATATCATGTTGTGTGGTAATCCACAGATGGTGGAGGACACCAAAGAGGCTCTAAAAGCGAGGGGATTAACCATGAACCGCCGAGGCGAGGGGAATATTGCGGTGGAAAATTATTGGTGATTCGGATTATCCGCTTCGCTAATGAGTTGTTGCGAACCGCCAAGATTCAAGACCTCAGCGATGTTGGCATTGGCTTTGAGCAGTAGTTGTTTTTCGACCAATAGCCCATGATTGACTTGCACTTTATTGAGCGTGGACATGATTTTTTCGCTCTTTTTTAACCAACGTCCGATGTCCAAATATAAAACGTCTTCTTTTTGGCGTACCAAGTTAATTTTACCCAAAATTAACCCCAAAGGGTCACGTTTTAACACTCGATGAAAACCCCAAATGGCGGTATTAATGGCTTGGGTTTTGAGGTAGGAATTGGTATATAGGCTTAATACTTCGGTATCGCCCAGTTGGTTAAATACAAAGCGTTGGCGATGGCGGTCGAGTTGGACGTGTACCAAACCGAGATTGACCGCCAGTTTGGCAAAAATCCCTTGGTAATTGACTGTGGCATACAGACGCAACCAACCATTGTGTAATTCTAAATGCAGGTCAAGCAATTGTTTGACATTATTGACCACAAAGCGGGTCAAGGCTTGATTAACTTGGGCTTCACTGGCAGGGATGAAAAATTCTTGTTGCACCCCATCTTCCAGTTTATCATACAGATATTGTGCTTTTTGTAAGGACGCAGTAGAAAATTGCCGAACATACGGTTGCAAAAATTCAAGCATCTGATGGGCGTGGGTGGTCACAGGCAATTCTCTTTAATTGGTTGGTTATTTGGTTATAATTAGCTGATTATAGGGTATAAAAAGGCAGAAATAAATGTTTTAGTCGTTGCATTTTTTGGTAAAATCGTTGGTTTAGTCTATTATGGTAAAATTGTATAAACTTTCATAGACGAGTTGTTGTAAAATAGTGTGTTTGCCAAGTAATTAGGTGTGAGTTTTGGTACATATCAAAGACAGTCGCAGTTATCATTTTAAAAAAATCGCCCATCACGATGACCGTGTGTTATGGTTTTCGACCTTGACGGCTGTGGGGTTGCATGCTTTGCTGATTTTTGGTATCAGTTTTGAAGACCGAGCATCACCCACAGCAGCGGTGCAGGAAGTGACCACGGTTTTGACCGAAAATATCCAAAAAAACGAAAAAGCTGATTTTATTGCCAATGCCAGTCAAGAAGGTGGTGGTGAGTCGGATGAAAAAGTGCGTTTTGAAAACAATACCATCAGCCCTGTCGAGTCGGATAGTGTCAATCAAACGGACGATATCGTGACCCAACAACAAAAAACTCGCCAACAAGCCTACCAAGAAAGCTATCTACGCACTACTATTAGTTGGCAAGAAGTCAATAAAGAAAATGACAATAAAAAGAAAAAGGACACCAGTGATCTTGAGGCACAAGAGCAACGCCTACAACAGCAAATAGCCACACTTGAAACTAAAATTAGTACCAATCAACAACTGCTTGCCAAAAAATCTGCCGTGCAAACCATCAGCAGTAATTCAACCACCACAGGTGAAGCCGCCAAATATATCGAAAATTTCCGTCAGCAAGCCTACCATATCGGTAATCAACAATATCCGCAAGAAGCTCGTGCCAAAGGCTTAAAAGGTGATGTGCGTTTATTGGTCATTATTGATCCAACAGGTAAAGTGAAAGCCTTGCAAGTGCTAGAGTCGTCTGGCTCACCGATTCTTGATGAGGCTGCCAAAAATTCTGTGCGAAAAGCTGCTCCATTTGGGGCGTTTACCAAAGATATGAAAGATATCTTAGAGCTTCGGATTATTCGTACTTGGCGATTTGGTGATAGCTTGACGGTGGATAGTGCGGAAAATTAATCATACCAAACCCAAAAGAGAACCCACCATGACCACCCAAGACCTTGCGTTATTTGACCTCGACCATACCTTGATTGATGTGGATAGCGACCACAGTTGGGGGCAGTTTATCGTACAGCAAGGCTTGGTGGATAAAGCCGTGTATGAAGAAGCCAATGATAAATTTTATCAAGACTATATCGCCAGCACCCTTGACCCAGTTGAGTATAATGAATTTGTGGCGAGTTTTTTAAAGTCGCAACAACTGGATGATTTATATGCTTGGCGAGAGAAATATTTAGAGCGTTGGATAATTCCCAATATGCGACCTAAAGCGATGGATACTATCAAGGCTCATCGTGAGCGTGGTGATAAGATTTTGGTGGTGTCAGCGACCAATGATTTTGTGGTTGTGCCGATTGCTAAGTTGTTTGGTGTGGCGGAAAGTGATGTGTTGGCGACTCGGCTTGAGCTGACAGCGGAGGGTTATACAGGTAAAGTGGCAGGGCGACCGAATTTTAAAGACGGTAAATTGCTGAATTTGCAGGCGTGGATTGATGAGCAGAGTCAGCAAGGCATTAGTTTTGGCAAAACCTATGCGTATTCGGATTCTCGTAACGACTTGCCGTTATTGGAATGGGCGGATGTGCCAGTGTGCGTGTGTCCAGATGATATCTTGCACGCTCATGCCCTTGCTCATCATTGGGTGGTGGAAGATTGGCGGATTTAAATCCAATATACGCTACTCTTCCAAACTCTTAATCACTGCTTTTGCCCAGTTTGGTAGATTGGGGCTAATCGCATACCAAATCCAAGTACCTTTACGCTCACTTTCCAAAATCCCGATTTGCTTGAGTTGATTGAGATGCCGTGAGATGGTCGGTTGAGGCTGTTGTAACTCGCTGATAATATCACACACGCATAACGCTTGTTTTTGTTGCAGGAGTAACACAATCTTGAGGCGTGAGGGGTCACTTAAGGCTTTTAAAAAATCTGTTTTATTCATATATTTACATATCCAAATATATAGATTATAGTATCTCGCAATTTTAGCAGATTTCTGAAGGTCGTCAATGGTTATTGCGTTGTTGATTTTTTTAGCGACTTTGGTCGTGGTGATATGGCAACCCAAAGGTTTGGGTATTGGCTGGACGGCTAGCATTGGGGCATTGGTGGCATTGGGCTTGGGTGTTATCACGCTTGCCGATATCCCTATGGTGTGGGATATTGTGTGGAATGCGACTTTTGCCTTTATTGCGATTATCATCATTAGTTTGCTATTGGATGAGGCGGGGTTTTTTCGCTATATTGCCCTACACATTGCCAAGATGGCAAAAGGTAGTGCTAAACGATTATTTGTATTTATCGTATTACTTGGGGCGGTGATGTCGGCATTGTTTGCCAATGATGGGGGTGTGTTGATTTTGACCCCGATTGTGATTGCGATTTTGACCACATTGCGTTTTTCACCTGCGACCACGTTGGCGTTTATTATGTCGGCAGGGTTTATCGTTGATACGGCAAGTATTCCGCTCGTGGTGTCAAACTTGGTGAATATTGTATCCGCAGATTTTTTTGACATCTCTTTTACCGAGTATGCCAAAGTCATGCTACCTGTCAATCTGGTGGCGGTCGTCACCTCCCTGTTGGTGCTGTATGGTTTTTATCGCAAGGACATTCCGCTGGTGTATGGCTTGGATTTGGTAGAGCCACCCCAGTCGGCTATCCGTGATAAAAACACCTTTATCATGGGTTGGGTGGTGTTGGCGTTGCTGTTGGTGGGCTTTTTTGTGTTTGAGCCGATGGGCGTGCCGATTAGCTTGATTGCAGGGATTGGGGCGGTCATATTGTTCATGGTGGCAAAAATGGGGCAGAAAATCGCTGTTTTTCCCATTCTCAAAAATGCCCCTTGGCAAGTGGTGATATTTTCGCTTGGTATGTATTTGGTGGTGTATGGGCTAAAAAATGCAGGTTTGACCGACTATTTATCGCATAGCCTCAACCAACTGGCGGATAAAGGCGTGATGACAGCGACCCTTGGCACAGGCTTGCTGTCGGCAGGGCTATCATCGGTGATGAATAATATGCCAACCGTGCTAATTCAAGCCCTTGCGATTGATGGGGCGAGTATTCAAGACCCTGTTGTCAAGCAAGCGATGGTGTATGCCAATGTGATAGGTTGTGATTTAGGCACAAAAATTACCCCAATTGGTTCATTGGCGACTTTGCTATGGTTGCACGTTTTGGCAAGTAAAAATATCACCGTCAGTTGGGGATATTATATCAAAGTCGGCATTATTTTAACTTTACCTGTGTTGATAGCCACGTTAGTCGCCTTGGCGGTGTGGTTGCCAGTTGCTCAATGATTAAAAAAGGAAAATCCATGCAAAATATCACGATTTACCACAACCCAAACTGTGGCACATCTCGCAATACGTTAGCTTTGATTAAACATCTTGGCATTGAGCCAACGGTGATTTACTATTTGGAAACACCGCCAGATGAGGCGACCTTGCGTGAGTTACTTGGCAAAATGGACATCACACCAAGACAGCTTTTGCGAGTGAATGTCGCCCCTTATACGGAACGTGGACTGGATAATCCGACTATCAGCGATGATGAGATAATTCAAGCCATGTTAGTCGAGCCGATCTTAATCAATCGTCCGATTGTGGTGAGTGATACAGGGGCAAAGCTATGCCGTCCCTCGGAAGTCGTACTCGATTTGATTGATACGCCTTTGACAGAGGTGTTTGTCAAAGAAGATGGCGAAAAAATTGAGCCAATAGGGTAAAATTTTACTTAGACTTGATTTTTATGTAGGGTGCGTTGAACGCACCTTTTTTATTATTCATAACAATCATGCTATAATATCCGATTTTAATTGTATTTAATCAAGATTTAAAGGTAAATCATCATGGAAATCAACCCATATTTAGAACGCATCAAAGACCTTGCCGACCGTGGCAACCAACTTCGGGGGTATCTTTGACATCGAAGCCAAGCAAGAACGCCTCGAAGAAGTCAACCTAGAACTCGAAAACCCCGAATTGTGGAACGACTCAGCCCGTGCCACCAAAATCAGCAAAGAAAAAGCCCAACTGGACAACATCGTTGGCGTGATTACCGCCCTTGATGACAAACTCGAAGACGCTCGTGCCATGCTCGAACTGGCTCAAGAAGCCGAAGATGAAAGCCTGTTGGCAGACGTACAAGCCGAGCTGGACGAAGCCGATGCCAAAGTCGCTGACCTTGAGTTTAAACGTATGTTTAGCGGTGAAATGGATGCCAATGACTGCTATCTCGATATTCAGTCAGGCTCTGGCGGTACAGAAGCCCAAGATTGGGCGGAAATGTTGCTTAGAATGTACTTGCGTTGGGCGGAAGCCAAAGGCTTTAAAACCGAAGTCATGGAAGTATCGGCAGGCGGTGTGGCAGGCATTAAGTCGGCAACCATTCATGTCAAAGGCGATTATGCCTTTGGTTGGTTACGCACCGAAATTGGCGTACATCGCTTGGTGCGTAAGTCGCCGTTTGACAGCAACAATGGTCGCCATACCTCGTTTTCAGCGGTGTTTGTGTCGCCAGAGATTGACGATAATATCGAAATCGACATCAATCCTGCCGATTTGCGGGTTGATACATATCGCTCAAGTGGGGCAGGTGGTCAGCACGTTAATACCACGGATTCTGCGGTGCGGATTACCCACCAACCGACTGGTATTGTGGTGGCGTGTCAAAATGAACGTAGCCAAATCGCTAACCGTGATACGGCGATGAAAATGCTCCGTGCCAAATTGTACGAACGTGAAATGCAAATGCGAATGGAAAAACAGCAAGCCCTTGAGGATAGTAAGTCGGATATCGGTTGGGGTAGTCAGATTCGCTCGTATGTGTTGGATGATTCACGGATTAAGGATTTACGCACAGGCGTGGAAACATCCAATACCCAAGCGGTACTGGATGGGGATTTGGATAAATTTATTGAAGCGAGTTTAAAAGCAGGGTTATAATTTTTCTGTTTTATAACGAGTAGGGGTGTATTGAATACGCCCTTTTTTAACCAACCTAAGGAACAATCATGCTATATCAATGGAATGACAAACAACCCCAATACAAAGCCCCCTTTACAGGCTGGGTCGCTGACTCAGCAGAAGTCATCGGTGATGTCGTGCTTGGCGATAACGTCAGCGTATGGTTCGGAGCGGTGATTCGTGCCGATAATGCCCCAGTCAGCCTAGGCGATGACACCAACATTCAAGAAAACAGCGTCATTCATACGGATGTTGGCATTCCTGTCACCATCGGTAAAGGCGTGACTGTCGGGCATCTTGCTATGCTTCATGGCTGTACCATCGGTGATAACAGCCTTATCGGCATTGGGGCAGTGGTGTTAAACAATGCGGTGATTGGCAAAAACTGTATCGTAGGAGCAAATGCCCTTGTCACCGAAAATATGCAAATCCCTGATAACTCACTGGTCATTGGTAGCCCTGCCAAAGTCGTCAAAACTTTGAGTGAGCAACAAATCGAAATGTTAAAGCTCTCTGCAAAAAGTTATGTCGCAAAAGCCCAAAGTTTTAAACATAGTCTGAAAGCAGTTGATTTTATTGCCTAATTTAGCATTAACAGCAATACCCAACCCATCAATCCCAATAACAACCCAATGCCCATGGCTTTTAGCAAGCCTGATGAAAATGAATAATCATCGTTGCTTGGGTTGTTTTCATAAGGCGTGGTGCGAAATAACCCAAAAATCATATCCACAGCTTTTGTGCCAAAAAACCAGCCACTCACTAGCCCCAATACCGTTAAAATTGGTAAAAATAGCCATACCATTTCCGCATTGCCTACCGAGCCAAACAGTTTAATTAAGTTGGTTAACCAGTCCAATAGTGACCCAAAAATAGCAAAAATTAAGGTAACACCTAGCATTTGCCATAGCCGACTCATCAAGCTAGGTTTGGGCAATATAATCTCTGCCAGTGGTTGATCTGATGGGTTGACAGTTTGTCTATGATTTTGTGGGTCACTCACATACTGAGGGTGACTAGTCGTGTGAGAGGCATTTTCTGAAGATGGATGGGCAGAAGGGAGTGAGGTATTGATCGGTTTTTTGGTGGTATCAAATTGCTCTAATTGATGGATTTCTGTTTGGCTAAGGTGAATCGCTGAAGGGATAAGCTCTTCTTCAACATTTGAGGCACTGAGGCTTTGTATGTGCTGATTGCGTGGTTTATGATTGCTAAGAGGTACAGCTAAAACACGCTGTGCTGATATTTTGACATGGGTGTAATGTAAGACCGTAAGATTATGAGCGTGTGAGCCTAAAACTTTGTTTATCATGGTCATTCAACTTATGCTGACTTATGGTAAGGGGGTGATAAAAAAGGACAGCCCAATGAACCGTCCTTTTTTGTAATCAATCAATATTAACCGATTTTTTCAAGTAAGCTATTGATTTTGCTTTGTAATGCCATGTCATTGGTGTTGCTAACTTCATCCAATAGGCGTTTGGCACTGTCATATTCACCCAATTGGATATATTGTTCTGCAAGGTCAATATTGAGCTGAGTGACATCCAATTCTTGAATAAAATCAAATGTATTGCCTAATATATTGCTGACAGGCATTGCTGTAGTAACCGCATCTGTTGTGATTTCAGCAGGTGTAGCCACTGGCTGTTCAATACTTGCAGGATTTGTTGTAACACTCTCGCTAGTAAGGGCTTCCACCGTTGGTGCTGGCGTTTCAACCACAGGGGCTTCTACGCTATCTGAGCTTGAGTCTAAATCAAAATCAAATTCATCAACGCCTTCAATGCTATCAACTATTGGAGCAGGCTCTGCTACGGTGACGGTATCAGCAGTTACGCTAGGTGGTTGTTCCGCAGAGGGGGCATATAAGGCATCAAGCTGACTTAATGTATCTTCGACATTATCCCCTAAAACTTCGGGTTCAACGGTAAAATTAGGTGCGACAGGAGCGGTTAGAGTCGTTGCTTGAGGTTCGGTTTCAAGTGTACCAAAATCCAAATCTAAGTCTGAGCCAAAGTCAATGCTATCGGCGACAGGGGTATTCTCTTTGGTAGTTGCAATAGTCAAAGCAGGTTCTACCAAAGGCTCTGCAGTGGTGCTTGGCATATCCAATGCAAAATCTTCGTCAAAGCTAAAGTCTACCGCAGTATCTTTTGCAATCATTTCAGCTTGAGGAACAGAAGCAGTGGTTGGTGTTGGTACGGTTAAATCAACCTCATTGGCGTCAAAATCAAATAGATTATCCGCTTCTACAGACGGCATAGGCTGTGGTGCAACGGTTGATTGAGGTGCGACAGGAGCAACGGGGTCAGTATCAAGGTCAAATACCAAATCATCAGCTAATAATGGCTCAGACTCAACGTTCACAACCGATGGGGCTGGTGTTGGATTTTGGCTAGCTGTTGGCATAGTGGGGGCATCTGCTTTTGGTTCATCCCAATTGTCAGACAAATCAAAGTCAAAATCTTCAACCATATCTGCTTTGTTGGCAGGTACAGCAGGGATGTCAGCGACAGCGGTTACACGAGCAGGTTGCTCAGTTGTACTGATGTCAAAATCAAAGTCATCAAAGCTGTCGTCAATCGCCACGGTTTGAGCCGTTTCAACAGGTTGAGTGGTGGCAGGTTGAATGGCAACAGTGGGTTCGGATACCGCAAATACCTCAGTAGTGGGTGCAGGGTTAGCCATTGGCTCATTGATGCTTGGTGTATCCATCGCAAAATCAAAGTCTAATGGCTCTTCTGCCACAGGTTTGGGTGCGACCACAGCAGGTGCAGGTGCTTGACTGACAGCAGGCGTATCTATATCAAAATCAAAGTCTAGATCCGCTTCCACTGCAGGTGTTGAAACTACCGTAGGTGCAGGTGTGGATGGAATAACTGATGGGCTAATTGATGGATTGGGTGCTTTGCTGACCGCAGGCATATCCATATCAAAATCAAAGTCTAACTCTTCTTCTACCACAGGCGTTGGGGCAACAACAGGGGCTGGCGTTGGTTTGCTTGCAGTAACAGGTGTGTCGATACCCAAATCAAAGGAAAAGTCGTTATCAGCCACAGGCATTGGCGTAGGGATATTCGCCACTTGTGCGACAGCAGGAGCAGGTGATGTTGTGGTAAGGCTTTGTTCCGCTTGGTCAAGAAAATCAAACTCTAAAGGCTTGTCATCATCAACAATCACCTCTTCTTGGTGCTGAATCTGCTCAATAAAAGATTGCTCTTCATCAAGTAGGTTTTTTAGGTTTTTGGCTTGTAAACTTACGACAGGATCAGCAAGCTTTGCGACATTTGGGTAAAAAGCATTAAAGCTGGCGTAATCTTTGGCTAAGGCAAAGGTGTTGAGTAGCATTAGCTGTAAATCAGCACGCTTAGGATTTTGTCGAATCGCTTGTTTAAGGGTTTGAGCTGCACTGCCATAGTCTTGTTTTTCAATAAAGTCTTGAGCCGTCGTTAGCTCTAGATCAGTAGTGGAGGCAGGTTCTTCGACTGGTGTTGCCATAACAGCAGGTGTCGTAGGTTGTTGTTGGCGTTGAGCTTGTAGTTCTTGTTGTTGCTCTGCCAATGTTTTTGGGCGGTTTAAATTTGCCGTTGGTGTGGTATTGTCACTTGATTGGCGTTTTTTCATCACCAAGAACACGCCCAGCAATATTACCACAATTACGACAGCGGCGATACCAATCATCATAGGATCCATGCCTTTCTCCTTAATCTTATCATTTCAATTTTATTGTTTATTCAGTTCTTTTAAGCGTTGTTCAAGTTGGGCTAATTTACTGTTTTGGAGTTTTAAGCGTTTTTCAGCATTGACAAGGCTTTGGTTTAATTGACCGACTTTGCTGGCTTGTTGGGCAGTGAATTGGCGTTTTTGTTGAACTTGGCTAACGATTTGTGACGATACCCCTTTTGTTAGGGTTGATGTGCTTTTGTTTGAACCTTGTGTTGCTCCATTATTTTGACTTGGGGCGATAATTTTCATTTCTGTTTTATGCACAACTTTTGGGGCAGTTGGTTTTGGGGTGATTTTTTTTGCAATGGTTGGTTTTGCTGATGTATTTGATTTAGCACTGGTTGTTGGGCGTTTGACTTGCTGTTTGATAGTCTTGGCTTGAGTGGCTTTATATTGTTTTTTGAGATTATTCGCTGATTTCACCCCAATCTGTGAGGGCATAACTTGATAACGAGGAACATTTAGCTCGGTATTGGCGATGAGTTTGGTTGGGTCATTGTCGACAAACGCATGAGGGTTGGCAGACATGATTTCTTTCATCACCGTGTTGACATCTTTTTTATTACGATGTGCTAGTTCACTGGCAATTGTCCATAAGTTATCATTACGTTGAACAACATAGGTGACACTTTCATCAGAGCTAGAGGGCGTGTTTGTGGGGGTATTGCCTTGTTTATTTGGCTGTTTGCTTGATTGTTTAGCTGGTTGGGGCGTTTGGGTAGGCTCTGTTGGTTGAGGAATAGGCGTAATTGTGGGTGTATCGTTATTCGCCACCATATCAGATAATGGGCCATAGTGACGAGTTTCGCTAATCACAAGGTTTTTATACGATTGAGTATCGTTATCGTTGCTGGGGTTAGTCATGGTCACTGGGTCTGCTATATCAGCAACAACAGGCTCATTGGTGGTGACAGGTATGGCTTCTTTAACGACAGGAAGCTCAACAGGGTTACTTTCACCAACAATGGTTTTGGTGGCTTCAGTTTTGACCAATGATGTGTTTGATTGTGTCAAGACTTTACTTTTTTCATCAATCGGCAATAATAGGGTTTTGGGTAATGTTTTGGTTTCGCCCTTATTAGCAACATCTAGCACAACATCTGTAAAGGGCGTATTGACAGGCTGTGAGGTGCTTAAAATAATTTGACCACCATCACTGCTACTTGGGACAAAGCGAACGTTAATATCAGTTTCTTTGGATAATCCCAACTGTTGATAGATTTCAGTATTGGCAAGTTTTACCGAAAAGGTAGCAGGATCAATATCACTGACATTGATACTGGCATCAAGCGGTTCATTTTGTTGAGATTTTACATAGGTATCACCGATATTGACAGCATACGCAACAATGGGAAGTGATAAAGGTAATCCGAAGATAAGTTTGATAGAGCGTTTCTGCCAAGACATAAATAAAATCCTTGCCTGTACGAAAAAGAGACATTACCAGTGAGTAGCTATTAACCAAGGTTATAATATTACTGTTAATATTATTGGGGCATTCTAAAATTGGGTTTGGTTTTGTTTGTAACAAAAAATACTAAATGTTGCTAAACCATCACTACACGTAACAATAAGAGAGTTATAACAAAAGTTGCGATAAAATACCAGTCTAAATGTTTTGCAAGTAGGTTTTCACACAATAAAATAACACAAATACTAAAAACACGCCATCATAGACGTGTTTTTGTTGGGGTATTTTTTGTGAAATGGCATTTTAAACAGGTATGATGCCAAAGTCACTTCTTAATAGTCACTTCTTATAATTTGCCACGTAAAATGGCTAAAGTACGGCGTAGTGGTTCAGCAGCACCCCAAAGTAGTTGGTCACCCACAGTAAAGGCAGTTAGGTATTCACCGCCCATGTTCATTTTACGCAAGCGACCGACAGCGACTTTTAGTGTACCAGTGACAGCAACAGGCGTTAAACGCTCAACAGATGCAGGTTTATCATTTTCGACCACATCTAGCCATTCATTGCCACTGTTACGTAAGGCTTCTTCGATTTCTGCCAAGGGAATGTCTTTTTTAAGTTTGATGGTTAAGCCTTGTGAATGGCAACGCATCGCCCCAATTCGTACGCAAATACCGTCAATTTGCACCACGTCATCACCTTGATTACCAAGGATTTTATTGGTTTCAACACAGCCTTTCCATTCTTCTTTGGATTGACCATTATCAAGCTGTACGTCAATATAAGGAATCAAACTACCTGCAAGCGGTGCACCAAAATATTGTTTTGGAAAGCCTTCGCCACGTTGAAGTTCGGCGACTTTACGGTCAATTTCCAAAATTGCACTGGCAGGGTCAGCAAGTTCGCTTGCTACGCCATCATGGATATAGCCCATGCCTTTAATCAGCTCACGCATATTGTTTGCCCCAGCACCACTGGCGGCTTGGTAAGTCATGGCAGATACCCATTCGACCCAATCACGTTTGAATAACTCACCAATTGCCATCAGCATCAATGACACAGTGCAGTTACCGCCGATAAAGTCTTTTTGCCCATTTTTGATAGCATCGTCAATCACATTGCGATTAACAGGGTCAAGCACGATGATGCTGTCATCCGTCATTCGTAAGGTACTCGCCGCATCAATCCAGTAACCAGTCCAACCGCTATCACGTAAAGGTTGATGCACCGCTTTGGTGTAGTCACCGCCTTGACACGTGATAATCACATCACAGCTTGCCAAGGTCGCAATATCATGGGCATCTTCGAGCTTACCTGTGTTAATGCCATCAATCTTAGGGGCATCACCACCAGCATTACTGGTAGAGAAAAATACAGGCGTAATACCGTCAAAGTCGTTTTCTGCAAGCATACGTTGCATCAAAACCGAACCGACCATACCACGCCACCCAACTAGACCAACACGAAGCTGACTCATGATAATATCCTTACAATTAAAAATTAAAAAAGCAAGCCGTTGCAAATACGTTTTTGCAACCTATTACCATGCCTGTTTTTGTTACTTTTTGCAAGTAGATTTTATTGGTGTTGCCCAAACTTTTGAGAATAATTAAAATTATCATAAATTATAAACTGATAAAAACGCACACCCATGTAAGCAAAAACTTACACCAATATCCGCCATTTGCGAATAGTCACAGGCATTCGGATTGCCTATAATGAACCCATCAACACAAGGATGATGCTAAGGAATAGCAGTGTTGATTCGCTCAGGATGAGTGTTGTCAAGGAAGAACAATAACAACGATATGAAATGCCCAACTAAACCCAAGTCTATTGCCCTAAGACTTGGGTTTATTCTTTTTTGTGGGTCAAAATTTTGCTACAATAGCTTGCCAAAGTATCGTGAATCAAATTAGCCATCATGCTTTAAGGTATTGGGCGTATGCAATATGCCCCTACTGGTGTTATTTTAAGTTTAATAATGATAGTTTGTTTGCCAATTTTTCGCCCATCATAAGCTAGGTGTTTTATGCCAAATTCAACCGATGATTACCTCACCTCACCTTTACCCAGTGTCAAAACCCTATCCAACCCCAAAAATGATACCCCTTATTTAATTGCCCCCTCAATTTTATCAGCCGATTTTGCTCGCCTTGGTGAAGAAGTGCAGAACGTGATAGAGGCAGGGGCGGACGTGGTGCATTTTGATGTGATGGATAATCATTACGTGCCAAATTTAACGTTTGGTAGCATGATTTGTCAAGCTCTCAAAGATTATGGCATTACCGCTTCGATTGATGTGCATTTGATGGTATCGCCTGTGGATAGCATGATTGAGCAATTTTTGCACGCAGGGGCGGATATTATCACCTTTCACCCAGAGGCAAGCCAGCATGTTGACCGCTCGCTTCAGTTGATTAAAGACGGTGGCGCAGAGTGCGGACTGGTGTTAAATCCTGCCACACCATTGCATTATTTGGATTATGTGATGGATAAAGTCGACCAAATTTTGCTAATGAGTGTCAATCCGGGTTTTGGTGGGCAGGCATTTATTGAGGGAACATTGGATAAAATCCGACAAGTGCGTCAACGTATCGTGGCTTCGGGTCGTCCGATTCGTCTTGAGGTCGATGGGGGAATTAAAGCCAGTAATATCCGTGCCGTGGCGGAAGCAGGGGCGGATATGTTTGTGGCAGGGTCGGCGATTTTTAATCAAAAAGATTATAAAAAAGCCATTGATGAAATGCGTGCCGAATTGGCGTTGGTGGGTAGTGTCCAAGCTTAACAAACCAAATAAAGCTATAAGGAATAATGATGACAGAATCCAATGTTACACCCAGTTCCCCTTCGCTCGTCCCAATGGGTTTGACGATTGGACTGGGAATTTTTGCGTTGGTGTTAGGGCTAGCGGGGTTTGGCTTTAGATTGTATATGGGTGACACGTTGGCGATGATTTTGCCAACGTTAATGGTCACAGGGCTGATTTTTTGGGTATTATTGCCTGCATTTTTTGTGTTAGGTTCGATGGTGCTAAATCGCTTTTCGGGCAAGCCCCCCATTCAGTCACGCAATGCCTTGACATTGGGGCTATTGTTTAGCTGTGTGGCGATGCTGTGGTTGATGTCGATGTATTCCTAAAATTTTAATTTTATATTTTATTTCAAAGGCACGCCATGAATTTTCCCCATTATACCAAACAAGAGTTATCTATTTATCCCAAAGCCATTCCCAAAGGGCTGATACATACGCTAATTATCAGTTGTTTATTGCTAGGGCTGTCTGGGATGCGAAAACATCATGGGCTTGATGGGTGGCTGTCGGTCTTGGATAATTGGTTTTTTATGCTGTTGTGGATACCGACTGGCGTGACGTTATGTGCATTGCCGTTTAAGCTACGAGATGACAGCTTTGAATTAAAATTGGCGTATTATTTGGGGATGTTTGTGGCGTTTTTATTTGTGTTAAATAGATTGCGGTATTGGCGATAACCCATTGAAAAACCGTGGTAGGAGTCGCATATCAGCATAATAGTAAAACACGAAAATAGGAACGGTTTTGGTTAAATTGTTGATAATGTTGCTGATGTTATTGTTGGTAGGGTGGTTACTCAAAACCCTGCTATCAGTGATTTGGCATAAAATGCACGCTTTTGTGGGTATTGAAGTTGGTGCTTCACGCCATGCCGTACTCACCCCAAAAGCGTTGGGCTACCAACAAGGCATGAGTGTACCACATTCGCTATCACGCCCCCAAGCCCAGTCCCAAGCTGTCTTACCTTCCAAAAAAATCAAACAACGCTATTGGCGGACACGTTATGGCAATATTCCGTCACTGGTGTATTTGGTGGGGGTGGATATGGAAAAAATAGACCGTATGCCTCTGTCAGCGGTGGAATGGCTGGTGGCGATAAATGACCGTATGGCAAACTATTTGGCATGGCAACAACAGTCAGACCCACAAACTGGGACATGGCTGACCGAAAAACAGTTTGTTATCAATCGTTTGATTAATGAAACCTTACCCCAAGCCGTCAATCAATACGACCAACTGGCACGTTTTAACCCCCAAGCATTGCAACAACCGATTCATGGTGAGCTAAATGCCGAACAAGTCTTAATCAATGTATTACAAGCCGTGCATCAGCAACTCGGTGATTTGCTTGATGAATTGTCGCACCAAGCCACCCAACAATTAGTGACTACTTATCGCTATGTCAAATCTCGTACCATGTAAAAATCTCTATAAAAACTCACCAAACTTATAACCAATCCTGCTAGACCTTCATCCGCAAAATGCTACAATGAGGGTATTTAGATTGATAAATGTTAAGGAAAAATAATGGATTGGTTTGCTAACCCACTGATTTTATACCCTTTATTATTACTGATTTATGTTGGATTGCCGTTATTGGCATCGTTTGGCTTGTATAAACTGTTTCAAACGATGAAACGTGGGCGAGGTATTGACTTTGACAGTATGCCAAAATTGACCCAAGTTACCACGAAAAACCTGCCAAAAACCGTGATTGATAAAGTGCAAAGCATCGACCAAAAAGCCAAAAAATTGCTCGGCTACTATGATAGCAAACAAATTAAAGACGAAGCCATCATGGGCGAAAATCAGTTTTTGGTAAAAAAAATCCTCAATGAAGATTTGCCAGAAGCGGTACAAAATTACCAACGCCTTGATAATGTGAGAGCCAATCAACTGGCAGTCGGCACGACAGGCAAAACTGCCAAAGTGTTATTGGATGAGTATTTGGACACCATCAACGAGCAATTTGATGATATGCTTGATGCTATGTATGAGCAGAACGCCCAAAAATTGCTGATTAGTAATCGCTATCTCAAAGCACGTTTTGACACCCAAGGGGGTGATAGCGAATTGGTATTGATTGCGAATACACCCCAATAAGCCATCAATAAAAAAGGGCGTATGCAATACGCCCCTACGGTACGATATGTATTGGGTTGGCGATTACTTATCTCTGCGTAAATGATTGACTTTACGAGCTTTTAGCGGTTTTTTTTCATGGCGTTCTTGACGGCGTTTGGCGATACCATATAACCCAGTACCTTGACGAGGGCGGATATTTACCAAGCTTGCCAGCGTATCAATTTCTTTTCTATCCAATTCAAGATAGCGACCTGTGCGAAGCTCACGAGGCAGGCTCACCGAGCCATAGCGAGTACGCAATAGACGGCTGACTTTTAGCCCTTGCGACTCAAATAGACGGCGGACTTCACGATTACGACCTTCTTTAAGTTTGACTTGATACCATTTATTGATACCCTCACCACCTTTTTCGGTGATGTCATCAAATTGTGCCATACCATCATCGAGCATCACGCCTTTTTTGAGATTATTAATCATCTCTGGGGTGACTTCGCCCATCACACGCACGGCATATTCACGCTCGATTTCGTTGGAAGGGTGCATTAGGCGGTGTGCCAATTCACCATCATTGGTAAATAAAAGCAAACCAGTCGAGTTGATATCCAAACGTCCGACCATCACCCAACGGTCATGCGATAGCGGTGGTAGGCGTTCAAAGACGGTTGGGCGACCTTCAGGGTCATGGCTTGAGCAGATTTCGCCTTCAGGTTTGTAGTACATTAGGATACGGCGACGTTTTTCGTTTTCGGCGGTATAGCGGAGTAGGCGACCATCGACACGGATTTCATCGCCTTGTCCAACACGGTCGCCAATGGTGGCAACTGTACCGTTGACGCTGACTCGCCCTTCGGCGATGACGGTTTCCATTTGACGGCGTGAGCCAAGACCAAGGCGAGCGAGGGCTTTTTGTAATTTTTCGTCTTTCATAAGGTGTCCTTTGACAGGGAATGACATTTCACAATGTGGTAAGAAAAAAGCGAATAAGGCGGATAATAGCCTTAACATAGGTGGTTATTGTAGAGAAATTTGGTGTAAAAAGCCATGTTTTTTGTCTATCATTTTACAGTTGTTGTTCCACCAAATCCGCCAAATCATCATGTAAATTCTGCACCAACGCCAATTTATCCGCAATGGGTAACGGCTTATCCAAGGTCGCCAGTAAATTATGCAAAATTTCCAATAATTGCTGAATCAATAGGCGAGTGGTATTTTCATAATTTATCACTGTATCGCTTGGCAAGGCATGAGCCTGTTGCAAAGACTGTGGCAACTGATACGCTAACAGATTGGCTAGGGCTTCTAGTTGTAAATCGGCTTGAATGTGTAGTTTATTTAAGCCTTTACCCAATTCCTGTTTTGTCGCTTGTTGGGTAATACTGGCGATATACACCAACTGACCGACCAAACTGACAAAACTTTGGGAAAATTTTACCGATTGCGGATTATGAACTTGTGGTAAATATTGGTGCAAATATTGATAACCTGCCTGCCAATCACTATCGAGTAATTGATTGGTAGTATTGGTGGTTGAATTTTTGGTTAAATCGGCTGACAAATTTAGGCTGTCTAGCTGAACCGTAGGGCTATTTGTGTTTGTAGTAATAACGGATAAAAGTTCGTTATTTTGCACTAAACCTGTTTGTTGATACACGGCTTGTAAATAACGTTGATTGCCAAGAATATGCTGTAATTGCTGTTGGTTGCTACTTTGGTTAATTTGGATAAACACATTGAGTATGGCTTTGAGCTGTTTTTGCACAAGGTCATAGCTGGTCAAGTGTTGGGCTTTATCAATAATTTCAGCCGTGGCATAATGGGGGTCGAGTTTGAGATAATCATTGACCATCTCTGGCAAGCGAGTATAAAACAAGCGTTTTGCAGTAAAAAAGCTGTCTTTATCAATCAATGACGCTTGGTCTTTACGGACGATTTCGGCAAATTGGGCTTCGATATCGGTGATAATTTGCTGAAAAAGGTTGGGTAATTTTCCCAACGCAATCACAGGCGGTTGCTCGGTTGACGCTTGCGATAGATGATTGGGATTTAAGGGGTTAGGCTGAAATTGGGCAGTGGGCTGACGCTTGGCTCGAACAATAAACCACAACGGAATGACAATCACCAAACTCAGAATAATAAGCAATCCAGAAAACGGCATAGGGCTAACAATCACCTGTATAAAAAGTCGGTCAACATTATAGAGATAGAACTTGTGCAAATTTCATGTTTCCGTTCATGGTGAGCCTGTCGAACCATAGGAAACGTTACCCTTCGACAAGCTCAGGGCGAACGCTTCTTTCACGTTTGCGTAATTCCTAAGATAAATACACGAATTTGATTGACCAAAGTAGAATTATTTCAGATAAAAACTTGCTAATTGTGCATAATATGCTATGTTATGCCATAAAGCCATACCCAAACGGAAGAATGTTTAATAATCAATGAGATGATGGGATGGACGTATCATATTCATAAAAAATTGGCAAAAGGAATGACAAATGACGAACCCTAACTCACAACACACCCAACCCACCCCTGCCTATATTGGTGCTTCGTGGGCTGTGATGGCGATTGGTGTATTGGCATATTTGTTTGGTTTGTTTAATGCCACCATGCAATTGAATGAAAAAGGCTATTATTTTGCGGTGTTGTTGTTGGGTTTGTATGCGTCCATTAGTTTACAAAAGACCATTCGTGACCGTGCTGAAGGCATTCCGACCACCCGTTTATACTATATTATTAGCTGGGTAGCATTAGCCTCTGCAGTGGGGTTGATTGTGGTGGGATTGTTAAATGCCACATTGACGCTGAGTGAAAAGGGCTTTTATATGATGGCTTATACCATGAGCTTGTTTGGGGCGATTACCATTCAAAAAAACATTCGTGACCTCAGTAACAGTAAAAATCAACCATTATTAACCATGAACCAAACCCAACAAATTCCTATGCAAACCAATAGTGATGATGAACGTAGTCATCTGTTGCAATCGCCTTTTAGACGTAATAAAGCTGAATAATCAATAAACTACAATTAATAAGGATAACAATATGAAAGGTCAAATCGCCAATTTTTCTGCCCAACATGGGCAAGGTATTATTCGAGGGGAGGATGGACAAAACTACGTATTTAGCACCCAAGCTTGGCAACAGCCAAATGCCCCAATGGCAGGCATGATGGTCGAGTTTTTAGTTGACGCTCAAGGTCATGCTACCAGTATTCAGCCCACCATGAGTACCATGCAAACCCAAGCCAATCCAGTCACCATGAATCCCTACCAAGCCCCACAACAAATGGGCGGACAAGTCATGCGTCAAGGCAATGAGATTAATCCTGTATGGGCAGTCGAAGAGGATTATGGGTTTTTTGATTGGGTGAAAAAATGTTTGCAAAATTATGCCAATTTCAATGGTAGAGCTAGACGTAAAGAGTATTGGTATTTTTATTTATTTTTTATTATGATTTACATCCTATTAGCCGTTGTTGATGGTATGTTAGGGACAGATGGCATACTGGTCGGCATTGGTATGTTGGCATTTATGATTCCCAACTTAGCGACCAGTGCTAGACGCTTGCATGATATCAATAAATCGGGCTGGTGGGTGTTGATTTCAATTATTCCTTTTGTGGGGATTTTACTGTTGGTATGGCTTGCGACAGATACCAAACCAGAGCCAAATCAATGGGGCTTGCCTGCCCGTCAAGTATAAAATTAGCTATTCCACAACTTTCCCAATCACAGGCATTTCTGGCAAGTCATCAAGGCTTGCCAGTCCAAACGCATCCAAAAACCCATCCGTGGTATGTAATAACGCAGGTCGCCCAAGCGTGTCTTTAAAGCCTTTTTCCTCAATCCATCCCTTATCAAATAATTGCCGTAAAATGTTGCTCGATACGGTCACGCCACGCACTTGCTCGATGTCGGCTCGTGTCACAGGCTGTTTGTAAGCAATCACGCTTAAGGTTTCGAGTAGGGCTTGGCTGAGGCTTTCTTGGCGTTGTGGAAAGACCTTTTGAATGAGTGGGCTAAAGGTATTGGCAATCTGTAGCCGATAGCCACTGGCAGTATGTGCCAATGTCAAAGCCCCTTGCGATAGGCGGTCTTGCAGTATCATCAAGGCGGTGTCAAGCTCGCTTTGCGATAGCTCAAGCCATGAACGAAGCTGTTTTGCGGTAACAGGCATTTCTGAGGCGTGCAAAATCGCTTCGATTTCACGGCTGTGGATTTGGGTGGTTTGGTGTTTTTGGCTAAAATTTGTCATGGTTTAAAGTTGTTTTTAGAGATTGGTAGGGGCGTATTGAATACGCCCAGTTTGAGATTTTAAATATTGGCATTATTATGATAACCGAGTATTTAATCAACTTTTAAACCAACAGCAGTTAAACGTTGTTGTAATTCCTGTTGTTTTTCAAGGGTGTAAAGTTGATTTAGTAAAGTGGTTAATTTTTTCTCTTCATCCAAACGTGCTTTAAATGTCGTTTTTTACACATAAAAAATCGCCACGCTATCAAAGCATGGCGATAATACAATAAAACTTACAGATTAGCGATTAAAATTCGTGTTGAATACCGACTTGTACTGAGTAGTCGTCATCGCTGTCATTGTCTTTGGCAAAGGTGGTTTCACCATTGAGATAAGCCCAAGTGCCTTTTGCCAAGTTACTGCTTAATCCTAAGCCAAAGCGACCGTAATGATTGAGGTCATCTTGTTTGTAGTTTAGGGTATGGGTCACACCGTCAAACGTTTTGGTGGTGATGCTATCTACCACAGGCTCATCAATGACATTCACGTAGCCCAATTTGGCTTTGATTTTCACAGGTTTATTGGCGACTGCAAATTGGCTTTGGATTTGGTAGCCAACTTCGGCATCCCACGCTTGGGCATCGGTTTCGCCAATGTTAAGTGCGGTGCGAGATTTGTCGCCACTGGTGTAACTGTCAAAGTTGATATCGCTGTAGTTTGTGCCAACATACACGCCGTGTTTGTAGTTAGGGCGGTTAAGGAAGTTGTAGCCTGTTTCGGTGCTGACACTTAATACATTGGCATCAAGGTTACCACGTTCGAGGTTATCAATGATAACAGGTGTGCCATTTTGTCCGCCCAAAGTAACGCTGCGGTTGGTGTCTAGCTCATGTTTGCCATAGCCAAGTAGGGTGGTATTCCACCAAGCTGACAGGGGTGAAGCGTAGATAGAGTAGAGTTTTACACCGTAGCCTGTGTCTTTGCGAACTGGGCTGTCATTTTCGCCTTTGTAATGGTTGGCTTCGATGCCTGCACCGATTGCCCATTGTGGGTTGATGGCGTGTTCGCCGTATAGTCCAAGTTGGGCTTGCGTGCCTTCACCATTAATGGCGGTGTCTTGATAGCTTTGGTTGGCATCAAACCAAACACGGTTGGCATTGGGGGTATTGTCAGTCAATACGTTGCTAGCAAGGTAGTTAGCACGTTCAAATACGCCATGATTGGATTGGGTGGTGGCGATTTGTTTATGTAAATAGCCTGCCAATTTGTTTTGTTGTTCAATAGCACTAAAATTGGCTTGTTGAACATCTGCCCCTGTTTGTTCAACAATAAGACGAGTGACAATTTTAGAAAAATCACGCATTCGTTGATTGATACGCTCTTCACCCAAGGCATTGGTCAAAAATTGTTTGTTATCTTCGGCAGGTTGATGCCATGTTGAACCATCTGGGATTTTTGGATTGTCAGTTTGGGTATAGCCGTCAAATTCTGGCCCAAGTCGCCAGTTGGTCGCTTCAAAGGCAACCACAGGCATACCTGCCTCGTCAAAGGATTCGTGGTCACTACAACAGCCAACGCCATAGGGTTTGTACGGTTCGGTGGCTTCTTCAGCGATTAAGTCGCCCTCATTTTTTTGTAAATCAATACCCAATGATTTGGCAATCGCTTCGGCATTTTCACGCAAGGCAGCGTATTGTGGGACGACTTTTTGGGCGGTTTTGTCATAGGCTTTGTCGCCTGTATTGGCGTACATATGGTCGCCAGTAATCAAGCTGTCAAGGTTAATCATGCCAATGGCATTTTGTTTTTCGCTATCGCTCAAGCTGTTGACAAAACTTTTTGAGCCTTCTAAGCCATACTCTTCGCCACTAAAAGCAACAAATTTCACATTATGTAAGGTTTGGATTTGGCTAAGATTTTTTACCAATTCAGTCAAAACCCCCAAGCCAGACGCATTGTCATCTAAGCCTTGTAAGGTTGAGCGGTCAGTGGTTTTATTTGATGGGTTTGAATCGTAGTGAGCCCCCACATAGAGGGTTTTGCCTGTGTTGCCTGTGCCTGCTTGCTCAACGATGATATTGCTACTGTTAAGGGTTTGTTTTGCCAACACACCACGTTTGGCAACAAAAGAATAATCTTGGCGAGTGGGTTGGTATTTGCTACCTGCAATTCGCATACGGTCTTCGACATATTTTGAGGCTTTGACTTCTTGTTCTGTGCCTGTATAACGTCCTGCATACTGCTCGGCAAGGTCAATGGCAGTTTGTTTGCCGTAGTCGCCATAATCTGCCAAAGCTTGTTGGCTAACTAGCGATGTCAAACCGAATAATACGGCAGTGGAAAGGGAAGACAGTTTAGTTTTCATGCGTCACTCCTTATTGTGTGGCTATTATTGTTAAATAAATGACAATTAAACTATTAATTATTAAAGAAATTTTGGTTTATTGTCCTAACTTTGGTTACAATCTTTAAAACTTCTGTAATAATTGTACGCTTGAGTCAACATAAGTACAAGCACAATAAATTACCGTGGCAGTCGTTATTTATGCCTTTTCACTATTCAGCCACACAAGGGTGAGTTGGTTAAGTTCGGCATCATTGTCGCCCTCGACCATAAAGTCAATCAGCCGTTGTTTCGCCAATTCCAAAATCGCCACAAAGCTGACCACCACGCCAATTCTGCCTTGATTTTTATCCAACACATCAAAGAACGACCCCTTGCCACGACTTGCCAAAATCCGACTGATACTCGCCATACGGTCAGCCAACGGCACGATATCGGCTTTGATATGGTGCATTTGGTAGTCGGGCTTGAGTTGCATTTTGATTAAGCTATCGACCAACATCGTGGGTGGGTAAGGCGGTATCTCTTTGGCAAGTACATCAGCACTCGGCAAACTGGCAAACGCCAAAAACACGTCCCTTTCCAGTCGCATGAGTCCGTCAAGTCGCTGGGCAACGTGCTTGATTTGGGCGTATTGCTCAAGGCGGTCGATAAGTTGTTTGGTGGGATTTTTTTCTTCGTCTGGTAGGGTGGGCGAGGGCAATAGCAGTTCACTTTTAATCGCAATCAGCGTACTTGCCATGAGCAGGTAGTCACCTGCCAATTCAAAATGGGCTTCGTCCAATTCGTCAATATAAGTGAGATATTGTTCGGTAATAGGCAAAATAGCGGTGGTGGTGATGTCAAAGTTATTCTTTTTGACAAGGTATAGCAAAAAGTCGAGAGGGCCTTCAAACTGCTCAAGCCAAATCGCAAACGCCTCTGGCGGAATGTAGAGGTCTTCGGGGAGCGATTGGACTGGGGTTTCATATAGACGGATAGCGAGGTTGGTCATGGGTGATGTTGGTTTTTAGATTTTGACATTACAGATGCGTACAATAATATAAAGAGGCTTGATTATCAACGCTTTATTTCAAGTCGCAATTTACTAGCACGTTACCCTAAAGGTATCTTTTTGTGTAAATTTTAAGACATTCTTGTAGTTATTTTAAAGCAATACTGTTAATTTGATAAGATTAATTAAAAAGTATTGCTAAAATAGGCGTCCGTTAATTAAATTTATGCCAAGCACATCACCTAATTATGAAAAAATCTCTCAAAATTGTAGGGATATTGCTATTTTTAGCGATTCTTACCCTTATCCTATTTTTATATTGGCCGTTATACAAACGAGCCGTGCCTGCCCCTGAAAATGAACAACCTGTCGATGTTGTAATGATTGGCGGTGGTATCATGAGCATGACACTGGCGACTTATTTACAAGAATTACAACCAAACTGGAAAATGGAAGTCTTCGAGCGTCTTGATGGCGTGGCGTTAGAAAGCTCAAACGGCTGGAACAACGCAGGCACAGGTCACTCAGGCTTTGCCGAGTTGAACTATACCCCAGAAAAAAATGGCGTGGTCGAAACTGACCGTGCGGTCGATATTGCCGAACAGTTTGAGGTATCTCGTCAATTTTGGTCTCACCAAGTTAAGACTGGTCATTTAAGTGCCAACCCACAAGACTTTATCAACCCAACACCGCACATGAGCTTTGTGTGGGGCGATAAGAATATTGAATATTTGCGTAAACGCCATGAAGCCATTACCAAAAATCCACTATTCTACGGTATGCAGTTCTCAACCGACCAAGAGCAAATCCGTAAATGGGCACCATTATTGATTGAAGGGCGTGACCCAAAACAAAAAGTCGCAGCGACTTATATGCCATTGGGTACGGATGTGAATTTTGGGGTGATTACCAACCAATTGACTGATTCACTGAAGAAACATCCCAACTTCAAATTACACTTACAACATGAAGTCCGTGCCTTAAATCAAAATGCGGATAAAACGTGGAACGTGACTGTATATGACTTTGCGACCCAAAAAGAACGTACCGTAAAAGCCAAGTTTGTGTTTATCGGTGCAGGTGGTGCAGCCCTAAAAGTATTGCAAATGTCTGGTATCCCTGAGGCCAATAATTATGCTGGTTTCCCAGTCGGTGGTCAGTTCTTATCGTTTGAAGACCCAGCCTTAACTACACGCCACAACGTCAAAGTATATGGTCAAGCGGAAGTCGGTGCACCACCGATGTCAGTACCACACTTGGATACACGCCGTTTGGATGGTAAACAAACCATGTTGTTTGGGCCGTTTGCCTTGTTTAATACTCGTTTCCTAAAAAATGGCTCAATCACTGACATCCTGTCTGTCACCAACAACCATAACGTGATTGGCATGATGAAAGTCGGTGTTGATAATACCGATTTGATTACCTACTTGATGGGACAAGCTCGTCTAAACGATGATGACCGTCATAAAGAATTGCTAAAATATTATCCAAATGCCAAACGTGAAAATTGGAAACTGATTACCGCAGGTCAGCGTGTACAGGTCATCAAAAAGACCGATAAAGGTACGGTACTACAATTTGGTACAGAAGTGGTAAGTGATAAAGATTCGACCATTGCTGCCTTGCTAGGTGCATCACCAGGGGCATCGACTTCACCACCGATTATGCTAAAAGTGCTAAACCAAGTATTCCCAAATCAGATGAAAACCACATGGTCTAGTAAGATTAAAGAAATCATCCCATCATATGGTCTAAAACTCAATGAGAGTGCCGAGTTAACCAATGAAGTGCGTGGTTATACCAGCCAAGCGTTAAAATTGCCTTATTTGACTGTACCGACAGCCTTAACGCCACAAGCCAAGACTACGCATATACCGCTTGAAGCACCAAAAGCTGATGCAAAAACGGATAAAGCTGTGTCAAAAAATCTAAACCAAGAGCAACAAGCCTTGTAATGGATTGATTGATTAAAAAAAATGACCAGAATAAAAGTTCTGGTCATTTTTTTTGTGAAATTAAAGGGGGAAATTTAATACCAAACCCAATACATATAGTATTTGTAGGGGCTTATTGAATAAGCCCAATATTTAAAATCTTCAATAGGGCGTAAGCATTACGCCCCTACAACTTTAAATTTTGGGATTGGTATAATTTTGTTTAACAGCAATAAAAAGCCCTGCTCCAATTGGCAGAGTAGAGCAAAGATAGCTGTCATCTTGTTGAAACTCTGCCAAAAAATCCACCACTTCATCGGCATGAGAAACGACATTATCCACTACCAACACATCCCCAAACCGCATCAATCGCTTCAAATCCGCCACATACTCCCCATAGAACTTACGTTCCGCATCCAAAAAAATCATGTCGTAACGTTCATTTGACTGGTGTAAAAAGTCCTTGGCATCGACTTGTTGTAACGTCACTGCATCTTCCAGTCGTAACGTGCGTAAATGATTGCGAGCGGTCAACAGTCGCCATTCATCAATATCAATGGAAGTTAAACTGGCTGATGGGTCTTGAGGTTGGGCGTTAATTTGGTGTAACGCATACGCAATCCACAGCGTAGAATAGCCTGTCGAAGTGCCGATTTCTAGCACGTTTTTGACATTTTTGCTGATGACAAAACTTGCCAAAAACTCAGCAGAGTCTGGCTCAAGGTGGCGATGACGAGCAAGGCGGTCGGCTTGGCTGTCGTCATAGGCTTTGTCGGTTTGGTATAGCGTATGGGTGTAGGTGAGAAAGTTTTTGTAATTAATTTCCATGATTGCCTTTGTTGTCTGTACGAGTTTTAGTAGCTGTAAGGTGCGTTTTACGCACCATTTGAAAAGCTTATCTTGATTCAAGTGGACAATATTGCGTTATAAAAACCGTTCGTGGTGAGCTTGTCGAACCATAACGGTTTTTCGCTACACTTCGACAAGCTCAGGGCGAACGGAAAACGATATATAATTTTATCCATTTACTTAAAGGTGCGTAAAACGCACCCTACCATTTGCTATCCATTAGCATTTATTTTTTCAATTTCGCCAGTGGCTTAATCCCAATCGCTTTACGCACTTTTTCCATACGTTTACGACTTTCACGGCGGGCTTTTTCTGCCCCTAATTGTAGGATTTCTTCCAGTTCTTTCGGATTTGCCATCAAATGATTATAACGCTCACGGAAAGGGGCAATTTCGCTGTTAATTTTCTCAAATAAAATCTCTTTAGCTTCACCCCAACCAATGCCAGTTTCAAAACGCTGACGCAGTTCCGCTTGTTCCGCAGGGGTGGCAAACGCACGATAAATTTCAAAAATCGTACTGTCATCGGCATTTTTGGGTTCTTCTGGTAATTGCGAGTTAGTCACGATTCGCATGATGGCTTTTTTCAATGCCTTTTCACCATCCACTTGTGGGTCTTCGCCAAATAGCGGAATGGTGTTGCCATAGCTTTTTGACATTTTACGACCATCAAGCCCTGTCAGTAGAGGGGTGTCTTCGTCAACGACTTCTTTGGGTAGGACAAATAGCGGATTGTCTTGGCAATATTTAAAGTTAAACGTCCCTGCGATATCACGAGCCATTTCAAGGTGTTGAATTTGGTCTTTGCCGACTGGGACGTGGGTGGCGTTAAACATCAAAATATCCGCCGCCATCAGCACAGGGTAGCTAAACAAGCCCATGCTGATGCCATAGTCTGGGTCGGTGTCTGGGGTGGCGTTGTTGATATCGACTTGGGCTTTGTAGGCGTGGGCTCGGTTCATCAAGCCTTTGGCACAGTTACAGCTTAACACCCATGATAGCTCTGGGATTTCGATGATGTCGGATTGACGATAAAAAGTCACTCGCTCTGGGTCAAGACCACAGGCTAACCATGTGGCGGCGATGGCTTTGGTGGAGGCGTGAACCATGTTAGGGTCGCTACATTTAATCAGTGCGTGCAAATCTGCTAAGAAAAAATACGCCTCGTCTTCGCTTTGCATGGCAGATTGGATGGCAGGGCGAATCGCTCCAACATAGTTGCCAAGGTGCGGAATGCCAGAAGTCGTAATGCCTGTAAGGATGCGTTTTTGCGTTGGAGTTTGGGCTGAGTTTTGGGTGGTTTCGGTCATGGTTTTCTCAATGATATTACAAAATTAAAAATGCCGTTAGTATAGCAAATTTGGGTAGTTTAGGTTGAGGGAATTTGGCATAAAAAAACGCCTAGATAAGCTAGGCGTTTTGGTTGTTGTTGATAGTCAATTAAGGCTGTGCAGGAATCGTTGCTATCACATTTGGGTTCGGCACACCGCCCTGCTTACCAGTCCAATTTTGCATGATTTTGGCATACGTACCATCTTGATTGATTTGCTCTAAGCCTTTGTTAATTTTGTTAAGCAAATCATCATTACGCCCTTTTTTCACCCAAAAGCTCACATAATATGGTGTTGAATGTGGATATTGGATAAGCTTTAATTTTACTTTATGATCCATATGTTTTTGGATATCATTGAGTGATACATCCACCCCAAAGGCCGCATCTCCTTTTTTTTGTATTATGGATTGTACTGCCAAGAAGGTGGTATTAGCAGGAATCGCATTCTCAACTTTGCCTTTTAATACATCTTTTTTTAGCACTTCTTCAAATAGGAAGAATCCTTTTTGCCCCAAGACTTTTTTACCTTGTAAGTCTTCAATTTTATTGATATCGGTACGGTCATTAAGTGTCAATGCCCCCAATCCTACCTGCATATAAGGGTTAGTAGGTTGATATTTGCTCACACGCTCGGGTGTTAGAAAAATACCTGAGCCAACTATATCGGCTTTCTGTGAATTGAGCGTATCTAATATTCCAATAAAAGGGGTAGCATTGAACTGAACATTAAATCCTTGTTTTTCACCAATCGCCTTGAGTAAATCAACCTCCAATCCAGTAATATTACCCTTCTCATTAAGTGCAACATAGGGTGGATTAGACCCCATGACAGCGACATTATAAGTTGGTAAATTTAGGTTGGTTTTTTGGGTGGTTGATGATGTGTTTTGGCTGGCTGGGGCAGGACTTGTGGCAGTGTTTGAACTGGGCTGACTAGGTTTTTCAGGTGTTTTATTACAGGCAGTCAAGGTGCTTGAGGCAAGCAAGGTAAGTGTTAAAAAGCGAAGTGTAGAGCGGGTTGACAAAGCGATTCTCCAAATATGAGAGATTAAAATATTTATTATAGTTAAAACACCCTTACTAAAACAAGGGATTATACTATTGGGTTCTGATTATTTAATTGTCAAAGAAGCGGTAACAGCCGAACTATGTGTGGGAAATGGCAAGACTTTTTCGCCTATCCACTGTGGCATAATTATATTATAGCAAAGATTAAATAAGGATTTGAGAATCTAAAAATAAAAAAATGGATTTAATTCTACTTCCAACTTTTAGGCATGATTTGGTGATATAGTGAATCAAATCAAAAATGAGAATTAGAAATTTGGGCGTATGCAATACACCTCTACAAAACTGTCCTATGGCTAATTTAAACGACTATAATAATTCGTCCCATCCACTTGGGTTTTAAAGCGTCTGTGAAACCACATATATTGTGTGGGGTCGATGCGAATCAGATTTTCCAGTTGCTGATTGATGCGGTTGGCATCCGCCAGTTCATCGTCACTGGGGTAATTGTCCAACACAGGGGTAAAGCGAATGTGATAATGCGGTCGTCTGCCTTTGGGCATATCGACTGGGGTTTCTCGGTAAAAATGCACCAATACCACCGCAGGCGGATTGCTTTTATCACCGAGTTTTACCAATCGCCGTTGAGCCGTGACCGTGGCTGCCGACACCCCAAAAAACTTTGCCATCACGCCTTGTTGTAGCCCAAAATCTTGGTCTGGCGTGTACCAAATCCGATGCCCTTGTTTAAGATTTTTGGCAAGGTGACGCATATTATGATGGTCAATTTGGTCGTGATATAGACTGAGCCGAGCGTTATAAATAAACCATTCAAGCAAGGCGTTATTTTGTGGGCGATATACCACATCGACAGGCATAAACAAACTTGCCATCAGCCCACCCAAATCCAATAATGTATAATGAGCCCCTAAAATCATTACTGCTTTGCCTTTTTGTTCAGCGGTTTTGACGTGTTGTAGCCCAGACACAGTTATCAGCCGTGTAAACACATTGGGGCGAAACCACGCACACAAACTTTCAAACAACCCCACCCCTGCATTGATAAACACCTGTTCTGCCATTTGTTGTCGCTCTTCCTCGGTTTTTTCGGCAAAGGTAAGGCGTAAATTGGTCAAAGTGTCATGGTGACGGCGTTTGGCAAACCGAAAAATCAAAACCCCAAGGGCTTTGCCAATTTTAAATTGCCAACGCAACGGTAAATACACCAACGGTAAGAATATTGCAAAGGCGAGCCAAATCCCCCAATATTTGGGTAATAAAAACTGCCATTGAAAGGGTTTTTTGGTCTTTGGGGTTGAGGCGTTGAATTGGTTTTTTTGTACTTGGGAAATATTGGGCATTTGCTCAGGCACAGCCCCAGTTTTTAGGGTTTGGTAAAGTTCACGTTGCTTATCGCTCATCATTTCGGTGGTAGGGTCAGCTGATACGCCAGTGGGTGTTTTTTGATTGGGAATATAATGCTGAGGCGGTGGAATTTGTGGGTTTGGCGTGGCTTTAGTCATGGGGCATACCGTGAGGAAATAAGTGTCAGTTTTAATTCAGTATTTTTAGGTTAATTACTTAGTGGAATAGGTTACACAACTATGTTTTCATGTTAAACTTTGCAAAGGATTATCATAGTATTGGTTTGCGATTTTATAGATTGATAAAAACAAGGAATGATTATGCAAACACCCTCTTCTTCAGCGTTTGGCTCACCGTCAAACCCCTTACTGAGTAAACTGCTCTGGCTTGCCGTAGCAGTCATCGGAGCAGTGGCTCTTGGCACATTGGCTCTACACCGTGGTGAGAGCATCAATGCGGTATGGCTGGTCATTGCCGCCGTGTGTACTTATAGCATTGCGTATCGCTATTATAGCTTATTTATCGCCAAAAAAGTGTTTGAGTTAAACCCTCGCCGTGTTACCCCAGCCCATCGACTTAAAGATGGCTTGGACTATGTTCCTACCAATAAATCCGTATTATTTGGGCATCACTTTGCAGCGATTGCAGGGGCAGGCCCGTTGGTTGGCCCGATTTTGGCAGCTCAAATGGGCTATTTACCCGGTACATTGTGGCTATTGGTTGGGGTGGTGTTTGCAGGGGCGGTGCAGGATTTTACCGTGCTATTCCTCTCAACTCGCCGTGACGGTAAGTCACTGGGCGAGATGGCAAAAGACGAACTGGGCAAGTTTTCTGGGACAGTCGTGATGCTTGGGGCATTGGCAGTGATGGTGATTATCCTTGCCGTACTTGCATTGGTGGTGGTGAAAGCCTTGACCAACAGTCCTTGGGGCTTGTTTACCATTGCCATGACCATTCCGATTGCCCTGTTTATGGGCGTGTATATGCGTTTTTTACGCCCTGGTAAAATCATGGAAGTGTCGATTATTGGCTTTGTGCTGATGATGATGGCGATTGTGTTTGGTGGTGATATTGCCAAAAGTGCGACCTTTGCACCGATTTTCACCCTAACTGGCACGCAGTTAACATGGGCTTTAATTATCTATGGCTTTGTGGCTTCGGTGTTACCTGTGTGGTTGTTGCTTGCCCCTCGTGATTATTTATCAACTTTCCTAAAAATTGGCGTGATTGCTGGCTTGGCGTTGGCGATTGTGTTTACCATGCCTGAATTAAAAATGCCTGCGGTGACCAAGTTCATTGATGGTACAGGCCCTGTGTTTAAAGGTTCGTTATTTCCATTTTTGTTTATTACCATTGCTTGTGGTGCGATTTCGGGCTTTCATGCGTTGGTATCGAGCGGTACGACCCCAAAACTGGTCGATAATGAGATGGACACTCGTGCCATTGGTTACGGTGGTATGTTGATGGAATCAATGGTCGGTGTAATGGCGATGATTTGTGCCACGATTCTTGACCCAGGGATGTATTTTGCGATTAATGCCCCAGCAGCTTTGTTGGGTACAACGCCTGAATCTGCTGCCCTTGCGGTTCAAAAACTCGGCTTTGTCATCACCCCAGAGGCATTGACGACTTTAGCTCAGCAAGTTGGGGAAAACTCAATTATTTCTCGTACGGGTGGGGCACCGACTTTTGCGATTGGTATGGCTCATATTTTGTCATCAATCTTTGGTAGTGAAGCCATGATGGGCTTTTGGTATCATTTTGCGATTTTATTTGAAGCCTTGTTTATTTTGACTGCGGTCGATGCAGGGACTCGCTCTTGTCGCTTTATGGTGCAAGATACCATTGGCATTCTTGTGCCAAGCGTCAAAAACTCACATAATGTGGGTGTGCATATGCTAGCAACTTCGATTGCTGTGGGCGGTTGGGGCTTTTTCGTATATCAAGGCGTGGTTGACCCATTGGGCGGTATCAATTCGCTTTGGCCGTTATTTGGTATTGGTAATCAGATTTTGGCGGCGATGGCGTTGATTTTAGGCACGGTGGTGTTGTTTAAAATGAAAAAACAACAATATGCGTGGGTCACGATTACGCCAACGATTTTCTTAACCATCACTTGTATGTATGCAGGCTGGCAAAAGATTTTCCATAGCAATCCTGCGATTGGCTTCTTGGCACAAGCGGATAAATACAGCAATGCCATTGCCAAAGGTGAGTTGATTAAACCTGCTAAAACTGTTGCCGAAATGCACACCATTGTATTCTCTAACCAAGTGAATGCGGTGTTGTGCGGGTTCTTTATGTTGGTACTCGTGGTGATGATTATTGGCTCTCTCAAAGCCTTGAGCAAAGCCCTCGCTAATCCGAACCCAACCGTGGTCGAAGGGGAAGCTGTGTATCGTGACCCAGTACCATTGAGTGCAGGTGCTTCGCATTAAGGTGATGAAAGAATTGCTTGCACCAAAATGGTTAAATAAACTATTTTGGTGCATTGTTAATAATATCCTACCAAAAATAGGTCAGCTCTATGGATAATCGCACAACCTTGGTGACTAAACTCATCAAATTTACCCTACAAGCCCAAAAAGACGTGATATTTAGCCCAAAAAATATTTCACGCTTGATGACGTTGGTAAAACGTTTACAGCAAAGCTTTCGCTTGATGGTGGGTGTGGCGGATTATCCAACTTACCTTTCACACATGCAACAATATCACCCAGACCTTGAACCGATGGACGAAAAGACGTTTTTTCGCTACTGTGTCGATGCCCGCTATCCGACAGGCGGTGATATGAAGCGGTGTCCGTGTTAAAATTTGGGTAAGGTGATATTCCGCATTTTAAGCTTAATTAACCCCCACTTTAGATAAGTGGGGGTTTTTTTTCAAATTGGCACAGTTTTTGAAGTTCTATTATTTTAAAAATTACTTATATCAAGCCTAAGAGATATTGTAGGGGCTTATTGCATAAGCCCATTTTTTAGGGCGTATTCAATACGCCCCTACAAATTCAAACTTTGGGTTTGGTATTGTTTAAAAATAACGATGCTAATACCATCCGTGGGTAAGGGGAACAGCGATGGCGACACCGCTACATTCAAGTTTAGACGTGCTATTTTTGCTGATTGGGTCAGTGATGATTTTGGCGATGCACGCAGGGTTTGCGTTTTTGGAACTTGGCACAGTACGAGCCAAAAACCAAGTCAATGCCTTGAGCAAGATTTTGGGCGATTTTTGCGTATCGACCATGGCGTATTTTTTTATCGGCTATCCGTTGGCGTATGGCATCAACTTCTTGCACAGCACCGATGTGTTATTGGCGGATAATGGCTATGAGTTGATGAAGTTTTTCTTTTTATTGACCTTTGCGGCGGCGATTCCTGCGATTGTGTCTGGGGGCGTGGCAGAGCGAGCCAAAATGTTGCCGTTGTTAATAGCGACTTTTTTGATTGTGTCGTTTTTTTATCCCTTGATGGAAGGCGTGGTTTGGGGTGGTAAATTTGGTATTCAAAGCGGTATCGAATCGTTATTTGGCGTGCCGTTCCATGACTTTGCAGGCTCAATCGTGGTACACGCTTTTGGCGGTTGGGTCGCTTTGGGGGCGGTGTATCTGCTAGGGGCAAGACGTAACCGCTACAAGCATGGCTATGCCAGTACCCATCCACCATCGTCCATTCCATTTTTGGCATTGGGGTCGTGGATTTTGATTGTTGGGTGGTTTGGTTTTAACGTCATGTCCGCCCAAAAAATCGGCAATATTTCTGGCTTGGTCGCAGTCAATTCGCTGATGGCGATGGTCGGTGGTACGTTGGTCGCTATGTTAGTCGGCAAAAACGACCCAGGTTTTATGCACAATGGTCCTTTGGCAGGTTTAGTAGCCGTGTGTGCAGGCTCGGACGTGATGCACCCATTGGGAGCGTTGTTTGTCGGTGGCGTGGCAGGGGGCTTGTTTGTGTATTTGTTTACCTTGATTCAAAACCGTATCAAGCTCGATGACGTGCTAGGCGTGATTCCATTGCATGGTGTGTGTGGGCTTTGGGGTGGTATTGCGGTAGGGGTTTTTGGACAAAAAGCCTTTGGTGGACATGGTGGGGTAAGCTTTTTTGCTCAGTTAGTCGGTAGCTTTGGTGGTGTGATGTTTGCGATAGCGACTGGCTTTTTGGTGTATGGTTTTATCCAAAAAGTGATGGGACTACGCTTGGGTGACGAAGAAGAGTTTAATGGGGCGGACTTGAGTATTCATAAAATCTCGTCCACCTTTGATAAAGATATTTTTTAAGTTGGCAATTTCTCATCGGTTAAGCCTTCTTTTCTCGCTTCACCGATGTCACTGTCAAACAGACTTTCTAATTCCAAAATCGCTGATTGAGCCGAGGCAATCATCTCGGCTTCATCATCATAAATCGCTTGTTGGCGTTCAATCAATTCATCATCATAATCACGGAACATCCGCACGGTACGGCGAGCTTTTTCTGCATCAAAGCCAAGCACCTCAAGCGATTCTCTCGACATATCAAGGGCGGATAAATAGGTTTCACGCCAAATATATTTCACCCCAGCTTCTCTTAACCGATAATAATGGTCACGGTTTCTAGCACGAGCCAATATGGTCAAATTGGGGTATTTATGTGCCACAAAAGTCGCCACCGACACCGACAGTACAGGGTCACCAATCGCCAAAATAAATAACTTGGCTTTACCCACCCCAGCGGCTCGCAAAATCTCTGGGTTTTGCGGATTGCCATAATACACCTGATTACCAAACTTGCGTACGAAGTCCACTTGGTTGGCAGAGCGTTCAATCGCTGTAAACTCCACATTGTGCATGCGTAGCACACGCCCAATGATTTGTCCGACACGCCCAAACCCTGCAATTACCACAGGATGCTCGGTTTCTGGGATTTTATCAAAGGCACGTTTGGGTTGGCGTTTGGCAAAAATCGGCTCGCCAATTTTTTCAAGCAACAAAAATACCAAAGGCGTTAATGCCATAGACACGGTAACTGTCAAGCTTAATAGGGTTTGTTGATGGCTATTTAATAAATGTTGATCTCTTGCTACACTAAATAACACAAACGCAAACTCACCGCCTTGAGCCAATGTCACTGCCAATCGCATACTGGTAGGGGTGCGGTTGCCCATCAGCCGTGCAATGATAAACATACTGGCAAACTTCACCAACATTAACAATATTGCACCACCGATGACGATTTCGGGTTTGGTCAAAATTAACTTCACATCCGTGAGCATCCCCACCGACATAAAAAATAGCCCCAATAACAAGCCTTTAAACGGCTCAATACTGGCTTCTAACTCATGGCGATATTCCGAATCCGCCAGTAGCACCCCTGTCAAAAACGCCCCCAACGCCATCGACAGACCAATATAATCCATCAATAATGACACGCCCATCACAATAAACAATGCTACCGCTGTCAGCAATTCATTGGCATTACTGGATGCCACAAAGCGAAAAAATGGTCGTACAATATAGCGACTGGCAAAAATCAGCCCTGCAAACACACTGATAATTTTGGCAAAATAAATCCAGTCATAATTTTGCTGTTGTGCGCCCGATAAAAACGGCAAAATCGCCAATAACGGAATCACCGCAATATCTTGGAATAATAAAATGGTAAAAGCATGCTGACCGTGGGTACTGGATAACTGCTTTTTTTCGGTCAATAATTGCAACACAAAAGCAGTGGACGACAATGCCAAACCAAAGCCAATCACAAAACTGGTGGATAGCCGAATATGTAAAAAATACCACACAAGCAGCATCAGCACACCGCCTGTCACTAAGACCTGCAAGCCCCCCAGCACAAAAATCGAACGGCGTAACGCCCACAGCCGTGAGGGTTGAAGCTCTAGCCCAATGATAAACAGCAGTAGTACCACGCCAAATTCCGAAAAATGCAATAAATCTTCGGGATGCTTAATCAACTTGGCAGTAAATGGGTCAAGCAATAGCCCCACCAGCAAATAGCCCAACACAGTGGCAATACCAAAGCGTTTGGCAAGTGGCACAAAGACAATCGCCGCCCCCAAAAATAGGGTCGCCTCTAACATTAAATTACTGGGTGTGCTGGCTAAAAGCATAGGATTTCCAATTTATAATTTTTTGTTTAATTAATTTTAATAAAAACTTTCCATAGTCCATTATCCGCAATCGGATTTTTATAAGCATCATTGCGTTTTTTGCGTGGGGTCTGGCGACTATCGACTAGCTTAAAGTCTTCTAATGCCTGAATTACCAAGCCTGTGCGATAAAACCGCAATCGCTCGGGCTCTAGCATTTCACCTTTGGCATCACGGCAAAACACATACGCACGCAAATCAATAAACTCACGATGGGCGACCAATTTGCCGTTGGGGTATTTATCTAACGCCGTTTCCATCGCCAATAACTGCTCGCTGTCATAATCGCCACACTTCGCCACCAATGCCCCCACTGAGCCGAAACTTTTGGATTCTTTGGCTTTGGTGCGAGTGAGATGGAGTTTTTGCACATGATAAACAAATTGCGGAATTTCCAAACTGGCAGGCAACGGCAAATAATCAGGCGGTAAATAAGCGGACGGATAAAAGCCTTTGGCACGTTCAATCAAAGGTTGCCAAGTCGCTTCGTAGGTTTGCACTTCTGCTAAGTTACCTTGATAAATCGGTAGGTCTTGGATTTGGGTCAAAAAGGGTGGCGGAAAAAAATCATCTCGAAATTGGGCAATATCGGCTTGCAAAGTTGAAAGTAGGGCTTTGACTTGTTTTTTATTGTTTTTATCGTCAAGGGTTTGGTTGTTTTCATCGACCAATTGGGGGGCGATAAAGGGGGCAGAACGGTTTGACATGATAAAAGTCCTTATGATTTTGGCGACTTTAGTTTTTATCCTTTATTTTATCATCCTAGCATATTTAGCCTAAGCAAAAAAGTAAAGTTTGGCTAAGTGGTGATTTACCGTCACTTAAATTAAAAATCAGACAGATTTTTGTAGGGGCGTAATGCTTACGCCCAAAATCGCACAGGATTGATGGTAAAACGGTTAACCCCACCCACTTGGGTCGATATCGAGCGATAGCCGTGCATAAAACTTTTTAACGCTATCCAATTGTTGCACCTGTTGCCACCAACCATCAAGCAAAGCGTGCAAATTCTGCCGATTTTTTGCCAAAATCAACAACTGCGAATGATAACGGCTATTTCGCTTCGCCATCGGTGCATCGACCACGCTAGACACCGCAAGCCCCAGTTGCGTTAAGTCGGCACGATTTGGCAACAGATTCATGGCGTGTTGCAAAATCACTTTATTATTGTCCAATGATTTGCTTTCCACCCGAATCAAACAGGCATGGCTAAAGGGCGGTAAGCCGAGCAATTGGCGTTCTTGTAGCAGTTGCTCGGCAAACACCCAATAGCCATCACGCACAAGGGTCAGCAAAATCGGATTTTCGGGCTGGCGAGTTTGAATCAACACACGCCCTGTTTTATCGGCACGCCCTGCACGCCCTGCGACTTGTACGATAAGCTGGGCGGTGTGTTCTGGTGAGCGAAAGTCGGACGACAAAAACCCACTATCGGCATTGGGAATCGCCACCAAAGTCACATTGGGGAAATGATGCCCTTTTGCCACCATTTGCGTACCGACCAAAATCGCTTTGGGATTGTCCTCAATCTGTTGATACAGCTTGTCCCAACTGTCTTTACGCCGAGTGGTATCACGGTCAATCTGAATCAACGGCACATCAGGAAACAACTCGCCCAAGCCCTCAGTCAAGCGAGCCGTCCCTATACCGACAGGGTCAAGGTTTGCGCTACCGCAGTCTGGACAGGTTTTGGGAATGGCGTTCTGCCAGTCGCAGTGGTGGCATTTAAGCATGGCAACAGGCGAAAAATGCACGGTCAAATGAGCATCACAGCGAGGGCAGTCCGCTTGCCAACCGCAACTATCACACATCAAAATCGGTGCATAGCCACGACGGTTCAAAAAAACCAAGACTTGCTCATCTTTATCCAAAGTCGCTTGCATGGCTTTGAGCAGACTTTCGGTCAGACCGTGTTGCCATTTTTGTTGGCGAGCGTCTATCAGTTGCATTTTGGCAGGTTTTGCCGTGCCTGCTCGTTGGCTCAATGTCAAAGGCGTGAGTTTGCCTTGTTTCACCAATTGCAGACTTTCAAGCGAAGGGGTTGCCGTACCAAGCACCACAGGGATTTTATTGCTAAAACCCCGATACAAGGCGACATCGGTGGCGTGATAGCGTAGGCTGTCTTGCTGTTTGTAGGATTGGTCGTGACTTTCATCGACAATAATTAGACCCAAATCCGCAAACGGATACAAAATCGCTGAGCGTGTGCCGATGATAATTTGAGCCGAGCCGTCACGACAGGCTTGCCACCCCTGTAGCCGAATCGTGTCATTCAGCCCAGAATGGAGCATCAGCACATTTGCCGAAAACCGCTCGCTAAACCGCCGTTCGGTCTGTGGAGTCAAGCCGATTTCTGGCACAAGAATCAGCACTTGTTTGCCTTGTTCAAGGGCAGGTTGCATGGCTTGCAGATACACTTCGGTTTTGCCACTGCCTGTCACACCATTTAACAAAAACCCTTGATAGGCTTGATTGGTAATGGCTTGGTGAATGTGACTGACGGCGATTTGTTGTTCGTCATTGAGGGTTAAATTGGTTTGATTTAGGGCAAAAGGGGGCGGTGGCGTAGGCTCAACGATTTGGCTAAAACTTTCAACCAAGCCTTTTTCGGCAAATTTAGTCAAAAAGGCTTTTTCCACCCCATGAGCGAGAAGTTGGCTTTCGGCAATTTCAGATTGATGATGAAAACGGTTTAATTCGTTATTGAGTTCAATCAAGGCGAATTGTTGTTTTTGCTTTTTGGCAGTGGCGGAGAAGTCACCATCTTGAGCATTTCGTAACACTCGCCAAAAGGTTTGCGGTTGGGTGAGTGGTTTGCCTTGCCGAATCAAGGTCGGTAGCATTACTGCCAATACATCGCCAAGTGGATAATGGTAATAATTGGATAGCCAATTTGCGAGTTTTAGCAAGTGGCTATCGACAATCGCTTCATTATCAATGACTTCAAGGATAGTTTTGATTTTATTTTTTGGAATGTCGGTGTGTTCAATCAGCCCCACGACAATGCCAATCAGCTTGCGACTGCCAAACGGTACAAGCACACGGCTACCGATAATGGGTAGGGGCAAGCTCGGCTCAAGGGCATAATCAAAAACCGAATCGATAGGGACGGGTAGGGCGATTTGGGCGTACATTTATTCAATAAACAAAATCGCCTCAATTTCCACCACTGCACCTTTTGGCAAACCAGCGACTTGCACCGCCGCACGAGCAGGATAGGGAGCGGTCAAGCGTTTGACAAAAATCTCATTTAACGCATTAAAATTCGCCAAATCAGTCAGCGATACATTAAATTTCACCACATCGGCTAGACTACCACCACTGGCTTTACAAACCGCCTCAAGGTTTGACATCACTTGCTCGGCTTGGGCTTCAAAGCCATCTGCCAATTGCATGGTTTTTGGGTCTAGCCCAATTTGACCAGATAGATATACGGTATTACCGACTTTCACGGCTTGCGAATACGTACCAACGGCGGCTGGGGCATCGTCAGTATGGACAATTTCACGGCTCATAAGATTTCCTTATTTAATTGGCAATGGGTTGGGTATTTTTGTTTTGCTGAGGTACTTCATCATTCCATTGATATAAACGGACGATATTTGGGTAATTTAGCTGACTGCGTAATCGCTGAATGAGTGTAGCAATTTGGTCACGACTTTGCACCACCACAAATAGTAACGTATAGCCGTTGCGATGGTCAATAAATTCAAAGCCTGCTTGCACGTCTTTGACAATAAAAATCACATCACTGATTTGGTCAGCGGTGAGGGTTTGATTAATTTTTAGCCCTGCATCAAAATAAATCCGTTTTGACAGTTCATCATCACTGGTGGATTGTCGCCAGTGCAGGGGAATGACTTGGTAATCATTAATTTTGCGAATTTCTTCAATCGAGAAGCATTTATGACGATGCACCACCAAGCCATTTTTAGACAAATGCCCAACAATTTGGTCGCCATATACAGGGTGACAACAGCTAGAAAAGGTCATTTCCATATTGGCAGCATCAGCGATAAGGCTTTGCGGATGGTGTTCGGCATGGGCTTCGGCTTGATTTTTGGCAAGCTGTTCTGGCGTGAGCAGGCGAGATACTGCAATTTGGGGCAATAGCTTGCCTGTGGTCAATTCTTCATATAATTCACTGCGTTGCTTTAGGCCTCGCCATTCAAGTAAGGTTTGCCACTGATGCTCGGTCACTTCATCAAGGGTCACACCTTGATTTTGCAACGCTCTAGCAAAGGCAGCTTGTCCTTGCAATTGGCGTTCGTCTGAGCTTAACCCTTTGAGCCAGTCAAATAAGCTACGGCGAGCCTTGTTGGTGGCGACAAACCCAAGCCATTCCGCTTTGGGTTGAGCATGGCTATCGGACTCGATATGAATCACATCCCCTGATTTTAGCACCGTGCCGAGTTTGGCATTTTTATTATTGATAACCGCCCCAGTGCTGATACGCCCAAGCCCTGTGTTAATGGCAAACGCAAAGTCCAATGCCGTTGAGCCACGAGGCAATTCGTAGGCATCACCTTTGGGGGTAAAACAAATGATTTTGCGTTCATGGAGGTAATTAATCAGTTTATCCACGACTGCCACCGCATCGGTGGGTTTTTGATAGTTGACTTCGTGGTCGCTGATAAGGGTTTGTAAGTTTTGTAATGAAGCTTGAATTACCGTACGGCTAAGAGGCGTGGCTTCTTCACCCATCAAAATACCCAAACGGGTGGTTTTAAGCATGGTTTTGGTCAAAATAATAACTTTGACGCTATCTGAGGCACTTTTATAGGTTAAAGTCAGTGATTGATTCCCACCTGCACGAGGTTTGCGAATGCTATCTTCAATATAATTACTGGGAATTTGGTATTTTTCAATCAAATATTTGGCAACTTTTTCACAGTCTTCGATGTCATCCATCACCAACATAAATTCATATTGCCAAAGTAAATCTTTGATTTCACCACGGTTTTTGAAAAATTGTCGGTACAGCGTAACACGGTTATCCACATCTTTGACATAGCCTTTGACAGCCAAATTATACAATATCACATTCAGAAAATTGTGAATCCGCTCTTGCTGAAACGCACGCCCCAGCCCATGTTGCATCAGCTTATCTTCCAGCTTGGTGTACATTTTGACATTCAGACTGCGATAACACAAAATCTCAATATAATCCGCCAAATCATTTAAGCCCAAAATTCGAGCAAATGGCACATAAAAATCCAGCGTTTCTTGGGCAGTGGCTTGTTGCTTATACTCAGGCACTGCCCCAATCGTTGTCATATTGTGCAAGCGGTCAGCAAGCTTGACAATCAAAACCCTTGGGTCTTCTAACGTTGCCGTGATAATCTTATAAAAGGTCGTTGCCTTATTGACGTGTTTTTGGTCAGAGGATTTTAACTTAGTCACGCCATTGACGATTTGAGCCACGGTTTTGCCAAACTCACGAGTCACATCCTCATCAGTGACCTCCGTATCCTCAACGGTATCATGTAATAGGGCAGCCACCAGTGTATCCACATCCATGCGAAAACTGGCTAAAATCTCAGCCACCGCCATCGGATGCGTCACATACGGCTCACCTGACTTGCGAAAATCCTTAATATGAGCCTTATCGGCAAAATCACAGGCTCGTAACACCTTTTCTTTATCTGCCACGCTCAAATAATCCAATACACGCACCAGCTCAAAGCGTGCAATATCAACATCTGGATGGCTCATCTTGGTCAATTCAAAACGATTCATGCGTTGCCCCTGTTCGCAAAGTTAAATAAATCCCACGAAAGTTAATTTTTGCTTACCTATGATAAAAATAGCTGACTCAAAGTCAGCTATCCGCTTGTTTATGCCTAACCCTATCAAAAAGGCGTGGTTATCATCGATAAAGTTTGACATCGCTCAATATTAGCCACATGGTTAACGATTCATAAAAAATGTTCTAAAAAATTCATCATAAACAAGCACACAAATACATCTTAACGTAAAATATTATCAAAAAAGATATCTCAAATAGAACATTTTTTCAAGAAAAATACAACCCAAATCACCCAAAAATTATGTAATAAAATGTTACAAACTTATGACGCAAAAAACCACCCGAAGGTGGCTTTTGTTAAACAGTCAATTATCAGCGTGAGCCGACTTAATACACAAAGGTATTAGAAACCGTGACCGCTTGATAAACTCAAATCCATGTGATGGAATTTATTAGGCAACTCACGTTCTGGTTGGCTCAAAATATCTTTGGTCACCAAGCCTTCCGCAATCTCACGCAATGCCAATACCGTGGGTTTGTCGTTTTCACGCTCAACCAATGGCTCAGACACGCCACGAGCTAACTGGCGAGCTCGTTTGCTTGCCACCAAAATCAAATCAAAACGGTTATGGATATTATCTAAACAATCTTCGACAGTGACACGTGCCATGAGTGTATAATCCTCATCAAAATAAAAAAGTGAATAGGTGATTTTAACAAAATTTTGGGATAAACACTAGCAATAGTTGAAGTTTCTCAGTAAAGCTAGTTCTGTATTAAAATTGGTGGGTTACGTCCGAAATGATGGATTAACCCACCCTACAAGTTTACTTAACCTGAGTTTGCGTTAAGAGAAATTATAACTCATTGATATTGCTATTATTTAAATCTCCCCCAACCCCCTCTTTACAAAAGAGGGGGCTATCCCCCCATAACTTAGACTAAAACGGTGGACAAGTCCCCCTTTGAAAAAGGGGGATTTAGGGGGATTATATGGAAAATGCTAATGCTTCTTATCCCGAGTTTAGCTTACTTAAATTTTGCTGTAAATACTTATGCCCAAATTTACAGCGCTTTCAGCCCTGCTTTATTTTCACGTTTAGGACGTGCAGATTTGGGTTTTGTGCTATGCGAAGCCTGTTCGGTTTGATAATGCTCGTATTCACTGGGGTCAAAGAACATCCCTTGCGAATTTTCTTTGGCATAAATCCCTAGCACCGCCTGCATCGGTACCCAAATTTCTTTGGACAACCCACCAAACCGTGCGTGAAAATTAATATAATCATTATCAATATGTAGATTGCCTGTAGCACGACTGGCAATATTCAGCACAATCCGACCCTCTTGCACATATTCCACAGGTACAACCACATTGGGTTGAGTGGCATCAACCATCAGATAAGGGGTCAGTTGATTGTCCTCAAGCCATTCAAAAATCGCACGAATCATATAGGGGCGAGTTGGGCTGAGTTGTGGGGTAGGCTGTGTCATGGTCATTCTCTCTTACATAATTGTTGCAATAATTTTATTAACACTCAAGAATTAACACCTTAACCATCAAGTAACAATTAGAAAATTGTCGATATTTCAAATCACTATCAAACGATAAAATCGCTTACTATCAACATAACACAATAACTTACATAAAAACTTACCATACTGTAACAGTTTGTAAAAAAGTACGAATTTTTCTAAACTATTCATTTAAAGCGTTAATGGCGACATACTCTTTTTGACACTCGGTAAGGCAAAAATTCGATCCATATATTGTAATAAGGGGCGTGTCAAATGCTTAGGTAAATCAATCTGCATCAAGGATAAACGACATAAAATACTCACCAAAATACAGTCACACAGCCCAAATTTATCTGATAAAAAATAACTTTGATGAGCGAATAATGGCGATAAAGTCACCAATGAGTCGGTAAGTTGTTGGCGAGCTTTTTTGGCTTGTTGAATATCCAAGGTATCGGGATGGGTTAATAAAATATCTGCTAATTTGACCCAGTCATGTTCAATCCGCCAACATAATTGCCGATAATTGGCACGTTCAATGGGCGTTTCTGGTAACAGTTTGGTCTGTGGGTAACGTTCTTCTAAATATTCAAAAATCACCGTATTACGGTATAATATCAAATCTCGCTGTACTAGTACAGGTAATGTGTTATAAGGATTGATATCTGCCAAATCTTCCAGTTGTTCCCAATCGTGGCGAATATCAATTTCATTAAACTCAATTTTTTTGACACATAATGCCAAACGCACTTGATGGCTCAAATAACCATCATCTGCATAAAGTACCAGTGTATTCGCTTGGGGGGTTAGCATATTGTGAATATCAACGTATTTTTGAAGTTATGGATTTATTATATACCATTTTGTTGTCAATTTATTGTCAATAAATTGGGTTGGGTATGCGTTATCCTATCTGACAAATGGTATTTTGGTGAAGCCATACAACAAAAAAGGTAGCCTAAGCTACCTTTTTTATGTGTCTTATTATGAACTTTGTCAAAATGACGGATTATTTCACATCTTTCCAAAATTCTTTATTCAATAAGTACACAGGGATTAATAAGGCAGCTAAGAATAGCAATACCCAAAATCCATACACTTTACGTTGGTGAGCTTGTGGCTCTGCCATCCACGCCATAAAGTTGACGATATCTCCGATATTTTGGCGGTATTCTTCTTTTGAGGTGTTCATCTGCATATCATGCAACACGTGAGGCATGGCTGCGTTTGGCAACACCATGTTGTTTGCACCCCAAGGACGGCTAGGGTCTTCGTAGAAAGCGAGCAGGTAAGTATATACCCAATCATTACCACGTAGACGAGTTTCTAGCGATAGGTCAGGTGGTTGAGCACCAAACCATGCTTTTTGTTGCTCTGGGTCAATACCAGCAGTGATATGGTCACCCACTTGGTCAGTCGTTACCATCAGGTATTTTTCGACTAACTCTTTAGGGATATCCAAATCTTTGTACATTTTAGAATAACGTACATATTGAGCCGAGTGACAGCCAACACAGTAACTCATAAACATGGATGCACCACGTTGGATTGACGCTTTATTGGTCAAGTCTACAGGGGCAACTTCACACGCCAAATGCTCATCTTTCCCATCAACAGTCTTGTAAGTACCACAGCCACCGCCACCACTGGCTTGAGCGGTAGTCGCCCCAAGCCCTAGTGCTAAGGTCAAGCCCAATCCAGCGATAATCTTATTAACAGCTTTCATTAGTGACCTCCAGTAACACGTTCAGGTGGACGTTTACACGTTTCGATAGACGTATAAATCGGCATCAATAAGAAGAACAAGAAATAAAGAACCGTACAAATACGAGCGACCAAGGTTGCTGTATCGCTTGATGGAATCACACCCAAATAACCTAAAATCAAGAAACTAATCACGAAAATAGTCAAAGCGATTTTTGATAACGTACCTTTGTAGCGAATTGAGCGTACAGGTGATTTATCAAGCCAAGGTAACACGAATAGAATCGCAATCGAAGCACCCATTACAATCACACCAGGTAGGGCAGAGCCAAACATAGATGGTGTCGCACGAAGCATCGCATAGAATGGCGTGTAATACCAAACTGGGGCAATGTGTGCAGGGGTTTTTAATGGGTTGGCTGCTTCAAAGTTTGGTGGTTCTAGGAAGAAACCGCCACCTTCTGGGAAGAAGAATACCACGGCAAAGAACACCATAAAGAACACCACGATACCAACCAAGTCATGCACAGTATAGTAAGGATGGAATGCCACACCATCAAGGGGTACACCATTTTTGTCTTTTAGTTTTTTGATGTCGATACCATCTGGGTTGTTTGAACCAACATGGTGCAATGCCACCAAGTGAACAAATACCAAACCAACCAAAATCAAAGGAATTGCCACAACGTGTAAAGCAAAGAAACGGTTAAGGGTAATACCAGAAATGATATAGTCACCTTTGACCCATTCGCCTAACGCATCACCAATAAAAGGAATCGCCGCAGGTAGGTTCAAAATAACTTGAGCACCCCAAAACGACATATTACCCCAAGGTAGCAAGTAACCAAAGAAGCCTTCTGCCATCAAGCATAGATAAATACCCATACCGATTAGCCATACAAGCTCACGAGGTTTTTGATATGAACCATAGAGTAAACCACGGAACATATGTAGATACACCACCACGAAGAATGCCGAAGCCCCAGTCGAGTGCATATAACGAATTAACCAACCACCTTCAACATCACGCATGATGTATTCAACAGAAGCAAACGCTCCCTCAGCACTTGGGTTAAACATCATGGTTAGCCAAATACCAGTCACTAACTGGTTGACCAATACCACCATTGACAATACGCCAAAAAAATACCAAAAATTGAAATTTTTTGGGGCGTAATATTTTGACATATGGTATTCATAGGTTTCAGTCGCAGGAAAGCGTGCGTCCACCCAATGCATTAATTTTTGTCCCATACTCATATTAAGCTACCCCCACCGTTAAAATTGTTGCACTTAAACTATAGTCAGGGACAGGCAGATTACGAGGTGCAGGTTGACCAGTTAAAACACGCCCTGCAAGGTCATATTTTGAACCGTGGCATGGACAGAAAAAACCACCCAACCAACTGCTACCACCCAAATCAGCCGCACCCACTTCTGGACGGAAGGCAGGAGCACAACCCAAGTGGGTACAAACACCCTCACACACTAACAAGTCTGAATTGTCTTTTGAGCGAGAAGGGTTTTTGCAATATTCAGGTTGTAGAGAGGCTTCAGATTTTGGGTCAGCCAACTGGGGTTCAAATTTTGCCAAATTGTCCATCATTTCTTTGGTACGTTTGACAATATAAATGGGTTTACCACGGTACTTCACTACGACCATCTGACCTGCTTCAATTGACGCAGTATCATAAGTCACAGGTGCACCCGCAGCTTCTGCTTTGGCACTAGGGTACCAAGAACGCACAAATGGCGTGGCAACCGCTGCAACACCTACCGCACCTAGGGCGGCAGTGGAAGCGATTAATACTCTACGGCGTTTCATATCAACGCCTTCGGCATGGCTCATTAACAATTCCTCCAGATTAATGTTTCAATCCTTTCCTTAACTCAATAACAGCCTTTAGTAAAAGGGGGAGAGAGGTATCAACCATCAAAATGACTTTGGTTACATGGGTAACAATATTCCCACATTAGGTTTATGGCTATTTTAAATCAGTTATTCTTTAAAAGCCACCTTAGCTGTGCCTAAATTTCGCTAATATTGCTATTTTATGCTATTTTTGTCATAAAATAAATTCCTAATCGAAAATAAAAAAAATACCCTTGTAAGATACAAGGGCATTTTTGTAAAAACGTATAACTAAAATTAACGTTTTGAGTATTGTGGGCGTTTGCGTGCTTTGCGAAGACCCAATTTTTTACGTTCAACTTCACGAGCGTCACGAGTCACAAAACCAGCTGCTTTTAGAGCAGGTTTTAGCGTTTCGTCAGATTCGATTAATGCACGAGTAATACCGTGGCGAATTGCACCTGCTTGACCATTGATACCGCCACCTTTAACAGTAACGTAGATATCAAATTTAGTGGCAACATCAAGTAGTTCTAATGGTTGACGTACCACCATTACCGATGTTTCACGACCGAAGTATTGGTCAAGTGGCTTGCCGTTCACAACGATGTTGCCTGAACCTGCTGACAAGAATACACGAGCAGTTGAAGTTTTACGACGACCTGTACCGTAATTGCGTTCCATAGTTTGCTCCTTAGATATCTAACACTTGAGGTTGTTGAGCAGTATGTGGATGCTCAGTACCTGCGTACACTTTTAGCTTTTTAATCATGGCATAGCCAAGTGGACCTTTTGGCAACATACCTTTTACCGCTTTTTGAAGCACGTCTTCTGGCTTGTGAGCGATAAGTTTGGTAAAGTTGGTTTCTTTGATACCACCTGGGTAACCAGTGTGACGGTAGTATTTTTTATCTTGAGCTTTTTTACCAGTAACGGCAATTTTCTCAGCATTAACAACAACGATATAATCGCCAGTGTCAACGTGTGGGGTGTATGAAGGCTTATGCTTACCACGTAAACGTGATGCGATTTCACTCGCCAAGCGGCCTAGCGTTTTACCTTCAGCGTCGACGATGTACCAATCGTGTGTCACTTCATGTGGTTTAGCACTGATAGTTTTCATGTTTAAAAAACCTTTTTGAGTTAATAGTTGAGAGTGATTGTCTGGGAAACGAGGGCTCTCAAAATTACGAACGCATATTATATGGGCTTTATGCGATTGTTGCAATATGTCATTAGGGGTTTTGGATAAAATAAATTGATGAAAATAAAAAAGGTGCATTTAACGCACCCATTCATATAAAAGCCTTTAAGTATTAAATTACACCAAATCTAAAATTTACAGTCGTAGGGGCGTAATGCTTACGCCCTGTTTAAAGTTTTAAAATATTGGGCTTATGCCTTGCGAAGCAGTGCTTCTCACCTACAGTACGACATTTATTGGGTTTGTTATTAAACGTTAAATCTAAAGTGCATGACATCGCCATCTTGCACGATATAAGTTTTGCCCTCTAGGCGAGATTTACCCGCAGCGGCAGCCCCTTTTTCACCTTGATATTGAATAAAATCATCAAAGGCAATGACTTCAGCACGGATGAAGCCACGTTCAAAGTCGGTATGAATCACACCAGCAGCTTCAGGGGCAGTAGCACCGACTTTCACCGTCCATGCACGCACTTCTTTGACCCCTGCGGTAAAGTAGGTTTGCATATTTAACAGCTCATACCCTGCACGAATCACACGGTCAAGCCCTGCCTCTGCCATCCCCATACTTTCCAAAAACTCGGCTTTTTCGTCATCGTCTAATTGGGCGATTTCCGATTCGATTTGGTTACACAGTGGTACGACAATGGCGTTGTCTTTTTCGGCAAATTCACGTACTTGGTCAAGATAAGGGTTGTTTTCAAAGCCATCTTCCGCCACGTTGGCAATATACATCACAGGTTTTAGCGTGATTAAACCGTAGCTACGAATCAGTTTTTTCTCGTCTTCGTCAAGATTTGCCATGCGAGCAGGTTTGCCATCGGCGAGTAATGGCTCGATTTTGTTAAAAATATCCACCATCGCTTTGGCATCTTTATCGCCACCTTTGGCTTTTTTGCCAACATTGATAATAGCACGGCTCACCGCCTCAAGGTCTGCCAACGCAAGTTCGGTATTGATGGTTTCGATGTCTGACAGTGGATTGACACGTCCGTCAACGTGAATCACGTTGTCATCATCAAAACAGCGGACAACGTGGGCGACCGCATCAGTTTCACGGATATTGGCAAGGAACTGGTTACCCATGCCTTCGCCTTTACTCGCCCCTGCGACCAAGCCTGCGATATCGACAAACTCCATTGCTGTGGGGAGGACACGTTCAGGTTTGACGATGTCTGCCAGTTGCTTCAAACGTGGGTCTGGCACAGGGACGATACCTGTGTTTGGGTCTTTGGTACAAAAAGGGAAGTTTTCGGCAGCGATACCTGCTTTGGTGAGTGCGTTAAAAAGGGTGGATTTGCCGACATTTGGCAAGCCTACGATGCCACAGTTAAAGCCCATAATGTTCTCTCTGTTTGATTTATAAAATTGGCAGACATTTTAACAAAATTTGTGATAGCTTGCTTGCAATTTATTGGGTAGGCATATTTTGCAGTCATCTTTTTGTCTTTAATACGCTCTAAAAGCACATTGTCATTAAACTGTCATATTCATCCGTCAAGCTATGTTATAATCATAGGCTTCTCTTTTTTTCGCCAAGTTTAGGAACTGCAACGTGACCGTTTCCCCTTTTATGGCTCATCAGCCACGCAAACGCTTTGGGCAAAATTTTTTACATGACAAGTCTATTATTAGCCAAATTATCGACAGTATCCATGCCAATCGTGATGATTTGATGCTCGAAATTGGGCCGGGTATGGGAGCGATTACCGAACCCTTGCTTGCCGAAGTTGACCGTTTGACTGTGGTCGAACTCGACACTGATTTGGCGGACACGTTACGCATTCGCATTGGGGCAAATAGTAACGAAGGCTTAACCATCGTCAAAGCCAACGCCATGGATGTGGATTATCGTGAGCTTTATCAACAAGTTAATAGTGATAAAACTGAGAAAAAAATGCGGATTGTGGGTAATTTGCCGTATAACATTTCCACGCCATTATTGTTTCATTTATTGACGTTTGCCGATGTGATTCAAGATATGCACTTTATGCTCCAAAAAGAAGTGGTTGACCGTATCACGGCTGAGGTCAATACAGGCGAATATGGGCGTTTATCGGTGATGATGCAGTATTTTTGTGAAACCGATTATCTGTTGACCGTGCCGAATGGGGCATTTAATCCACCACCCAAAGTCACCAGTGCTGTGTTTCGTTTGACACCATTTGAGCAAAAACCGATTGTAGCAAATGATGAAAAATTGTTTGCCTTGGTGGTGCGAGAGGCGTTTAATCATCGCCGTAAGACTTTGCGAGCGATTTTTAAAAAATCACCGATTTTGCCTGCGGTGACGGAGCAACAACTCATTGACTGGGGACTTAATCCAATGGCTCGTCCAGAAACATTAAGCGTAGTGGATTTTGTCACGCTGAGTAATGGTATGGCGGATTTAGAAAAATAATTGTAATAGGACTGACGCATTTAACCAAATCGTAGGTTGGGTAGGGCTTGCGATACCCAACAATTTGAATGGTTTATGTTGGGTGTCATTCTTCCACCCAACCTACAAAAAATGGCATTTTTGCGTAAGCCCTATGTAATTTAACAAAAAAACAGGTAGGGGCGTATTGAATACGCCCTTTTATTCCTGTTTTTTGTATTTTAATAAATAATAATAGTTAGGTAAAAGAGGGCATATGGCGTTTCGACACCAGTATATAATTGGCGATATTCAAGGTTGTTATAGTGATTTAAAAGCCTTGCTAAAGTTGATTCATTTTGATGAAAGCCAAGACAAGCTATATTTTGCAGGCGATATTGTCGCTCGTGGTGAAGATTCACTTGCCTCATTACGCTTGGTCAAACGCCTGTGCGAGGCAGGCTGTGCCGAAACGGTGCTGGGGAATCACGATATCAATTTGATAGCTGTGTGGCGTGGGGCGACCAAAATCAAGAAAAAAGACAAAACCCAAGCCATTTTTGATGCCCCAGATTGCAATGAGTTGATGAATTGGCTACGCAAACAGCCGTTGTTGCTACTGCCTGATGATAAAACCGTGCTAGTGCATGCAGGGATTCCGCCGAATTGGACGATTAGCCAAGCCAAAATGTACGCCACTGAGCTAGAAACCCAGTTACAAAGTAGCCTATGGCAACTTGACCGCTTATTACCCAACTTATACAGCTCAGAGGCTGTGCCTTGGTCCAATATGCTGACAGGCTATGTGCGAATGCGAAGTATTTGCAATTACTTTACTCGGATGCGGTTGTGTCTAGCCGATGGTACGCTTGAGTTTAGCTTTAAATCCAGCCTTGATGATAAAATGCCAGATGGCTTTCGCCCTTGGTTTGCATGGCAAGTACCAAGAGAACGCCAAATTTTCTTTGGACATTGGGCGGCGTTAAAAGCCAAAGTCGATACCAATATCGCACGAGCCACCGATGCAGGTTGTGTGTGGGGTGGGGGATTGATGGCGTATCGGTTGGGGGATGGGAAAGTGTTTTGCCAAAGTTGTAAAATGAAATAACCTTTAAATTTCAAATAATTTCACAAAATCCCTCGGTAATCGTGTAGGGCGGACTTCGGTTTGCCCTTTGTCATTTTTGGAGGTTGCCACGCAAGCAATGGTTATATCCGCTTCACTGAGTAACACATCATCTAGCCAAATCTGTTGCACCAATAATAAAGACGTATTTTTAACCGTCAAATCCGCAATGTTTACCTTGACTAAACTATCCAATAAAATCGGTCGAAGGTAACGAATATTGGCTTTACTCACCACGAATTGAATGTCTGGCAAACCGTTATCCTGCTGATTTTGCGACTTATTTTGTGAATGACTGCGATAAAAATAACTGGTCATGCCAAGTGAACGAAGCCAATCACGGCGACAGCGTTCAAATAGTTTTAGGTGATTGGCATGATACACAATCCCACCTGCATCCGTGTCTTCAAGATAAATGCGATACTCCGTGTTAAAAATAGCTTTGTCTTGTGACATAGTAATTTCCCTTTTTTCATTCATTTGTCTTCTTATCCCTGTTATAACACAAAAAAAAGAATGGTAGCAAACCATTCTTTTTTGTTACCAAAGCAATCGGCAGTTAAGCGACTTTTTTATACTTGGCAGGTGAGCGTTTTAGCTGTTCAAGATAGCCACGAATATTGGTCACATAGTCCATACATTGTACATAACGGCTGTTCGTTGAAGCATTTTCTGCCATATAACGATATACCTCTGCCCAACTATTGGCATTACGCCCACTTTGTTGTAGGGTGGCTTGGATATTTTTGATGGCTTGAGGCCCCATATTATAAGCCGCCAAGGTAAACCACAGCCTATCAGAATTAGGCATATTGCCAAACTGTTGTTGTACTTTTTTGAGGTATTTCGCCCCGCCTTCGATGCTTTGTTGGGCATCAATACGGTCAGTTACACCCATCGCTTCAGCAGTATCATTGGTCAGCATCATAATGCCTCGTACACCTGTTGGTGAGGTGGCTTCTGCGTTAAGGTGGGATTCTTGATAGCCCATTGCCACCAATAACTGCCAGTCAAGGTCATGGGTTTTGGCATTTTGTTTAAAGGCGGTACGATACATTGGCAAGTTTGTTTTGATGATTTTGCTAAAATGTTGTTCGCTATAATCAGTATCAAAAACTTGCTGGGTATAGAATTTCGCCAAATGCTGATTGGTATTCAAGGTATTGGGTTGGCACAAAAACGACTGGCTATTTTGCAATAAACTTTGGTCAGACGCACGCATTTGTAAGCTGACATTTGGGTTAAGCCCATAGGTACTCAAGTAGTCTTTACCACAGTTTAAATTGATTTGGTTCAGCGTATCGTCATTGGCGGCTGTCAAATGGCGACCATCCAAATAGGCAGGCTGAATGGTTTGGGTGGTCAACGCCATATCCACTTTTCCTGCTTTTACGGCTTCTAAAGCCAAGGCTTCATTGGCAAACACTTGTGTGACCATATTGACCTTGAGATGATGGGCATAACTCTGCAATACATCATGTCCAAAGCCATGCTCAAAGCCATCTTTAGCAAAATAAGTCGTTCCATTGACCACAGTCGCAACCCGTAATGTATGGCTGGCTTGAATGTGGTCAAGGGTCTTTGAGGCGAGCATTGGGGTAGGCAAGCTCACCAAACTGGCAGTCGGCAAGTTAGTTGCTGATGGTTTTAGCACCACATTGGGCATGGGCTGATTGGCTGAAGCTTGGCTGGCTGTTGCTGGCATACTTAACGTTGATTTGACACCAAAATACGCCAACGGTAACATCAAGCTCAAAATTCCCAATACCTTTGCACCAAAGGATAGGCAACGCACACGATTGGCGATTAATGCACGCCAACGAGGCTGTCCTAGCGAACCGACAGGCGATAGGGTGATTTGAGAAAAATGGGTTGAGCTAAAATTTGGGGCTACTGCACCGCTAACGACAGGCTGACACCCATGACTACCACGCACCAAACGCACAAGATGAGAGGCGTTCGAGGCAAAAGCAGGGGACACAGGGTGAAATACTAAACGTTCAAACCTTGTCAATAATAGCGGAACACGTAATGGATGCTGAAATAATGAAAATCCATTGGGTTGCATGTGTGACTACTCCACGGCACACACACGTTGCTTGCGTTAAATTAATACGATAGTTGACTATGCCAAATGAAAACGGTTAATGAAACTAGTCGTTGGGTTATACAAGGTGGTAGGGCTTATCTGATTCATTCTTTGTCTTATGAATTAACAATTAACAGCCACAAACACGGATAACTTCAACTATCCAAAAATTGCTCTCATCCAAAATAGGTCGTCTTAATCCAACGCTAAAAAAAGAGGTAAAACTGGTTACCTCTTCTTATACCTATGACGGTGATGGCTTCCTGTCTTGCACAAAAATACCATCAATCATAAAAAATTAAAAAATACCGTATTACGGTCGCTAGGGATTTGCTCATATATAATAAATTAAATCAGAAATAACACGATAAGATTTTGGGCGTATGTCAGTCCCTACATGTTCTGTCTTATTTCTTATTTAAACGACTATACAATCTGGTGTTGCTAATCCACTAGAAAATTTAACGTTCATCAACGTATGTCATGCGGTTGTTTTGGCAAAGCATGGCAATACAATTGCTTATGGTTGAGCATTTTAAAATAAAATATTTTTTACGTCATGCAATCATTTGCATAACAGGCTAAAATCTCGATAAAACTAACTAAAAACCACCTAAACGGAAAAAATTAGCCAATTTATATTTATTTTGTCTAAATTTTCCCCATAAAGTGATGCTATAAACGATGAAAAAAATGGGATGAAATGCGTCAATCAAAGACATAAGTTTAGCAGATATGGTTTTTGTCATATTTGTTAAATGACGATTCATACCAAAAAATCTTATACAGGATTATCAATATCCACAAACTCCACCGTTAGCCCAAACTGTTGGGCAATATGCTCGCCCAATGCTTTAACACCGCCCCGCTCGGTCGCATGATGCCCACACGCCAAATATTCAATGCCCAACTCACGAGCGATATGCGTGGTACGTTCGGACACTTCACCAGAAATAAACGCATCACAGCCTTGCGTCACCGCTTGCTCCAACATATCTTGAGCCGAACCTGTGCAAATGCCAATCCGCTTGACTTGGGCATTACCACCTGCCAAATGTAGTGGTTCTCGCCCCAGTTGTTGGGCGATATTTTGCCGTAACTCATCAATATCTATCGCTTGGGCTAAGTTGGCAATATTGCCAACAGGTTTTTTCTCATGGGGATAGAGTGGTTCGGTAAGGGTGAAGCCCAGTTGCTTGGCGAGTTGGGTATTATTACCGAGCGTTGGATGAGCATCGAGTGGCAGATGATATGCCAATAGTGAAATGCCATGTTGCATCAGTAGCCGAATCCGCTTGCCTTTCATGCCGATGAGTGGGGCAGTTTCACCTTTCCAAAAATAGCCATGATGTACCAAAATTGCTTGGGCATTTGCTTCGATGGCGTGTTCAATCAAGGCTTGTGACGCCGTGACCCCAGTGATGATTTTTTGAATCGGTTGGTCGGCATCGACTTGTAGCCCATTGGGGCAGTAATCTTGAAACGCATCGACTTCCAATAATTGATTAATCCAATCGGCAAGGGCGGTGGGAGTAAGGGGTGAGGGGGCAGTTAAAGGCATGAAAGTGTTCCTGTTTATCGAATTATTGAAGTGTATTATAGGGGCTTATTGAATAAGCCCAATATTTAAAATTTCAAATAGGGCGTAAGCATTACGCCCCTACAACGTTAATTTTTGGATTTGGTATTATAATCTCCCCCAACCCCCTCTTTACGAAAGAGGGGTCTAGCGTCTTTAATCAACAAGATAAACTCAAAATTTGCTTAAGTCCTAACAATAATTATTTCGGCAATTTACTAGCGGTATCATTTACATTATCAGGTTTTTTATCAGCAACTTTATCTTTAATGGCTTGTTTTTTCTCTTCAATTTCGGCAGGCGTGAGTTTTTCTACTTGAGCCAATTTTTCCGCAGGGGTCAACGGCTCGCTTGGCACGGCTGGCGGTGGGGCGGTTTTTTTGGATTTTTCGATGGGTTTATCGTCATAAATAATGTTGCCGTCACTGTCAATTAAAGCGTATTTCATTGGTTGTTTACGTGGCACAAAAAAGTCGGATGGCTGATTCATCAAATGCGAATACACCAAACCAAACAGGTATTTCCATTCAAACATTTTGACATTTCTGGCTCGTAGGGCAGTAATTAAGGCAAGCGAAAAGCTGACCAGTAAGTTTATCATGCCAATCACCGCCACGCCCAATAGGCTGACTAAAATTAAACTTAATTCTGGCATTTCCCCAGTATTGGCAAAAATATTAAAAATACCATGAATAAAGTTGGCAGAGGCAAAGGCAATGTGACGAATGTCGAGCGGTAAGCCAAACATAAAGCCAATGGTTGCCGTACTGCCCAAAAAGCAACCAAAAATAAAGTTGCTCATAATTGCCCCAAGGTTGCGTTCGACAAAGTCACTAAAGCGTTGCAAACGCTCGGTGGACATCCATTGTTGTAAGCGAGGGTGATTGCGGATACGCTCGCCAATTTGGTTATGCACTGCCAAATTGTCATAATAGCCTGCGATTAACCCAGAAATATACAGATATACCCCTGCAATGGCGGCGTGCGGTATCGCAAGTGAGGTAAAAGGGTTTAAATCATGCAATAAATGGTCGGCGGTACTCAGCGAAGTCAAGGGTTTGCCGAGTCCGTACAGCCAAAAACTCGATATCAATAACGCCACAGGCATGGCAATCGAAATATTCCCCATAATCGCAATAAATTGGGTACGCATGATATCGACCACCAGTTCTGCCAATTTGGAGAGTTGGGTGTTTTTATTGCGTCCAGTGACCTCCGAAATCGTTGAGGCAATCGCCGCTGCCGTCATTGCAGGCTGTTTGGTGGCGACCGTACCGCCAATAATATGAATCAGCACAAAGCCCAAGCCATAAATCATACTATTCAAAAACGCCACGCCCATCGGTGCTAACGCAAGATATTTGCCCAAAATTTTTAGCGTTGCCATAAAGCCAATCAGCACACCCCCTCGAGCCGCCTTGAGGTACATACGGCGATAGCCTGATTTGTCGGTACTGATATAATGTTCACCAACTTTACTGGCATTTTCGGTAACTTTTCTTGATAAAAGTTCGGTATTTACCCCAAATAAATAACGAAAACTATTACGATTGTGTGAGCCTTCATACAATACTTTTAACAAGGTTATCACCGCCGATTTTTGGGTATGTGAATCGGTTGCCAATAGTGATAGCAGTAGCTCAAGGCGTTGCAAGGTTTGCTCTAAACGAACCAACATATTGGTCGTGCGAATGGTAATGCCTGTTTTATGAATGCGTTTACGGATGTTTAGCACCATCTGTTCGGCTTGGTCAGTCAACACAAAAATTTGGCTACTATCCACTTCGGGCAAGGGCAGTTGGGTATCTTCAGAAGCAGTCAAATAATTGGCTTGATATTGCTGAATAAAATCCCTAACCTCTTGGTTTAGCTCAATAAAAGTTTCTTGATTTTCTGTCGGATTGGGGAAGGCTTTGAGCATATCTGGATGCAAGCCAATGCCACTGATACGATGAGCCAAAATGGTAATGGCTTTTAATACATGCGACTTTAGTTCATTAATTAAGATTTTGTGTTGGTTAGATTTTTTATGTGGTGATGACTTGGGCAATCGCAACAATAACACCAATGCCATCCATTTGCGGTCATCGACCAACGTCACCCATTGGCGAGTTTGTGGCGTGGCAAATAATACATGAAATAAATACGTCAAGTCTTGGCTATCTGGTGTGGGTGGGAGTAAGCGAGAGCCGACTAACGCATGAAACTGGGAAAGGAAACTGGTATCGGATAAAATCCCCATATCAGTGTACAAAGACACTTGACGGTATTGGCTGATTAAGGTCAATATAAACACGCATAGACCTTCCGCCCATGAGGGTTTTCCCTTTAATAGCCTAAGCAAAATATCCATATGCTGATTGGCAGTGGCTTCATCATCGGCACGCTCTCGCAAGGTATCGAGTAGGCATTTAAACACCTCAACGTCAGGTTGGTCACGAAGTTTGCTGATGGTGGTCAATAATTCTGCCAAACGTTCTGACAACGGGGTCATCACTTTTAGTCCGTCATTATCCTGCATTTAAGTACCTTTTTGTTTTTTATTCAAATTTCACATAAAAGATAGTGAAGAAAATATAAAGTTTGACAATCGTAGGTGCGTGTGAAACACCTACATTTTTTAGTTGTTGAAATTACCTGAGTTTGGGTTAAGCTAAATTGTAAGCTATTGCTATCATTTAAATCTCCCCCAACCCCCTCTTTACGAAAGAGGGGGCTATACCTCCATAACTTAGACTAAAACGGAGGTGAAGTCCCCCTTTGAAAAAGGGGGATTTAGGGGGATTATAGGTAAAATGTTAATACTTCTTATCCCGAGCTCAGGTTAAATAAAGACGCTAGACCCCTGCCTACGCAGGGGTGACGAGTAATCAAAATCTTTGTCGTTACTTCGGGCATAGCCCTCGTCTTGCGAGCCTGCAAAACGATGTTTTGCTTTAACGGCTCTCATCCTGCGAATGCAGGAATCCAGTGTCTTTTGCGTTAGTCCTACAGTAAAAGAAATTTCCCTAGTGAGGTTAAAATTGGGGTACAATTTTTATTTTAATACCGATTAAAGTGAGCAACTTAATCGAATTTCGCCCCAAAATCCATTAATTTTTTGCAACAAAGCATAACATGACGACTGAAAACCAAGTATTACCGACCACGACTAAACATTTTTACCCAGACCCTGTCCCACATTCGGTGATGCAATCGTGGTTATTTGCCGACTTATTGCCGTGGCAACACACCGCTTGGGCGTATATGACTGAGCATTTTCCCAACCTGCCCCATGCCATGTTATTTGCAGGCAATGCAGGAACAGGCAAGCGAGCGTTTGTGTATCGTTTTGTGGCGTGGGCATTGTGTCACGCCAAAACCATCAATCATCAAGGCGTGGCAACCGCTTGTGGTGAATGCCCCAGTTGCCAATGGCTGATGGCACACACGCATCCCAATCTATACCAAATTCCGCCCATTAATATTGCCAGTGAGTCGAGCGATATCACCAAACCTAACAGCAAAAGTAAAGCCAAATTAAGCGACCAAAGTCCCACCCATGCTCATTCTGCGATTATCAAAATTGATACCATTCGAGAGCTTCAGCCGTTTGTTCAGCAATCCAGTGATGGCATCCGTTTGGTGGTGATTCATCAAGCCGATTTGATGACGTTAGGGGCAAGTAATGCCTTACTCAAAACCCTTGAAGAGCCTGCTGAGAATGTATTGATGTTATTAATCAGTGACACGCCTTCTCAGCTATTACCGACCATTCGTTCACGTCTGCAAAGTATGGCGGTTAGCCAGTTAACCCCACAACAATCGCTTGAATTTATGCAAGCCCAGTTGCAACAAGACTTGACTCAAGGTATTGCCAACCAATATCAACACCAAAATGGTGACAGTGCCGAACCAAATTTGCAAGACCTTACCCAAGTCAATGCCTTGTCAGGGTATGCCCCATTTGTCGCCCTTGATATGTGGCAAAGTCAGTGGTATCAACACCGTCAAACATGGATTAATAGTTGGCAAGCGTTGCGTTCTCATCAACGTAGCCCTGTACAAGCCAGTGATTATTGGCAAAAAACCTTGAGTTTGACCGACTTTTTATATTTATCCCAACTGATGCTGGTTGAAATTGCCAATCATTTATCAAATTTGATGGTGTCACAACAAGACCTTGACTATCAAAAGCTAAACCCACGCTCAACCTTATCGGCGATTTTGCAATTACAACAGCTTATCCGCCAAATTGTGCAGGATAGACGACAACACATCCAAGATAAACTATGTTATGATAAGCTAATGTATGCCTTACAACAAAGCTAAAAGATTTTATCCAATAATAAACAATTAATAAGGAACTTGCTATGGCGATGCCTGCTCGAGGTGGTATTACCACGATTAATTATGACACGGTTGAAAAACTGTATGCCAGTTACTTACCTTTTATTCAAAATGGGGCAATTTTTATTCCCAGTAACCAACAACAACAGCTTGGCTCACAAGCCTTCGTTGCCATCACCTTGCCAGGTAGTAGTGAACGTATGCCATTGAATGGTAAAGTGGTGTGGGTACATCATCGCACCCAAGGACAACGTCCTGCAGGGTTTGCATTGCAGTTTGGCAAAGATGAAGCAGGCTTGCGTATCAAAAACGAAGTAGAACGCTTGTTGGCAGGTAGCATTAGCTCAGATAAACCAACCTTTACACTATAACGTTTTACCAACATTTTTTGCTAAAGCTGTTGCGATTGGGCTGATTATCCAGTATAATACAGCCCTATTTTTATGCCAAAAAACAAGGCATTGATAAAACCATATTTTATGAAACATCTGTTCGTAACTGGTATGGTTGATTAAATTGGAAATAATACGGTACAACTTTGGGCGTATGCAATACACCCCTACAAAACCTGTCTTAATTACTAATTTTTAAACGACTATAACCAATAAATATTGAGAAATTTGCCATTCCCACCATGACCCAATCCACCCAACTATCTTCAGCAACCCTGTCTTCAGCGACTCTGTTGCCGATTATCACCATTGATGGTTCAAGTGGTGCTGGAAAAGGCACGCTGACCAGTCGTTTGGCGAATCAACTGGGTTATGCCATGTTAGATTCTGGGGCGTTATACCGTATTGTTGGTTTGATGGCACAACGACAAGGTTTGTTAAATACCACAGCTTTGGATGAAACTGCCCTCGAAGCCCTAACGCAATCACTGAATATTGTGTTTTTACCTGCCAAACAAGGCTCAGAACATGTGACCGTATTGGTCAATGGCGAAGACATTAGCCAAGCCATTCGCACCGAGCAAGTGGGTGAATATGCGTCTAAAGTGGCAGTATTGCCCAAAGTACGACAGGCGTTATTGGGCTTACAACACATGATGGCACAGCCCAGCCCAACAAATTTCGCTTTAGAATCAGCTTTAAAACCAGCTTTAAAAATAGACACACAATCCGCCAATCCATTCCCACAAACCAAAGGTTTGGTGGCGGATGGGCGTGACATGGGAACGGTGGTCTTTCCCCAAGCCCCAGTCAAAGTATATTTAGTGGCATCGCCCCAAGCACGAGCCGAACGCCGTGTCAAGCAATTACAAAATGCCCAACAAACGGCAGATTACGCTGAGATTTTGGCACAGATTATCGCTCGTGATGAGCGAGATAGTGGACGCAGTGTCGCACCTGCCAAGCCTGCGGAAGATGCGGTGGTGATAGATAGTTCTAGCCTCACGGCTGACCAAGTATTTGACCAAGTGTGGCAATTATGCCAACAACGAGGTTTGGTATAACTTAACGATTTTTCTGATTTTTTATAAACCATAAAACCAGTCACTTGTTTATAAAAAATCATCATTTGAACCGTACTGTACTGGACAGGCTACGGCTATATAAAGGTAAAATTTATGATGGAATCATTTGCTGAACTGTTTGAAGCAAGCCAAGCGTTAGACGTTGAACGTGGTGCGGTAATCTCTGGTCAAGTTGTTGCGATTGACAGCGACTGGATTACTGTTGATACAGGTCTAAAATCAGAAGGTATCGTTGCTCGTTCAGAATTTTTGAATGAACAAGGCGAGCTTGAAGTAGCAGTTGGCGATCAAGTTCAAGTCGTGGTTGACGCTGTTGACAACGGTATGGGTCAAACCCTATTGTCACGTGAAAAAGCCAAACGTGTCGAAACTTGGAACGTCCTTGAAAAACTTTATGAAAACAATGAGATTGTTACAGGTCTTATCTCTGGTAAAGTTAAAGGCGGTTTCACCGTTGATATCGGTTCAGTTCGTGCGTTCCTACCAGGTTCATTGGTTGACACTCGTCCAGTGCGTGACACAGCTCACCTTGAAGGCAAAGAGCTTGAATTTAAAGTCATCAAACTTGACCAAAAACGCAACAACGTGGTTGTCAGTCGCCGTGCAGTCATGGAGTCTGAAAACTCAGCAGAGCGTGAAGCCCTACTTTCTAACCTAGAAGAAGGTCAAGAAGTGGTTGGTGTGGTTAAAAACCTTACTGATTACGGTGCATTCGTAGACCTAGGCGGTATTGATGGTCTATTGCACATCACTGATATGGCATGGCGTCGTATCAAACACCCATCAGAAGTGGTTGAAGTCGGTCAAGAATTAAAAGTTAAAGTATTGAAATTCGACCGTGAACGTAACCGTGTTAGCTTAGGTCTAAAACAACTAGGCACTGACCCATGGCAAGACGTTCTTAACAACTATCCAAAAGGCACAAACGTTAAAGCCCGTGTTACCAACTTGACTGACTATGGCTGTTTTGCTGAAATCGCTGATGGCATCGAAGGTCTTGTTCACGTATCAGAAATGGATCACACCAACAAAAACATCCACCCATCAAAAGTTGTACAAGTGGGCGATGAAATCATGGTTCAAATCCTTGATATTGATGAAGAACGCCGCCGTATTAGCCTAGGTATCAAACAAACCATGCCAAACCCATGGGAAGAGTTTGATAAAAACCATCAAAAAGGCGATAAAGTAACAGGTACAATCAAATCAATCACCGACTTTGGTATCTTTATCGGTCTTGATGGCGGTATTGACGGCTTAGTTCACTTGTCTGACCTTTCTTGGAACGAAGCAGGCGAAGAAGCCATTCGTAACTACAACAAAGGCGATAGCGTTGAAGCTCAAATCCTATCAGTTGATGCAGAAAACAACCGTATCAGCCTAGGTATCAAACAATTAAACAGCGACCCATTTAACGAATACGTGACGGCAAATGACCGTGGTGCGATTGTTAAAGGTACAGTAACTGAAGTTGATGCCAAAGGTGCAAAAGTTAAATTGACTGACGATATCGAAGGCTACCTTCGTGCCTCAGAAATTCAACAAGAAAAAGTTGAAGATGCAACCACTGTACTAAACGTGGGCGATGAAGTTGAAGCTAAAATCATCAACATTGATCGTAAATCACGTGGTATCAACCTATCAATCCGTGCTAAAGATGAAGCTGAACAACGTGACGCTATCAAAGCCTTGAGTGCCAACACCGCTCAAGAAGCACAGCCAAAAACCATTGGTGATTTGATTAAGGAACAACAACAAAATCAATAATTGACCCATCAATATTGATTGTTGTTAGTCAACAAAAAGGCAACCTTCGGGTTGTCTTTTTTTATTGTTGATTTTTTAGAAAAAATTGCAGTATTTAAATTTTGCTTTTGTTATAATAAATAGACAATAAGTAATGAAATGTAATCCAAGTGCGTTTGTATACTCAATTGATTGTATGCTTAATCTATCAACTGCACATGGGGTATGGGTGGTGAATTGCATCAGTGAGCAAAGTCCTTCTGTAGCATCTAATGAGTGATTTATTAATTACTATATGAATACAAGGGATACAATTATACCTAAGTAAGGTTTAGAGGTAACATGGAAAAAGTATTGAACAAATCTGATTTGATTGCTAGACTATCAAGCGAATGTGATACGCTGGCAGAAAAAATGGTTGAAGAAGCAACCAAGCAAATCATTGACTTAATGGTAGACACACTATCACAAGATGGTCGAGTGGAAGTGCGAGGCTTTGGTAGCTTTTCATTACATCATCGGCAATCAAGAGTGGCTCGCAATCCTAAAACAGGTGAGCAAGTCAAGGTCGATGCAACTGCCATTCCGCATTTTAAGCCAGGTAAAGCACTGCGAGAATCCGTGAATCAACACCAAGGATTGAGCTAGTTACTAGTTGAGTTTATGGCTTATGTGTTGTGATGATGAATCAAGTTACTGGCAAATGATGTGGTTTATATCATAGTCAGATTAATGGCTATGACACATGATTTGATAAACAAGGTTATGTCATAAGAGGTGGACTTGATTCCACCTTTTTTTTGAAATATTCATCAAAAGATTAACTATTTAATTTATAAGTGTCAACACATAATTATCTTATAATACTCAATCTCGTAGCGTGGGTTAGCAAAACGTAACCCACAAAAGTCAGATTATAGTTTAAATTAGAAATAAGACAGAATTTGTAGGGTGTATTGCCAACGCCCAAAATCTTATAGTGTTATTGCTGATTTAATTCATTATAAAAATAAGCCATGGAGTACAATCATGCGTTTCTTAATTACAATCTTATTATTTTTAGTCTTTGGTTATTCGTTGATGTTGGTGATTGTTAACAACCAACAAGTTGATGTTAATTTATTGTTTAGCAACGCTCCACAAATGAATTTGGGTCTGCTATTGATTATTTGTATCGTATTAGGGGTCGTTGCTGGGCTATTATTGGGTTTGATTTTATTCCGTGTATTACAGATGAAACTTGAAACCCAACGCTTGAATAAAGAGCTAAAGCAAACCCAAGAAAAACTCATGCAATCTCAGCATAATCTTGAACAATATATGCTTCAACATAAAGATACAGGATTGCCAATCAATACCAACCAAAATAATGCATTACCACCGGTGTGATGACATTATCTGTCTGATTGAAGTGATTCGAGCGTTAAATAAGACCAAGAAATAAAGTAAGGATGGTTTATGACTGCCAGTAATACCCATGTCCAGTCGCCCATTATCGTGGCATTGGACAATATGAATGACCAGCAAGCATTGGCACTGGCAGATAAATTAGACCCAAATCTTTGCCGTCTAAAAGTGGGTAAAGAGTTATTTACCAAATATGGCACAGCTATTATTCAGCAGTTACATCAGCGTGATTTTGAGCTGTTTTTGGATTTGAAGTTCCATGATATCCCCAATACCACGGCACAAGCCGTGCGAGCTGCTGCTGATTTGGGCGTGTGGATGGTCAATGTGCATGCCAGTTGTGGGCGTACTGCGATGCAGACGGTCAAACAGCGATTGGTTGAGGGCGATTATTCGACTTTGGTGATTGCGGTGACTGTGTTGACTTCGATGAGCCAGCAGGATTTGGTGGATATTGGGGTGAATGATAGCCTTGATAATCATGTTAAACGTCTTGCTTTATTGACCCAACAAACTGGGCTTGATGGGGTGGTGTGTTCCGCTCAAGAAGCCAAAATGCTTAAAGCCTTGTGTGGGCAGGATTTCTTGCTTGTTACGCCCGGCATTCGGATGCCTGAAGATGCTTCTAATGACCAAAACCGCATTTGTGCCCCCAGCGAGGCATTGGCAAATGGTTCGGATTATTTGGTGATTGGTCGGTCGATTACCCATGCCCCAGACCCATTGGCAAAATTGCAATTGATTATGGATTCGTTGGCTTAAATTTACTTTTATAAATATAGTCGTTTAAATTAGCCATAAGACAGGTTCTGTAGGGGCGTATTGCATATGCCCAATACCTCAAAGTATAATTTCTGATTTAATGCACTATCATTTTTTCTTATTTAGAGGCAGGCAAGCTAACTATTGGACGTTGTAAAAAGGAATGAGTGCAACCATGATAAAATCCATTACTGATATGCCAGCCCATCTACCCCCCAGCATGATAGACTCTGTCAAGCTCCTGCCCAAAAATGTCCGCCTCATTTTATTCACTCGACATTCATTGCGTGAACTGTCGGATGGTAATGGCTTTGCCAGTTATGCGTTACCATTAACCCCCAAAGGTCGAGTATTGGCAGAGTCTTGGGGGCGTTGGCTTGCTACCCATTTACCCTATTCGATGGATGTGGATAGTATTAGCAGTCCCATTCAACGGTGTATTGACACCGCTATTTTGATGCAGGCAGGGGCAGGGATTGACCGTAATGTGTCCCATCAAGCATTATTGGTCGAACCTGGCAGTTTGGTGGTTGACCATGAAGAAGTAGGGAAAGTGTTTAAAGAGATTGGGGCGTTAAATTTTATCAATCGTTTTTTGGCAGAGGATTTGGCAGGGATAAAGTCACCGCATAAAGGCGGACTGGATTTATTGGCATTATTTTTCCAACATCAACCGCAACATGGGCATTTGCTATTGGCAGTTAGCCATGATACTTTATTATCCGCTTTTTTGGCGGTGATGATGGGCGTAACTGCGATTGATTGGGACGATTGGCCCAAGATGATGGAAGGGGTGTTTTTGTGGTTTGATGACAAGCCCTTTAGCGAAGCAAAAGTACATTTTATTTGGCGTGGGCAGTGCTATGAGCGTCCACTGATTGAATTGATTGACCCATTTTCAACGGCTAGCTATCCTTTGACGGATGGCTAATGCAGAAGATTAAATAAAAAAGGTTGGCATTGTACCAACCTTTTTTATTGATTTTGATATTGTGTTAAGCGTGTTTACCATTGAGTTGAGCCAATGTTAATTCAATTTGTTGGCTATGGGCTTTAAGCTTCTGCTCAATCGCTTGAAATTGGTCTTTCATCTTCTCATCGACTTCATTTAGACGTTGGGCAAATTCAGTCTTTTTCAGTTCAATGGCTTGGGTTTTTAGGGCTTGCCATTCTGCAAGGGTTTGTTTAAAGGCTTGTTGTTCGGTGTTTAAACGTTCTTTGACCATCTGAAAATCGGTGGTCAAATTACCTGAAAACATGGCAACTTTTTTCTCAGCACGTTTGAATGCCATTTCGGTTTGGGCATGTTGAATGGTGACATCAGGTACACGTTTTAAATCCCACGTTAAGCCAACTTTTGACAAGCCGTAAATAATCCATTTTGATGGGTCATATTGCCACCATTTTACCCCATTACGGTAGTCGTATTGGAAGTAGTGATGGTAGTTGTGGTAACCCTCGCCCCATGTGAATAGTGCCAAAATGGGATTATCACGTGCGGTATTGGTATCAGTGTAAGGTCGTGTGCCATACATATGACATAATGAATTGATAAAAAAGGTAAAGTGATGGCTTAATACCAAACGTAATAAACCTGCTAACACCATCGTGCCTGCGATATCGCCAACTAACCAACCTGCTAATGCAGGCAAGCCAAGATTGGCTAACACCACCCATAGCCCATAATATTCATGTTGTAACACCAAAACAGGGTCGACTTTTAGGTCAGGGATATTTTTGTAATCAAATTTACCACTGGGGTAATTGCGAAGCATCCAACCGATGTGCGAAAACCAAAAACCACGTTTGGCAGAGTAGGGGTCTTCATACACATCATCGACATGACGATGATGCACACGGTGACCGCTACACCAGTCAAATACCGAACTTTGGACGGCTAATGTGCCACCGATTAAAAAGAACCATTTAACAATTGGGTGGGCTTGATAAGCTCGGTGAGCCCATAAACGGTGATAGCCTACAGTAATACTCAACCCATTCCATGCCATAAATAAGCCAAAAATTACCCATACTTGCCAGCTAACACTATGATTTAGCAAATAATAAGGTACTAAAAATAAGGCAAGAATAGGCGTGCTAATCAAGACAATGGCAGGAATCCAGTTAATGGGTGCGTGTTCAAACGCTTCGTTTTTAGGCGAAAGGGTGTCAGTCATAACAACGTCCTAACGATAACGGTCTATTAAAATCATAGCCGAAGAAAGAATAGTGAATTTTGCTAATAGCCAGTCAAAATTCACTTTGGTATGATGTTATTTTAGCCGAAAATTGCTCTAAAGTGAACATCCATACACTCAAAAAAATACAATTTTATCCCAACTTTTTATCACAGGCAATGCGAAAGCAAGTATGTTCATGGTTGGGGATGTACAGCAAATTGGCATGGTTGGCTTGACAAAACGCTTGTGACAAATAAAGCCCCAGTCCTGTGCCTTCATGGTCAGTGGTAAAAAATGGGTTGAACAAACTATCTTCATCCCCTTGGGTAACGCCTGCCCCAGTATCAATCACGTCAATATAAATATATTTATCAGTATCATAGACTTCGATGGTGACATAAGCATGAGGATGCACTTTACTACAAAATCGTAGCCCATTATTGACCAAATTAACCAAAACCTGCTCGAGTTGATAGGGGTCAAAATTAAATGTGAATTGGGTGGAGCAATGAAAAAACACATCGTGTGATGAAAAGTTCTCTTTGATAAATTCAGGTATCCATGAACAAGGATTAATAATGGTTTGATTGGGCTTTTGTTGGCGAGATAAGTTTAGTACATCTTCAATAATTTGATTTACTCGTTTGGTTTGCTTAAAAATCATCTCAAATAATACTTGGTCATCTTCGGATAAGTGCGTGTCACTGCTTTGACTTTCTTCCAGTAACATCTCGCTGGCTTGGCTGATGGCGGCAAGTGGGTTGCGAATTTCATGGGCAATACTGGCAGATAATTGCCCCAACGAAGCCAGTTTTAATTGTTGGGCATGGGCTTGTTCACGGCGTAAATCTTCAATCAAAATAAGGGCATGACCATTGCCTAATTGCGACACTCGTAAACGAAATTCATTATAAACCAGTGAGTCAAGTTTACTCTTGTCGTTGGTTTGTTCGGGGTTGGATAATCTAACAACTAAAGATTGCTCATTTTGAGTACAAAAATCAATCATTTGTTCAGCTAAATTGGGGGCTATCAAGGGTAAAAAATAACTGGATAATGGCGTGGGTAAGTTCAATTGTTGAATGGCAATATTACTGGCAAGCAAGATTTCAAGCTGATGGGTGATGATTAATACGCCTTGGTCAAGCACTTGTACGATTTTATCATTAATCGCATTGAGGGCATTGACCTCACGAGTTTGGCGTAATGACAAACGCTCAACCAATAACAAACGTTTGGCAATGGTGTGACTTAAATAGGCGACCCCAATAAAACTTAGCACCATCAAGCCACCATTGCTAATCATGCTGTAAGTGACTTCTTTTTGTAGCGGATTAAACTGTTGATAAATCACCAACGTAATGGCAAAGGCGGTAATCAAAATTGCTTGATGCGTCCGTACCAGCATAAAACTGGCAGCCACCGTGACTAAAAATAATAAAATGGTCTGTAAATCCGTACCCCCACTAAAATACAGCGAAAAACTGAGAATTAAAACATCAACTACCAAACCAATCATTAATAGTGTATTTTTGGGATAAAAGAAATAACCCAAAAATAGCAATAAACTTAATAAAAAATAGCCAACTGTTGGTAATACATTGATGAGCGTCCATAAACTTTGGCTTGTACCTCGCATTGCCAATAAAAAATTCATCGACAAAAATGTCGAAATTAGAATGCGATACCCATTATACACATTGCCAACTTGTTGGGTTTTATCCGCTATGTGTCGGTCATCAAATAAGGAAGAAAAGGCAGGATTGGTAATCATGGGTTTCTCAACTTAAGGCTGAATCAAGCCATGTCGCATTGCCAAATGGGTGAGCTTGACATCGCTATCAATGCCCAATTTCTCAAAAATTCGATAACGATAAGTATTCACCGTTTTGACACTGACAAACAAATTGTCGGCAATTTGTTGGGGGCTTTGACAGTTAACCACCATCATTGCCACCTGCATTTCACGCTCACTCAAGCTCTCAAAAGGCGAGTCGGCTTTTTCTGCCAATAGCACATCGGCAAGCTGTTCGGCAACATCAGCACTAAAATAACGCCCCCCTTGAGCGACTTTTTTAATCGCTTTTATCATCTCATCAAGGGGCGTGCCTTTGGTGATATAACCGCTGACCCCTGCCTTAATCAGTAGCGAAGGGTAGGGCTGAGTCGCAAGGGAGCTGACCGCCAAAATCTTGGTGGTTTTGTCATTTTGCAATAGGCGTTTGGTGACTTCCAGTCCGCCAATGGTCGGCATATTGACATCAAGCAAAATCACGTCAGGCTTGAGCTGTTTGGCAAGTTGAATCGCCGTTTCCCCATTATCGGCATCAGCAATGACCTCGATATCTTGGCTATCGGATAACATTCGACTAATGCCCATGCGTACCAAATCATGGTCATCGACCACCAATACTTTTATCATCAATTGCCCCTTAAAATACCAAAATTTATATCACTAAAAATCCTATCTTAGCACATTTTTTGGGGATTGGAATGCTGATTCGCTGTCAAACCAAACGCAAAATATTGGATAAAAAATCCGAGTATTTTAATCGGAATTATTAAGGCAATTATGGCTAAAAAATGGCGAAATTTCCCCAAACCCTTTATAATAGCCTTTCATTAAAAGATTGAAATTATGGCAAATTATGCGAATCCGAAAACTGTTTAAATTTGAAAACGCCCATATCGTCCGCAACTGTAGCTCTGACCGTTGCAAATTTTCCATTCATGGGCATAGTTACCAAATTGAGTTAATCCTTGAAGCCAATCGCCTTGACCACGGTCAAATGGTGTATGATTTTGGGCTGTTAAAATCGTCCATTAAGGACATCATTGACAGTTTTGACCATGCGATTTGCTTTTGGGATAAAGACGACCCTGAGTATATCGAGGCGTGCAAAAAATTCAGTAGCCGTTGGATAAGTCTGCCTGTATCGCCCTCTGCCGAGCAGTTTAGTCGGGTTATTTTCTTTTGGGCGAATGAAATCTTAAAGCAAACCCAAATGCAAAATGGTGAGGCGGATGTGCGGGTGTATTCGGTGATTGCTCACGAAACGGCGACTGGCTATGCTCAATGCTTCCTTGAGGACGTGGAAAATGAGCAAATGGGGACGTTAAGGTTGGTGGACTTTGATTTTAGTGAGCAGGTAAAAGCGGAATGGCACGACCCTTTGATGTATGAAAAATTGATAAAAGGGGAAAAATTTGTCAATCCGAATGTGGTTTTGCAAGTCAAATAAACTTTGATAGGGTATGATGTAGGCTGGGCTTTAGCCCAGCAAAATTATGAAATCTAAAAAGCTGGACTAAAGCCTTTTAAAAAAATTAGCAAAAACTATGCGAACGTACATCCGAGATAAAACCAAAGGCGGTTGCTATTTTTTGACGTTATGTCTTGAAAACCGCCAATCAAACATATTGATTGAAAATGTGGGTTTATTTCGTAATGCCTACAAAATTACCAAGCAAAATCATGATTTTACACTTGAAGCAATGGTATTAATGCCAGACCATATTCATTTAATGATAACTTTGGCAAAAGACAGTGATAATTTTTCTGTCATTGTTTCAAGCCTAAAAAGTCATTTTTCAAGGCAAATGAATTTATTAAACTTTGATTCAAACGCTTCACATTCACGACAAAAAAAGAGAGAAAGCGGTATTTGGCAAAGGCGATTTTGGGAACATAAAATTCGTGATGATGTCGATTTTTTGCATCATGTTGAATATATTCATTATAACCCTGTCAAACATGGCTATTCACTTTCACCCAAAGACTGGCAATTTTCAACTTTTCATCGATTTGTACAACAAGGTATTTACGATGAAGATTGGGGAGGTGGTGTTTCTCCTGCCTTAATTAAGTTGGATTATGATTAATTGTTGGTTTATGTGTTGTGATTTTGGTCTAGCATTTAAAATTCCTATCACTTGTAGGCTGGGCTTTAGCCCAGCATAAACTGTATAATATTTCAAAAGCTGGGCTAAAGCCCAGCCTACGGTCTGTAGCGAAAATTCCACATGATAAATCAAACTTTAATTTTAAAATCCGAAACCGACACCCAAACCCTTGCCAAACAGCTTGCCGATATGAATTTAACAGGCAGTTTATGGCTATCGGGCGATTTGGGGGCAGGCAAGACCACGCTCACACGCTATCTATTGCAAGCAATGGGACATACAGGGGCGGTGAAAAGCCCGACTTTTACCCTTGTCGAGCCGTATGCCATCGCCCAAAATGACGGTACGTTCAAGCCTGTGTTTCATGCGGACTTGTATCGGCTCAATGACCCTGAAGAGCTTGAATTAATGGGGTTTTATGAGTATTTTGATGAGCCAAATAGTTTAGTGATTATTGAGTGGGCGAGCCGAGCGGAAGGTTATTTGCCAAAACCGAATATCACCATTGATATCAAACGCCTTGATAATGACGATAGAGAAGTTTCAATTAGTTAATGCAAAATCGAATTGCCAAATTATCCCCCCTCATCATCAATCAAATCGCCGCTGGCGAGGTCGTCACACGCCCTGCCTCAGTCGTTAAAGAACTTATCGAAAACGCCATTGACGCAGGGGCAGACTGCATCAGCGTGTATATAGAGCAAGGCGGACTGGGGCTGATTCAAGTCATCGACAACGGACAAGGCATTCACCCAGACGACATGACCCTTGCCGTCACTCGCCACGCTACCAGTAAACTTGCCGATGTCAGTGAACTCACAGGCATTGACAGCCTTGGCTTTCGAGGGGAAGCACTTGCCAGTATTTGTGCGGTGTCGCATCTCACCCTTACCAGTAGCCATGATGACAGTGGCATAGGTCGGCAATTAGCATTGAGCGGTAGCGATGCCAGCCATGCCACCATCACACCTGTGGTAAAAAACCGTGGCACGACCGTCAGCGTGCGAGATTTGTACTTTAACATTCCTGCTAGACGTAGCCATCTCAAGTCGATTGCTACTGAGTTTAGCCATATTGAGCAGGTGATTCAAAAAATCGCCATTAGCTTTGCCCATGTCGAAATCAGCCTGTATCATCAAAATAAATTACGATTTAGCCTAAGCAGTAACGCTATTTCTGAAACCAAAAACACCACTGCTTTAACACGGCTTGAACAAGCGTTAAACACCGAATTACAGCCGATAGCCCATGATTTTTATTTATCATTACAACCACTACAAACCGCTAATGACCTACAAAAAAGCGACAATCAACAATCAGCGAGTATTAATGGTTGGTTGTTTATTCCGCAGTATTTTAACCAAACTGTGCCACGCCTTTTATATATCAATCAACGCTTGGTGACGGATTTTGCGATTAGCCAAGCCTTGTCAAAGTCAGCACGGCAAGCGGATGTTGAGGGATTGGGCTATGCGTTGTTTTTTGATTTGCCAAACGAGTGGATAAATATCAATATTCACCCCAGTAAGCAACAGGTCAAAATCCAACCGCTTACCAATATGCTGGCGTGGCTTAATCAAGCGGTAGTGGATACCTTAAAAGCAAAATCGCAAGCAAGCGACCTGCAACAACCACAATTTCAAACTACAGTTTCATCATCCAAAAATATTGTCCAAAAACCATCAAAAAATGCACCATTTCAAGCATTTAACAATGCAGAAAATTTACCGTATCCAAATGGTATAGAAAAAAATCATGGGGTTAATGAGCGTCAATTTGATTATCAGTTTGATGATTTTAAAGAAAGCCAATTTTCCCCAACCCAGTTATTTGACGATTCACCGAAGTTTTTAAAACTTATGGAAAACGGCACACAAGGGCTGATTTTTTGGCAAGAGGATTTTTATTTGGTGGAATTGGTTTTGATTACAAAAGCAGTTTTGGAAGATAAAAATAAGTTTGAAAGTTTATTAAAAAATTCTGATAAATTAATGATGGATTTGGTAGGGTATCAACAGTAAGTTTTGACAAGTGTAAGGTGCGGCATACGCACCAATTGAAGATGTTGATTTTGAAGGGTGCGTGGAACGCACCTTACGTTGGATGTTTTAAAACTTACCACTTTTACCGTGACATGGGTTTATCATGTGATTTTGCCTACATGACACTACGAGCGTTTACAATCAAACATTGATTTTGCCAGCAAAATTTTATAACATAATGGATAAGGAGAGGGTTAAGGTTTCCCTTAACCGCACCATAGGTTACTGCGAATAACCCTTAGGTGTGTTGTTAATAAGCGTTAACCGCCACTAACAACAGTAATACAAGAATCATGGCTTTGAAGTGACGCATGGTTCTTCTCCTGAGAGCCGTTAAAAAACTGCATTGCAATTTTAGGCTCGCAAGAAAAAATCTTTTAAATAAGATTTTTTGCTGTTTTGGGGTTTCAGCCCAACGGCTCTGTTAAATCTAACTTTAACCGCCATCATTTTCACAGTAAAAATGACGGTGGCATTATACCCAAAAAATTGCATAAAAAAACGCCTTTCCATGAAAGGCGTTTGTGTTTTTGTATGGTAATAAAGCGGTTTAGCAAGTATCATATGATGATTCTATTGCTATCGCCTTTAACCATGAAACAAGACGTTATTTGCCTAATCGCCCCCACTGCCAGCGGAAAAACCGCCCTCGCTTACGAGCTTTACGACACAGGTCGCTATCATCTGATTTCGGTCGATTCTGCTCTTATTTACCGTAACATGAATATCGGTACAGCCAAGCCTACCGTTGAGGAGTTGGCAAAATATCCCCATGCCCTTGTTGATATCATCGACCCCACCGAAAGCTACAGTGTGGCTCAGTTTGTCAAAGATGTAGAGCGTGAAATCGATTTTGCCCACCGTATTGGCAAAACACCGTTATTGGTCGGTGGTACGATGATGTATTACATGGCGTTGCTTGAGGGTATGAATGACATTCCTGCCACTGAGCCACAGGTGCGTGAGCAAGTCATGGCGATGATAGCCAATGATGGGATTGAGCGTGTCCATCAATACTTACACCAAATTGACCCCATCACTGCCGAACGCCTAAAATCCAATGACACCCAACGTATCGGACGAGCGGTAGAAGTATTTATCCAAACGGAAAATCCCCTAAGCAAGTGGCACGAGAAACCGTTAGTCGCTCTAGCTGATAATCCTGTCCAGAATTGGCAGGTTTTTGCCATTATGCCAGATAGAGCATGGCTTCATCAACGTATTGATTTACGTTTGCAAATGATGTGGGAGCAAGGCTTTGTTGCAGAGGTGATTGGCTTGATGCAACTATATCCGCTTCATGCAGAGATGCCGTCCATGCGGTGTGTTGGCTATCGTCAAGTATGGAATTTTTTAACGGAAGTTTGGCAAAAAAATGACGAAAACCTTACATTTAATGACTTTATGCAACAACCCATGACACAGCTACAACGAAATCTTAACGCCCCTCAATGGCAGACGGCTAGACAAACAATGCAAAATGAGGCATTATATGCCACAAGGCAACTAGCAAAACGACAATATACATGGTTACGGCGGTTAATCACCCAACCTAAAATCAAAATCCAAATATTGTCTAGTGTTGGTGACGTAAAAAAACTGCTTAAATAATAAGCTATTCATCATAGTATTATATAAAAAATTAAACTAAGCTTGACGGGCATAATCAAGTAAAGGCAGAATAAACCCTTACGGATAATTATAGTTAATTTAATGGTTTTTTAATTTAGGCATTTATCATTTAGATAATAATTAATGCAATTATTTTTGGGAGATATAGCATGTCAAAAGGTCAAACTTTACAAGACCCCTTTTTGAATTCACTACGCAAAGACCGCATTCCTGTGTCTATTTTCTTGGTCAACGGCATTAAGCTACAAGGTCAAATCGAATCATTTGACCAATATGTGGTATTGCTAAAAAACACCGTGAGCCAAATGGTGTATAAACACGCCATTTCAACCGTTGTTCCTGCTCGCAATCCTCGTTCAGCAGGCACAATGCCAGCGACAGGCGGATTTGGTCAAGTTAGTAATATGGGCTTTGAGCGTCCAAGTGGTTTTGACCAACCTCAGGGCTATGGTGCAGGCGTGGCGAGAACAGGTGGCTTCCCTAACCGTGCTGGTTTTGGTGCAGAGCGTGCTGGTTTTGGCGGTGGCTATGAAGGTGAGCGTGGTTATGGCGTAGAACAACGCAGTAACGGCTTTGCAGGCAATGGCTTTGACCGCAGTGGTTTTGGTGAGCGTGGCTTTGATGGCTATGACAATGAGCGTGGCTTTGAACCGCATGCCGAACCACAAAAATTTGATGATGAGCCATCAGAAGACTAAAATTAAGGGCAAATTAAGCACTTAGTGACCCTACGTTAAAAATTAACCCATCTGTCATGATGGGTTTTTTATTATATGGGTTTTAGGGTATGATAAGGGCATCATTAACAGGATGGATAACAATATGAGCGTGTTAGAGCTTACCACACCACCGTTACCAACAGCAAAACAATCGCCAACCGTGGACTATTTGACCCATGCCATCGAGGCGATTCGCACCGAACAGCGAGCGTTGGATTTGCTAATTGAGCAATTGGATGAGCGTTTTGTTATGGCATGCCAGTTGATTGAAAACTGTCAAGGTCGTGTGGTGGTCACTGGTATGGGTAAGTCAGGACTCATTGGACGAAAAATCGCCGCCACCTTTGCTTCGACAGGGACACCTTCATTTTTTATGCACCCCGGAGAAGCAGGGCATGGTGATTTGGGGATGTTGGTGGAAGGCGATGTGTTATTGGCAATCTCCAATTCTGGCGAATCGGACGAAATCCGCATGTTATTACCTGTGGTCAAACAGCTTAACATTCCGCTGATTAGCATTAGCCGAGATAGACGAGGGATGTTGCCAAAATCAGCAGATGTGGCATTGACCTTGGGAGCATCCGAAGAGGCTTGTCCGCTTGGGCTAGCACCGACTTCAAGCACCACAGCAACCCTCGCTTTGGGTGATGCGTTGGCAGTGGCGTTGGTGCATAGCAAGCATTTTACCTCAGAAGATTTTGCCTTATCGCACCCTGCTGGGGCGTTGGGGCGTAGATTGTTGACCCAAGTCAAAGATTTGATGCACGTCAGTGATTTGCCTGTGATTGATGAGCAAGCCACGCTCAATGAAGCCTTGTTTAGCATGACCAGTGGACGTTTGGGCATGACGGTGATTTTGGATAATGAGAAGCGAGTGGTTGGGGTATTTACTGATGGTGATTTACGCCGTAGCCTTGAAAAACAATTACCATTAACCAGCCCCATTCATTCAGTGATGTCAAAAAATCCCAAAACAGTCAAAGCCACTATGCGAGCCTCAGATGCGTTAAGTTTGATGAATGAATTGAAAATTAGCCAATTATTGATTGAAAATGCGGATAATACGTTGGCAGGGGTGTTAAGTATTCACGATTTGTTGCAAGCAGGGGTCAAATAATTATGCAAAGTTTATTAAATCAAGCCAAAAACGTGAAGCTGTTGGTGATGGATGTCGATGGTGTGCTATCCGATGGCAAAATCACCTATGATGCCAATTGGGTCGAAACCAAAAGTTTTCATGTACAAGATGGATTTGGTATCAAACGCTTACAGCAATTTGGTATCAAAACCGCTATCATTACAGGACGAAATAGCACCATTGTGACAAATCGTGCCAAAGAATTGGGTATTGATTATATCGTGCAAGGGCGAGAGGATAAACTCGTTGCTTTAAACGAGCTATTAGCCAATCTTGACTTGACGCTGGCAGACTGTGCTTATATTGGCGATGATTTACCTGATATTCGAGCGTTGCAAGCGGTGGGATTTTCGGCAACCGTTGCCAATGCTCATAATGAAGTGATTAAACGTGTGCAGATGGTCACTACTCGCCAAGGCGGGCAAGGGGCAGTGCGTGAAGTGTGTGATTTGATTCTTAAAGCCACAGGACATTATGATAAAATGTTGGCGAACTATATTTAACATAAAATGATAATAAATTAGGTGTAAACACTCGTGTCAACCAAAGTATTGATGGTCTTGGGTTTGGTATGTATTTTGGTGTCGGCATATTTTTATGCCAGTAACGATGCCAAACTGACCCAGCCCAACCTCAAACCCTCAGATATTGATTATCAAGCCACGGCTGTCAAAGCCCTGCAAACCAATGAGCAAGGGCAAGTCGATTATCAATTGACCGCAGATAAAGTCACCCATTATCTTAATGCCAAAACTGCCGTGATGCAAAATGCCCAAATTTTGTGGCGACCCCAAGCTGACCGAGCTGTGACTTTGGTGGCAAAAAATGCTCAACTTGATGAAGTTAAACAAATCGTTACCCTAAAAGATGATGTGGTAATGACCAGTGAAACCACGTCCAGTCCTGCCCCCAAAATTACGCTCAAAGGGCAAGATTTTATCGGTAATTTATCCACTAACATGGTGACCAGTGACCAGCCTGTCAGCGTGGTGCAAGGGCAAAATAGCTTTGAATCCCAACAATTAACCGCCAATATGGCAACTGGGGATTATCAATTTAACCGAGTGAGTATGACGTTTATGCCCACTTGTAGCAATTAAGGAATATGGATGAAGATTTCTTTTTTACAAAACACTTTACAAGCATCTTTTTTAGGCAATGGTTCTTTTAACACGCATTTGCTCAATCGTGCCACACTTCGCCGTGTGGGTGTGGTGAGTGTTGCCTTGTTGGGATTAGCGACCACCAGTGAGCTAGCCAACGCCTTACCATCAGACGCAAACCAATCCATCCGACTGCTTGCCGATAAAGCCACTTATAGCGAAAGCACAGGCGTGACGACTTATTCTGGTAATGTCACCATCACCCAAGGCACGCTAAAAATGGCGGCGGATAATTTAACCGTCAACCTCACGCCCAGCCGTGATATCGCCAGTGCTGTTGCCACAGGGCGACCTGCTACTATTCAGCAAATCGTGACCCAAGAAAAAGGGCTTGCTAAAGGTCAAGCCAATCGCATTGATTATAATGTCAAAACAGGCATTGTGACCCTCACAGGTAATGCCCGTTTGACCCAAAATGGGGGCAGTTTTTCGGGCAATGTCATTCGTTATAGCCTAAAAATGGGCGATGTCGAAGCCACCGCAGGCAATAGCCAACGTGTCGAATTGGTCTTCCCACCGCAAAGTAGCAACCGTATTGGCATTCGTAATTAATAACTAATAAAGGAGCATTCATGTCTGCCCCAGAACATCTTGTCATGCAACACCTCGCCAAACGTTATGGTAAACGTTGGGTGGTCAAAGACGTGTCTTTCTCCGTTGAGCAAGGGCAAGTGGTCGGTATTTTAGGACCGAATGGGGCAGGCAAGACCACCAGTTTTTATATGGTGGTGGGATTGGTCAATATGGATAAAGGGCAAATTCATTTGGGAAGCCGTGATATTTCGCCCCTTGCCATGCACGAGCGTGCCAAAGTCGGTATCGGCTACCTACCACAAGAAGCCTCGATTTTTCGTAAATTGACAGTCGAGCAAAATATCCTTGCCATTTTACAAACTCGTGCTGACCTGAATAAATCCGCACAACAACAGGCATTAGAGCAATTATTATTGGATTTTAACTTGGGTCATGTGCGTCATTCGTTGGGGATGAGCGTGTCAGGCGGTGAACGCAGGCGTTGTGAAATCGCCCGTTGTTTGGCATCGAATCCCAAATTTATTTTACTTGATGAGCCATTTGCAGGGGTTGACCCCATTTCGGTGGGCGATATTAAAGACGTCATTACCAAGCTAAAACAGCGAGGCATTGGCGTATTGATTACCGACCATAACGTCCGAGAAACTTTGGCAATTTGTGAAAAAGCCTACATTGTGTCAGAGGGGGCGATTATTGCCGAAGGCACACCAAGCCATATTCTTGAGCATGAGCAAGTACGAAAAGTATATTTGGGTGAGGATTTTGTTGCCTAAACTGTCAGATGCCAATTTAGATGCTAATTTAGATGCTAATTTAACAGATACCAAGTTCACGACTGCTAAACCCATTCAGCCGATGGGTATCAAAGAGCGTATTTTTCAAGCCGTGTTGTTTGAAAGTATCGCCGTGATACTCTCGGCTTTTTTTGTGCGAATTTTTAGCCATCACAGCGATACAGTGGTCGCACCAACTGGCAAAGTGTTGGCAATGCTGATTGTGATTTCGTTGGTGGCGATGGTATGGACATTTATTTATAACCTTGGCTTTGATAGGATTTTTACAGGGGATAAATTGACTCGTTCGGTATGGCTTCGAGTGGGGCATATTGTGGGTTTTGAGGGTGGGCTATTGCTGTTTACCTTGCCTTTGATGATGTGGGTGTTGCAGATTGGGTTTTGGCAAGCATTGCTGATGGATATTGGGCTAACCGTGCTGATTTTGGCGTATGGGTTTGTCTTTTATTGGCTTTATGATTGGCTAAGGGCAACGCTAAAATCTCATCGTTGAGTGCCAATCAAAGCAGGATTTTGTCAAAATCGACCTTGTATTAGGGGGGTAAAAAGGCGTAAACTTGCAAAAATCTGTTAACAAGGAGTTCGCTATGCCAGTCGGAAATGTCACCCTCGTCCCATTGTTACCCATTAAAGGCATCAAAATCGGTATCACCGAAGCCCATGTCCGCTACCCAAACCGTAAAGATTTAACCGTCTTTGAAATCTGCGAAAACGCCAATACCGCCATCGTCACCACCCAAAACCAATTTTGTGCTGCCCCTGTGCAGTTGGTGCGTGAATTTATCCAAGCCGAAAGCCCACGCTATTTACTCATCAACACAGGCAACGCCAATGCCGCTACAGGGCAAGATGGCAAAGACCGAGCCTTCGCCACGTGTCAAGCGTTAGCCGAAAAAACAGGGGTAAACGTTGAATCTGTGTTGCCATACTCGACAGGCGTGATTGGTGAAGCCTTGCCAAGTGAGCGGATTATCGCAGGGTTAGACAATGCGTTGGCAAATTTAAGCGAAGATAATTGGTTAAATTCCGCCCATAGCATTATGACCACCGACACCACGCCAAAAGGTCATAGCGAGCAAGTTAACATTGATGGTGTAACTTACACGGTGACAGGTATCAGTAAAGGGGCAGGCATGATTCGCCCAAATATGGCGACTATGTTGGGTTTTGTGGCGACTGATGCCAATATTGATAAAGCCGTGTTGCAGGATATTTTGCTTAAAACGGTCAATAAATCCTTTAATCGCATTACTATTGATGGTGACACCTCGACCAACGATTGCTGTACGCTTATCGCCACAGGTCAAGCTAGTAGCGAAGTGATAGATAGCGAAAATCATCCGCACTATACCGCTATTTATCAAGCCATTGAAAAAGTGATGGTGCGTATCGCCCAGTTGATTGTGCGTGATGGTGAGGGGGCGACCAAGTTTATCACCGTCAAAGTGACTGGGGGCAAAACCTCGGACGACTGTGCCAAAATCGCCTATGCGGTGGCTCATTCGCCATTGGTGAAGACGGCATTTTTTGCCAGTGACCCTAACTGGGGCAGAATCTTGGCTTCGGTGGGCTATGCAGGGATTGAGCTTGACCAAAGCCAAGTTAATGTATCGCTTGATGACGTGCGGATTTGTGAGCGTGGCGGATTGGCGGATGGCTACACCGAAGAGCGTGGGGCAGAGGTGATGAAGCGTCCTGAGATTACCATTCATATTGAGCTTGGGCAAGGGCAGGCGAGTGACACCGTCTATACCTGTGACTTGTCGTATGAATATGTCAAAATTAATGCGGATTATCGGAGCTAATCAATGAAAAAACTTACCACTTTAGCCCTTATTATTACCACCGCTTTTATCTTACAAGGCTGTGTTCATAAAATCGTCACCGTGCCTGTCAAAGTCGCCTACAAAACCACCAAAGCGTTGGCGAAAGGCACAATCGCCGTTGGTAAAGCCATCATTCCAGGCGACAGTGACGATAAAAAGAAAGATTAAACCGTTTTCTAACCGCCTAAGTAGCGTGGGTTAGCACAGCGTAACCCACGATATGTTGTGTCAAAAAATAGGTCTAGCAAGAGTTTTATCAAACAAACCCTAGTTCTTTTAAGAACGCATATAAATTCTCAGCAAATTTGGCATAACCCTCAGCGTTGGCGTGGATTTGGTCGGATTTTAGCTTTTCATCGGATAAAATCTTTGACCAACCGCCATCCCCTTTGGCAAATAAAATAACGTCTTTATCTTTGGCAATCTGCTCATAAATCGGATTGTCACTTGCCACGCCCAACAATGCACTGGTGCTAAAGTACGGTTCAGCGATTAACACCATCGGAATATTGGCGGATTTGAGTTTATCAATAATTTGGTTGATGTTGCTAGTTGTTGTGGTGGGTGCGACTCGTTGGAGTACATCATTGCCACCAATGCCGAGTAGTAACAATTTGGGATTTACCTCAATTACCTTATCAAGGCGTTTTAACACGCCCTCAGAAGTATCGCCACTTACCCCTTCATTGATGACTTCCCAACCCGTTTTGTTTGCCAACACAGTAGGGTAGGCGGTTTCAGGCGTTGCCCCATAGCCAAAGGTGAGCGAATCACCTAACGCAATCACTTTGCTTCCGCTTGGGATTTTGGCGTTTTTAGGTTTGCTACAGGATATTAACAACGGTAGCGTTAGACCTGCGAGTAATAATTTTCTACGATTCATTTTATGCCATTTTCTATACGTAGTGTCGTTGCCGTAACACTTCATACATACACAACGCCCCTGCAATCGCCACATTTAGGCTTTCTTGCCCATTGGGTTGGGGTAGGGCGATAGGGATGGCTTGGCTCATTAGGCTATCATCCACGCCTTGTCCCTCATGCCCCATGATTAACGCCAATGGCTGTGTTAAATCCGTTTGATAAATCAGCGTATCGGTATGGCTACTGGTGGCAAATAGTGGCACTTTCACTACCTCAAGCACTTGCTCAACTGTCACACCCTCATAAATCGTCACGCCAAAATTCGCCCCCATTCCTGCTCGTAAGGTCTTAGGCGACCAAGCCGAAGCAGTCGCTGTGTGGCTATCTGCGGTACAAATTATCGTCTTCACCCCAACGGCAGAAGCGGTGCGTAACAGCGTGCCGAGATTGCCATTGTCCTGTACGCCATTGATAATAAGGCAATCACTGGTGATGGCGTTTGGCAAGGCAGGTGAGGGAATGTCAATGATTGCCATGATGGATAGCCCTTCGCCTAGACTGCGGATTTCTTTGTATAGACTATCGCTAATGGTTACGGTTTTGACGTTTTTAAGGCGAGTGAGTAGGATGTTAATTTCTCTATTTTGCCAGCCACCCTCGCTGATGATGATGGTATTTGGGGTGAGGTTGGCGTTCAGGTAGGCTTCGATTAGGTGCGTACCTTCAAGAACGGTTTGTCCGAGTTTTTTGCGTTGCCGTGCTTGGGTGAGTAGGGCGTGGGCGGTCTTAATGGTGGGATTATCTTTTGAGGTGATGGTGGGGCTGTATAAGGTCATTGTTTTCTTCTATGCTAATGGGTTTTCTAATGGGGGAAAAGTTATTACTAAAGGGTAAAGATATTTAATGTCATTTTGCCATTCGATTTCTGTATTATCAATGATTTTAATCCTAAGCTTAGTCTAAAAGCCTCAATGATAAAAAATTTTTACTTATAATTAGTCAAGTGTAGCAATTTTTTTAATTAAATTTAAAAATAAACAAATATTTTACACATTTTTTAATATTTATGAGTAAAACCTTTATGTTATTATTACAACGTTATAACTACTTTACCATTGTTTTGTAACACCAACTTACTATTTATTTCATAAGGATAAAATGTATGACTCTAAAAGCAGATGTTAAAAAAGCCTCGCTAAAATTTGGATTAGCGTTGGGAACATTGATGTCACTTTCAATGGCACACGGTGCATGGGATGATGGCACGGCGTTTGACCGCACCAAATATGCCAACCGTGAAACCTTGCCTGATTTTACCGCACATATGTGTGATGAGCCTGAAGCTCAACCGACTTTGACACTTATCAAAGATAACCTGTATCGCCATACCAATGGCAAAGGCTTGGCTACGCATAGCGGTCTTGTGATGATTACCAAAGAAGGGGCATTAGTGGTCGATTCTGGAGCGACTTGTTCAGCCCCTTGGCTAGAGGCAGAAATCAAAAAACGCTTTAATGTACCAATTAAGTATGTGGTATTGACCCATGCTCACGCTGACCATATTGCAGGGGCGGAAATTTGGCAAAAACATGGAGCGATTGTGGTCGCCAATCAACGTGCCGTTGAGCCAATTATTGGTGAAAAACTACCATATGCCTTGCCTGACAAGATTTTTGATAAAGACATGACAATTAAACTTGGTGATGAAGTCGTTCAGTTACACCGTGTTGAACCAAGCCACTCAAATAGCATGACGATGGTATTATTCCCTCGCCAAAAAGCATTGCAATGTACCGATGTTTGTCAAAATAAAACCATGCCATACAATGATTTTTTAGATTTTTATTATGATGGTTGGATTGAAACTTTGGATTGGGTTATTGCTCAAGATGTGGATGTAATTGACGTGGGACATTATGGTTTGTCAAATCGTGAGCAACAAGTGGCATTACGCCGTTATATGGTCGATTTGCATCAACAAGTGACGGATTTAACTCGCCAAGGCATGAGTTGGGACCAACTATATCGTAACGTCAAATTTAGTCCAGAAGTACAAAGTTGGACGAACTTCAATAACATGAAAACCTTGAATGTTTTAGGTATGCACCGTTGGGTAACAAACCATCGCCGTGGTAATTGGTAATTGGTTAATAAAAGTTAAAAAGCCCATTCTTAATAGATTGGGCTTTTTTATGGGAGTTTCCATTAATTACAACATTTCTTCATGCAATTTTTTGACATAATCCACTTCATTTTTCGCCCCCAACACCACTGGCACACGCTGATGAATATTGGTCGGTTCAATCTCCAAAATACGATTCACCGCATCGGTACTCGCCCCACCTGCTTGCTCAATCAACAAACTCATCGGATTGGCTTCGTACATCAAGCGAAGTTTGCCCGCCTTGTCAGGATGCTTGGTGTCAAACGGATAGCTAAACACGCCACCACGCACCAAAATTCGATGTACATCACCCACCATCGCCGCCACCCAACGCATATTAAAATCCTTGCCACGCACGCCATTTGTCCCAGCGATAAACTCATCAATATAGCGTTGCATCGGTGGTAGCCAGTAGCGATAATTTGAGGCATTAATCGCATACTCTTTGGTATCTGGTGAGATGGTAACGCCGTCTTTAATTAAGATAAACTGATGAATACTTGGGTCATAACTAAACATTACCACGCCATTACCAATGGTCAAGGCGAGCATGGTCGATGTGCCATAAATGACATAACCTGCCCCCAGTTGCTGAGTGCCTTTTTGCAAAAAGTCGCTGTCAGTGGCGGTTTGACCTTGATTTTGGTAAGGCAAAATCGAGAAAATCGTTCCCACTGCCATATTAATGTCGATATTTGATGAGCCGTCTAGTGGGTCGAATAATACCAACACTTCACCGTCTTTATTGGCTGGGGTTGAGTTGTCTAGTTCCTCACTGGCGACCCCTGCACATACAGGGTTTTGGCTAAGACGGTCAAGTAAGAGGTCATTGGCAATCACGTCTAATTTTTTTTGTTCTTCGCCCTGTACGTTTTCGTTGCCTGCCTCGCCTAGGATGTCGGCTAATGCCCCACGGCGGAGCAGTTCGCTGATTTCGATACCGACTTTAGCAACCGTGTTGATGGTGCTGGCAACGGCTTTGTTAGGGCATTGGTGGTTGAGGTAGTCGGTGAGGGTGGTTAGGTTGATTTGCATGGCATTCGTCCTGTTCTTGCTGTTAGCTGTCAATATTTTAGGCGATTGTAGCACGTTTTGGGGGGCTTGTTGAGCGTGCTTTTTTTAATGTGAAAAAACGGAATTTTGGGGTAAAATAGCTTAATTTGTTTTTTTAGGCGTAAAAACATGAACATCCTCACCACCCAAACCCTCAGCAACGACCAACTCAAAACCAAACTCGACCAAGCCATGGCAAAACCCGAAAAAGCCAATGACGGTATTCGCCATTTTATCGGTGTCGAGGGGCTAACCAAAGCCCAACTCATGGCAATTATCGAAAAAGCCAACGGCTATATCGAAAACACCCCAGACGGACAACCAAGCCGAATCCGCAACAGTAATGAGCTTGACGGCTGTACCGTGATGAATCTGTTCTTTGAAAATTCCACTCGCACCCGCACCACCTTTGAAGTCGCTGCCAAACGTCTTGGAGCGAATGTCGTCAGCCTTGATATCGCCAAATCAAGTACCTCAAAAGGCGAAAGCCTCCGTGATACGCTTTGGAATCTTGAAGCCATGACCGCTGATATCTTCGTGGTACGTCACTCAGCGAGTGGGGCGGCTCACTTTATGGCGACCGAAGTCACGCCCAATATCGCTATTATCAATGGCGGTGACGGCTGGCACGCTCACCCCACCCAAGCCATGCTCGATATGCTGACCATTTACCGTGAATGTCCTCGTCCATTTGAAGATTTAAGCGTGGCGATTATTGGCGATATTAAGCATAGCCGAGTTGCTCGCTCAGATATTTCGGCATTGCAGACGCTTGGGGTCAAGGATATCCGTGTCATCGCACCCAAGACCTTACTACCCAAAGGTATCGAACGCTATGGCGTGAGCGTATATAACGATATTGATGAGGGTGTCAAAGACTGCGATGTGATTATCGGATTACGTATTCAAAATGAGCGAATTGGCTCGCCGTTATTGCCGTCAACTAGTGAATATTTCAAAGCCTATGGCATTACCCCAGAGCGATTGGCATTGGCAAAATCGGATGCACTTGTGATGCACCCTGGCCCGATGAATCGTGGCGTGGAAATCGCCTCCAGTGTGGCGGATGGTGAGCAATCGGTGATTTTAAAACAGGTAAATAATGGCATTGCCGTGCGGATGGCGGTGATGGCGTTGGCAATGCAGGGGCAAAGACAAGCGAGAGAGAATTAAAAATAATTTCAAACCCGATAAATAACGGTTGTAGGTTGGGTAGAGCAAAGCGATACCCAACATTCTATTTTAATTTTTGGCTATTATTGTATCACGACAATCCAAAAATGAACGAGGGGGTTGGCAAAGAAGATTTTGGGAACACCAAATAAAAAATGACGCTGATTATTTTCATCATGTAAATTATGTGCATATTAATCCTGTTAAACATGGTTTGGTGAAACAAGTCAAAGATTGGCAATATTCCTCGTTTCATCAATATGTTAGAAATGGTGTGCTTGACCTCGATTGGGCAGGTGATGTTATAACAAAATGATATCGTAAGTTGGGTAGAAAATGCTCCCTAACTGTTGGACTCAAAATGTAAAATAGTTGGGTATCGCTTTGCTCTACCCAACCTACACGAAAAATCTATTTAAAAAATCAATGAAAATCAAAAGGCAACCCATGAAAAATTTACTCCCCCCCAACTGGCAATTTGACCTCACCCAATTAGACGACATTGACACCAATGACAAATGGCTATTACCGCCCCTTGTCGATTTATGTGCTAGACTGCGTGAACCGGGGCATCAATCCCACGGCACACTCAAATCCGAAGGCAGTAGTGCCTACCAAAACGGCTTTTTGCACGTTGTCATGCCACCCGATACCGACCCTGTGTTAGAGAACGGTTCATTATTCAAAGGCTTAAAAGAACGTGCCTACCATGACGCAGGGATTCACCTACAAATTTTGGGGGCAATGACCGCAGGCTTAAAAGGTGAAATGCCCGCCAATATGGCAGGGCTAAAACAAGGTGGTGCGATTGGCGTGAGTAATGCTCGCAAGCCATTTGCCAATGATGATGTACTGCTTCAAGCCCTTGATTACGCCTCGACCTTTGATATTAAAGTGTTTTTTTACCCAGACGAGCCAAGCTTATCCAAAAATGGCGTAGCCCATGACGGCTATATCGCCTCGTATCATGGTTTGGCAGGGATTCCGTGGATTGCCGAAACGGTCGCTTTATCTAAGCAACTGCTGATTGTCGAAGAAACAGGCGTATCCGCCCACTTTAGCCAACTTACCACCAAATCCTCGATTGACCTGATGCGATGGGCAAAGCAAAAGGGCTTGCCTGTGACCTGCGATGTCGCCATGCACCAGTTGCATTTGACAGATGATGCCTTGATTGGCTTTAATTCGTTGGCGTATGTGCTACCGCCATTACGCTCCAATACCGATAAAAAAGCCTTGCTCGAGGGCTTGGCGGATGGCACGATTGATGCGATTTGTAGCCACCACGAACCACTTGCCAAAACCGCCAAACAAGCCCCCTTTGCCGAGTGTAAAGCGGGCATTAGCAACTTCGATACCTTTATGGGGCTGGCGTGCCAGTTGGTAAAAGATGGCGTATTGACCGCTGAACAACTGGTCGAAAAAATCTGCCTAAACCCTGCCAAAATCGCAGGTTTATCGAATGGTGAAATGGGCGATTTTTATGCCGAAAAAGGCGGTGCGGTATTGGTAAATCCTAAAGTTTCTTGGACGGTAACTAAAGAAAACATGGGTTCTCAAGGTAAAAATACGCCATTTATCAACAGTGAATTGATGGGTAAAGTAGAAAAGGTGTTCTTTGACTAAAGCTTCGCACACGTCACACGCCAATCAATCCATCGTGATGGTTGCCATCTATGAGGTGGTAAAGGGAGGCTTTGCCTTATTGTTTGCCTTGATGGTAGCGGTTTGGCATGAGCAATTACCCCAGTTGATTGGACGCTTTACCCATTTTTTGCATGAGGTGATGGGGAGTTTTTTGGCGACCCAAATCGACACGCTCAATGCCCTTGCCAATCGTGCCAACCAAGACTGGGTGGCGATGTTGGCGATGGTGTTAGGCTATGCGTCATTGCGGTTTGTGGAGGCGTATGGCTTATATCGAGATAAGATTTGGGCTTATTGGTTGAGCGTCTTAGGCTATGGGTTGTTTTTGCCGTTGGAATTGTATTACCTCATTGCCAAGCCGTTTGACTGGGTGCATTTGATACTGTTTGTACTGAATGTCATCATCGTGTTTATTGTGTATCGTAATATGAAGCAAAAACAGTTGGTTTAATACCAATCCCAATCCCAATAAATATCGTATTGTAGGTGAGAAACACTGTTTCGCAAGGCATAAGCCCAATGTCTAAAATTTCAAACAGGGCGTAAGCATTACGCCCCAACCAAACGGTGTTATTTTTACTTTAAACCACTATATTTAGCCTAAGTTTTATCTTTATCGGTGATAATTCTAGGGTCTTTATTTCCAAGACGATGATTGATTTTATTTTTAATAATGTTAAACGGATTAAATCGACTGTTTAACACCGCTTCAGGGACGATTTGGCGGATTTTTGCCATTGTCCCTGTATTATCACCATGTTCTACTTTATCAAAATTAGCATTTTTCACTTGCACCAAATGCTCATTTTTCAATTCATTATCAAAGCTATCATTATTCAAGCTGTCATCAATATCAACGCCAGTAGCCGTTAGTTTACCAAGATTGCTACGGTGGTAGGCATGGATGGTTTGACCGCTGTTTTGCCTATTGTTTTGATTAAGGTTTTGCTGATTATTTTGAAGCTGATTTTGCTGATGGTTATGACTACCGATTTGGTTAAAATCACTGCCAGCCATCGGTTGAGCATTACCGCCATGCCCTTTAAAATCTAGCGTTCCATCAAAGCCAGTGGCTTGTTCGACATCGGTTTCTTTGATGCGTTTATCTTCATTCACCACATCGCTGACTTGACCACCAGATAAGCCTGACTTTTCACGGCTACTGGCAAGCTGATTGCCTTTGCCGATTTTGCCTGTATTCGGCTCGATATCTTGCGGATTTGGGGTTTGGCGTGGGGCGATTTGGTCAAAGATATTTGACATTGGTATATCAAAATTATGCTTTAACATCGCTTCGCCATTGGCTAAGGTGGTAATCCAATCGGCTGTCCAAGGGGCGTGATTTTTGAGTTTTCGCAGGTCTTTTTCATGCGGTAACGGGTAGGGCAAGTTTTTATAAAAATCCCAAAAACTATAGTCATTCAGTGAGCGTTTTAGTACATATTCATCTTTTTCACTGGTGGCAATCAAATTATTGTCTTGTAAAAAGCTGATATAAGTGTACCAATTTGGCATTTCTTGCCGACCCAATACATCACGCAAGCCAGCCTCGGTCACGGCATTGCCTTTTTTATGCTCACGGTACATGACGTTGAGCATATCCATCAAGCTGAACAACGCATGGCGAGGATGGACTTCTTTGGTTTCAAAAATGGTCAAACAATAGCTGATTTGTACACCCAATAAAATCACATTCCACGAAATATATACCCACAATAAAAACAACGGCAAAATCGCAAACGCCCCATACACGGCTTTATAACTGGTGAAATTATCCACAATTAAGCCAAATGACAGCTTGAGTAGCTCAAAAATAATGCCGACTGTTACCCCTGCAATCAAGGCGTGTTTGAACCGCACTTGGCAACGAGGAATAAACCAATACATCGCCACTAAGCCCATCATCATCACACCGATGGATGCAATCTGCACCCAAATCGCCCAATCAATCCCGTAACCACCAATTTTTTGGTTTAAAAAACTCAAACTTTGCACGGTGCTTGAGATAATAAATGCCGTGCCAAGCATCAAAGGAGCAAGGGTAATAATCGCCCAATAGCGAAGTAAATTGAGCCAACTACTTTCTTTTTTATCCACTCGCCAAATTTGATTAAAGGCGGTTTCAATCGTCACCAAAGTGCTGATAGTGGTAAAAAACAAAATCCCCACACCAATCAAGGTCAAATTGGATGAATTACTGGCAAATTGATTGATGTATTTGCTGACTTGACTGCCTGTCGAGGGCAGTAAATTACTAAAAATCAATGCTTGGATTTGCTCTTTAAACTTGGCAAGCTCTGGCACGGACGATAAAATCACCACCACCAAAGTTAAAATCGGCACGATAGATAACAGCGTGGTATAAGTTAGGGCAGAGGCTTTTTGGGTGCAGTTATCATCAATAAAATTTTTGACCAAATACACCAAAAATTGCACCCATTTATATTGTAGAAATGGCAGTTTCTTTAATTTTGCAAGTAATTCGTTCATAATTCGACTGTGATAATCCGTTAAAATGTAGTGGGGTAAATCTTCTAATTTTAAGCCCCCTCTTTCGTAAAGAGGGGGTTGGGGGAGATTTAAAAAATGCCGATGGCTAAATGCAAGTATGGTATCATATTCGCCAATTTAAATTATTCATTTAGCGTTAATTGTGATGGAATTTTGTTAGTTTTAACTATTGTTTAATATAAAAATCCCCCAAAAATGGAACACCAATTATGTCAACGTCAGTCGCCCCTTATATCCTTGTTTTATATTATAGCCAAAACGGCTCGACCAAAGAACTTGCCTACCAAATCGCTCAAGGCATTGAGGAAAGTGGCACGAATATTACTGCTCGCATTCGCACCGTACCGAAAGTCAGTAGCGTGGCGGAGCAGACTACCCCTACGATTCCAGATGAGGGTGATTTGTACGCCACGATGGATGATTTAAAAAACTGTGTTGGGCTAGCGGTGGGTTCGGCAACGCATTTTGGCAATATGTCGGCTTCGATGAAGTATTTTTGGGACAATACGGTGACGCTATGGTTGGCAGGCAATTTGCAAAATAAACCTGCTTGCGTGTTTACCAGTACAGGCACGATGCACGGCGGACAAGAAACCACGCTCACCAGTATGATGACACCGCTGTTACATCATGGCATGGTCATCGTGGGGATTCCGTATAGCGAATCGGTACTTAACCACACCACAAGCGGTGGCACACCGTATGGGGCAAGTCATGTCAGTGGGGCAAGCCATGATAAAGAGATGACAGCTGATGAAAAAACTTTGGCAAAAGCCCAAGGGCAACGCCTTGCTAAAGTCGCTCACGCATTGATGGGCTTGCAATAATGAGAAAATCCAATAATTCTGCCCCAAAACCTGTGTATCCCATTCACCAACGCCTAAAGATAGTGTGGTGGGCGTGGCTGATATTTCGCCTATTATTCGTGGTAATCTTGACCTATGCTTTAACTACGACCAAACCTGCTATCGTGGGTGGTATCGCATGGCAAGGGCTATGGTTAATCCCTGCCTTTATTGCCACGCCATTTATTGTTAAAGGTAAAAGCCCTTATGCCTTGCTGTTGATTAGCATGATAACTTTTATTTATCTAGGCGGTAGTGGCATGGTCGCCTTGAAACACGGCTTTAGCCAAGTGTGGGGCTTAATGGCAGTGTGGTTGGTGGATTTTGGGTTATTGGCGTTGATTAACTATTGGCTATTTATCTTGTTAAAAAGATTGCCAAAAATGAATGGTTAAAAATATAAATTGTTAAAAAAGGGACAATCTATATTATCCCTTTTTATTAAACAACTTCGGATGGTTTATCAGAATTTACTGGTAAAGCCAAGGTTCACACGTTGGCTATCTGAATGCTCACTACCCATATAATCATAGCTTACACCCACACTACTACGGTCACTGATTTGGTAAGATGTACCAACTGTTGCTTTGAGTTTGTCTTTACCAGTATCCCAGCCTTTGAATTGCAAGGCTGATTCCGTACCCACATAGTTGGTATTGAGTTTGGCATCTCTATCCACAGCTTCAGTGAACTGCAGTCCGCCATAGACTTTCCAAGCAGGGTTGACTTGGTAATTGGCATTCATCCCCACACCCATTTGCCATTGTTTGACATTAAGGTCATTAATTTGGTTGACACCATCATTGACCATATTATCTGCTTTATATTGATGATAGCTGGTCAAGGCATACGGATTGACGCTGAAGCGGTCATTGAGTTGATAATTACTGCCTACTTGGATACCTGCCCCATATAAGTTGCCATCTTGGCTAACTTGGTGACTATTGGTATTACTACGTGTGGTTTTGGTTTCAAGGGTTGCTCCTTTTGCCCAACCTAAGAGATAACTATCTTGATTCAAGTTTTTATTGATACCCACGGTAATGGCAGTCATGTCGGTATCACTGGTATTGTGAATGCCATACACATCTTCGTCATTTTTTAATTGAGCAATATCTGCTTGAATCGCCAAATTGATACTGTCACTGATTGCCAGACCTGTACCAATGGTTTGGTTATTGGTGGTACGGTTGCTTGAGGCTTCACCAACTTTTAGGTCATAGTCTTGGCGATGGGTATCTGCCCAAAAACGGTCATTTTTAACTAAACGCTGGCTAAAGTCATTGGTTTGCTCAAAGCTTTCTTCGACAGCATTGACGGCACTATTACTATAAATTGTTGGGTCAAGTTGATAAATTTGCTGATTGGTGGCTTTGGCTGATAACACTGGGCTAGCATTACTATTCGTTGCCATTGCTTTGAGGGTGGCATCAGTATCAATACTACCTGCAAAATGCTCAATGACATTATTGGCAAATTGTTTTTCACTGTCGGTTAAGGTGCGAGTTTCTTGTTTGGCATCAAGTTCACTTAAGGCTTTGTCAAGGTTTTGAGCAACTTCTTGGGTGCTTGGTGCTAGTTTATCAACACTACTAACCACATTGCTGGCTTTTAGACGTTTTGCAGTGATTTGTACGTCTTTATTGGTGGTGTCACTGGCATTTAGTGGCTCACCTTGCTCATTAACTTGTGGGGTATATTCCACTTTAGTTAACTCAAATAAGGGGTTGATAGAGGCATGGCTATCAAATTGTTTGGTAATACCACCATTGGCTCGTAATACGGTGATACGATTGCCTTTTTCGGTGATAAGACCGTCTTTGGTTTCACCTGTTAGGGCAAGCTTGCCACCCAAGCTTGCTATGCCGTTGACGGTAGTTAGGTTGCCAAATTTGGCTTTAAAGCCTGTGTTTTCTTTGTCAGTGGCATTGACCGTATAATCCCCATCAATGGCAAGGTTACCTTCGTTATTGAGCCAGCCTTTGGTTTGGTTGACGCTTTTAACTTTACCAAAGCCTGTGAGTTCACCACCCGTGATAAACATGGCTGAGTTGCCATTGTTGCCATTGACTTCGAGCACACCGCCTTCGATAACGCTGTCGCCTTTGTAGCTGTTATTGCCCATAAAGACCAGTTTACCATCGCCTTTTTTGGTAAAACCTTTGTCACCTTTAAGGTCATTGTAGAATACAGATTCTTTTGTGCCTGCCGTATCTAAAACAACGTCATCCCAGTAGAAACCACCGTAGCCTTTGGTGGCAGTTTCTGGGTCAAGTAAGCCCCAGCCATTTTCCCAAGTGATATTTTTACCATTGATGTTGCCATTGACACCAACTTTGGCAGGAGTACGGGGTTTAAAGGACATATTCGCATCGGGAATAAGATAATAAGTTTGTCCTGTGTTTTGATCTCTGCCTGTTAAGTAATTATCTCGATAATTATAGGGTAAATTACTGACTCTTCTGACACCTTGATAAGTTGGCGAAGCTTTTATGATGTCATCAAAATCTTTGGCTGTTCCTAACAGGGTTTCTGTTAAGTTTTTATTTTTCATCCAAGGGTAAGCGGCTTTAATCAGTGCGGCTGTACCTGTAACACGGGCAGTCGCAGGTGATGTACCTTGGTAGTCGCTTAATTCACCATTGTTTTTGAAATTTTTGGTGGTCGAAGTGGCTGAGATACACCACTCAGCTGTACGTCCACAATAGTTGGCTTTATCAAAGTCTTCTCGAGGTGATGATACGGTAATAAAGCCTTGTTTGAACTTATCATTTATTAATGGGGCTAAGTTTTCATCATACGCATCGTCTTTTCCCTCGTTACCTGTTGCTTTTAGCATCAAGACATCACGATTTAGAATCAAATCGTGGATATAAGGCAGGTTTTGTTCAGCAATGCTGATAATGTTAGAGTTTCCTTTGACTGCACCTGTGTCTTTATTATAGGTTAAATTTTTGGCATCTCGAATCCACTGGTCAGTGTTATCTGACCCCCAAGAGTTATTAAAGATTTTAACACCATAGCGTTTGTTAAGCTCAGAGGTTACAAAGAATTGGTTACCATTTCTAGTACCTTCACCAATCGTATCACTACCATAGATTTTAGCATTGCTATAACCATCATTACCTGCTGCAACGGTTGCCATTTGAGAACCGTGGTCACCACTAGCGTAAGTCGTGGCATACTCACCCACGGAAGTAGAGCTATTAAGTTTTAGTTGGGTGTCATGGACATTTGCACCCACTAGACCTTTATTATTGCGATTAATACCACTATCCACCACACCAATACTGATATTACGTGAGTCAATGGTATTTCTCAAATTTTGTAAACTTTTAGCGTACGCTTCTTCGGTTGCACCATAGAATTTTTCTGTTAAGTTTTTACTAAAACCTTTGTCTTGTGCTACTTCGGCATAGTAAGAGTCCATCGTACTATAGCCTGTGTGCGTGCCTGTGGTTGGTTTTGGCTGACTGGCTTGCAAATCCGCATTAATTTTACGCTCATACGTTGGTTTGGTAAGCTGTGCATTGGTAAATGGTGTGACGTAGTCTGCTTTTACTTCAGGCGTAGGAGTCGGTGTTGGCACTGGCGTAGGAGTCGGTGTTGGCACTGGCGTAGGAGTCGGTGTTGGCACTGGCGTAGGGGTAGGTGTTGGTACTGGCGTAGGGGGAGGTGTTGGTACTGGCGTAGGCTCAGGTGTCGGTACTGGCGTAGGCGTAGGTGTCGGTACTGGTGTGGGCGTAGGTGTCGGTACTGGTGTAGGCTCAGGTGTTGGTACTGGCGTAGGCTCAGGTGTCGGTACTGGTGTGGGCGTAGGTGTTGGTATTGGCGTAGGGGTAGGTGTTGGTACTGGCGTAGGCGTAGGTGTCGGCACTGGTGTCGGTACTGGCGTAGGTTCAGGTGTTGGTACTGGTGTAGGCTCAGGTGTCGGTACTGGTGTGGGCGTAGGTGTTGGTACTGGTGTGGGCGTAGGCTCAGGTGTTGGTACTGGCGTAGGCTCAGGTGTTGGTACTGGCGTAGGCTCAGGTGTCGGTACTGGCGTAGGCTCAGGTGTCGGTACTGGCGTAGGCTCAGGTGTCGGTACTGGTGTGGGCGTAGGTGTTGGTATTGGCGTAGGGGTAGGTGTTGGTAC
>NZ_JBLYZJ010000007.1:0-161660 GCF_048551375.1 Moraxella sp. TY6 | reverse complement strand
GATTTTCCGTGGGTTACGCTTCGCTAACCCACGCTACGAGAATTGAATCTTATACGATAATTCTGTTTCGGTACTTACTATTTATCTGTTTTATTAATCATGTGTAAATCCTAAGGATAACGAAAATGCCCACTAATCGGATATTGATACAAAATATCACTTTCTTCCGTGCCACGCCCAATGTTATGAATAATCAATGGCGTGCCATCTGCCGTGGTATTGTCCGACACAATGCCAATATGCGGTAGCTTTTTACCATTGACATCCAGTCGCCATGTGACCAAATCCCCTGCCTTAAAACTTGCCTTATCGGTCAGCGATAAGGTTTTGCCATGCCGTTTAAAAAACACTTCCAAGTTTGGCACACGCCGATGGTCGATATTGTTATCAGGCTTGGATAATCCCCATGTTTTTGGGTAGGCGTTCCATGCTTTTTTCATATCCACATTTACCAAGGCTTGCAAATCTTTGCCTTGTTGTCTATAAGCTCGAATCACCACATCGGTACACACGCCTGTGGATTTGTCCACATCCCCCATTGGGAATTTAAGCTTGCGATAGGTTGGGTCGTAGCTAGTGGTTACGCCAATTTGTTGCCGTGCCGATTTGACCAGTGGCGGTGAGTTGGGGTGGTCTTTTGGCTTTGGTATTAAGGTTTGCTCAAGTGTGGTCACAGCGGTGTCAATCGCTGAGGGTTTATTGGGTTTGGCGGTGCTGGTATTTTGGTTTGGCGGTTGGCAAGCGGTTAAGACAAGGCAACAGCCAATGATGGATAAATGATTTTTCATAGTCGCCAAAATTGATGATTACAATGCGATGATAATAGCATTTTGCCAAATTTAAGTTTGTGAAAAATTGATGGATTCCATGACGACCAATCTCATTTAAGCTATCATGCGTTTTTAACCATAATATTTTTAGGTGGCATAATGAATTATCTATATTTAGCATTGGGCTTGTTGGCGGGCATGGTGTTACCAGTACAGGCTTCGATTAATAATCGGCTAGGGACGATGTTTGGCAAAGAGCCATTATTTGCCAGTTTTATTTCGTTTTTTGTGGGGGCATTGGTATTGGGTGTTTTGGTGTTGCTCAGAATTGATAATCAAGTGATTAGCCAAGGCTTTGGCAATATGACCTTAGCTGATAGTTGGAAATGGGTAGGCGGTGCGATGGGGGCATTTTTTGTGTTCACCTCAATTTTTCTTTCCCCCAAAATTGGGGTCGCCAACATGATGTTCTTGTTTATTTTGGGGCAGTTGGCTATGGCAATGTTGATTGATAGTTTTGGTTTAATTGGTATGCCTGTACAAAGCGTGCATTGGACAAAAATCGTAGGTTTGATTGCGATGGTGGGTAGTGTAGCGTTTTTTATTATGGGTAAAAAATGGTTTGAATAATTGGTGAATGAGCAAAAAATTCAAAAATTAATGAGGTTGGCAAAGGCTTAAAGCGTTGAATAAGTCATATCCTAAAATAGCAAATTTCTTTATAATAAATCCAGTTTACACAGATAACTGAAAATAGATTAATTAAAAAATCAGGACGACATCATGCCCACTTTAACCAACAACATCCCAGACAATATCGGACAATTTTACCTTGGCACGGACGTATATCCGCAAGATACCCAAGGACAGCCCACCCTCTATGACATGGCGGACTTGACCACCCATGCCGTCATCATCGGTATGACAGGCTCTGGTAAAACAGGCTTGGGGATTTCGTTACTCGAAGAAGCCTCACTCGACAATGTGCCGATTATCGCCATTGACCCAAAAGGCGATTTGGGTAATTTGGCATTGACCTTTCCAAACCTTGCCCCAAGCGATTTTGAGCCGTGGGTTGATAAAAGTCTGGCAGGGCAGTCTGGTTTGAGCGAAGCCGACTTTGCCAAACAAACTGCCGAGCAACTTGCCAAAGACTGGCAACAAGGGCTTGCCAATACCCACCAAACCCTAGAGCGTGTGCAAGCGTTAAAAAACGCCAATCCTGTCAGCATTTACACCCCTGGAAGCGACAACGGTCTGTCGATTGCGTTGCTTGGCAACCTTGTACCGCCACCTGATGCGGTGAAAGCCGAGGGTGAGGCGTATGCCGAATATATTGATGCCACCGTGTCGGCATTGCTAATGTTGCTCAAGGTCAATGGCGATAATTTTAGCCCTGAACACGTTTTTTTGGCACAACTGCTCAAAACCGCTTGGGACAATAACCAAACCTTGACCCTAGTCGATTTGATTACCCAAATCCAAACCCCACCGTTTGACAAAGTGGGTATCATGCCGTTGGCTCAAGTGTTTGCCGACAAAGACCGCATGGCGTTGGCGATGAAGCTGAACACCTTGCTTGCGTCACCCTCATTTGCTAACTGGTTAAAAGGGATGCCGTTGGACTGTGGCTCGCTGTTTTATGGGACAGACGGCAAAGCCCAAACCAGTGTGATGAATATTGCCCATCTATCGGACGATGAACGGTTGTTTTTTGTCACCCTGTTGCTGACCAATTTATTGGCGTGGATGCGTCGTCAGCAAGGCACATCGACCTTGCGAGCGATTTTGTATATGGATGAGGTGTTTGGCTACCTACCACCGAACGGCAATCCACCGACTAAAGTTCTGCTATTAACCTTGCTAAAACAGGCTCGTGCGTTTGGCTTGGGTATTGTGCTTGCTACGCAAAACCCTGTCGATTTGGACTACAAAGCCCTATCCAATGCAGGGACTTGGTTTATCGGACGCTTGCAAACCGCCCAAGACCGTGAGCGAGTGATGGACGGCTTGCTGTCCGCAGGTAGCAATAATTTGACCAAAGCTGAACTCGGTACATGGTTTGACCAACTGGGCAAACGTCAATTTTTGTTAAAAAATATCCACGAAGCCAGTCCTGTGATTTTTGCCACTCGTTTTACCCTAAACTACCTCTCTGGTCCTTTAAGCAAAAATGCGATTGCCACGCTAAAAGCCCAAAAATTAAGCCTTGTGAATGCCCAAAACCCTGCCCAAATAGGTACGGCAATCCCTGCTGTGACCGCTGACCCATTGCAAAGTTCATCAAACCAACCGCCTGCCTTGCCAAAAGATATTGGGCTGTACTTTTTGCCAAAAGATAGCGTAAGCGAAGGGCAGACTTTTTATCAACCACAAGCCTTTGCGTATGCGAGGGTGTTTTTTAACGATAAAAAATCTGGGGCAAACACTCAGCAACAGTTAATTTTAACCACGCCATTTGGCGAACCGCCTTTAGTCGTGGACTGGCATGGGGCGGTGTTAAGCGATGTTAGTTTTGAGCAATTGCAAACCTCTGCTCATCAACCTGCGGTGTTTAAAGAATTGCCGACTCAAGCCCTTGATAAAGCCAACTGGAAAGCATGGGAAAAAGAAGCCAAAGAAGCCATTCGCCAACAACAAGTGCTGAATTTATGGTGGGTCGAAAGCGTTGGGCTATACAGCGAAGTGGGCGAAACCGAAGCCAGTTTCCGCAATCGCCTTGCCGTGCCATTGCGTGAACAGCGTGACATTGCCATCGCTAAATTGCGTGATAGCGTTGCCAAAAAACAAGAAGCCTTAAACAAAAAAATCCAAACTGCCAACGAAAAATACGAAAAAGAATCTGCCGAAGCCAACAAAGGCTGGCTCGATGCAGGCATGAGTATTGGCTCTGCGGTGCTAGGGGCATTTATGGGGCGAAAAGCCTTGTCACAAACCAACATCACCCATGTCAAACGTGCGATGAACTCGGTGGGCGACATGAACGCCACCAAACAAAGTGTCGCCGAACTTGACGGTGTACGTCAGCAACTGCAAGCCGAATACACCGCCCTTGAGCAAGATTTACAAAGCCAATTGGACGCACTTGCCCAGCAGTTTGACCCACAAAGCATTGCCTTTGACAGCGTACAAATCACGCCCAATGTCAAAGATATTAGTATCTTATTGGTGGGCGTATTGTATCAGCCGATTTGATGATGGTATAAAAATTGGCATTTGTGGTAAGATAGGGGTTTTGAGATAAATTAAACATTCACGGAAATCCCCATGACTGATACCCAAGCCCAAGCCGATTTTTTGCGTTATGCCGAACTTGCCGAACAAGGCGATGCCGAAGCCCAGTATCAAACAGGGCAATGCTATGCCAAAGGCTTGGGCGTTGCTCAAAATTACCACCAATCTGCCCATTATTGGCTGATGTCTGCCAAACAACAGCACCCTTTGGCACAAGTGTATTTGGGGACGTTATTTGAAAAAGGGCTGGGGGTAGCTCAAGATTTTGTCAAATCTGCCCAATGCTATCAAGTCGCTAGCCAACAAAATTTAGCGATTGCCAAAGTCCGTCTTGCCATGTTATACCTCAAAGGGCAGGGCGTGCCACACGACCCTAAACAAGCCATTGCATTATTTATCCAATCTGCCGAACAAGGCGAGCCAACCGCCCAATATAATTTAGCCGTTGCCTACGAAAAAGGCTTGGGCGGACTGACACCCAATGACCAGCAAGCCCTTTTTTGGTATCAACAAGCCGAGCAACAAGGCTATCCACAAGCCACGCAAGTATTACAACAAGCCAAATTTACTGACTTATTGAATGTTCAAGCTAATATCTCGTCCAATACCCTAACTCACATATCCTCTAGCACGCCAACACCCACCGCTGATAATGGCGAAGCCTTGTTTGAGCAAGGGGTGGCGTTGTTGGGGCAGGATTTGGCAGGGGCGATGGACGTATGGCGAAAATCTGCCGAACAAGGTCATGCCAAAGCCCAGTATAACCTTGGAGTTGCCCATTTATGTGGGATTTCCCAATCCGAGCCGAATATTGATAGAGCGGTGGAGTATCTTAAACAATCTGCCGAGCAAGCCTTTCGCCCTGCTCATTTGGTGTTGGGATGGTTGTATCAAGGTGGGGCAACGACTTTACCCCAGTCGCCAGTGGGTTCAAGCTTGCCAATCGACCATGAGCTGGCATTGGGCTATTATGAGGTTGCCAGCGAATTGGGTAACCCACAAGCCCAGTATTTTTTATATCAAATGTATGCCACAGGCAATGGGGTGGATGCCAACCAAGAGGTGGCATTAACATGGTTACGCCAATCTGCCAAACAGGGCTATGGTAAAGCGTTTGAGCGACTAGAAGCATTAGATAATTAACGGAAGGTATAAGTAATGACAACCACTAAAAAAATCCTCGTCACAGGCGGTGCTGGCTATATCGGTTCGCACACGCTGATTGAGCTTATCCAAGCAGGGTTTAGCCCCATTGTGTATGACAATTTATCCAATGCCAGCCCCATCGCCCTTGAGCGAGTCGAGGCGATTGTTGGGCAAAAAATTGACCTTATTCAAGGCGATATTTTGGATAAAGACTTGCTTGCCAAAATCTTTGCTGAACATGAATTTTTTGCGGTGATTCATTTTGCAGGGCTAAAAGCGGTGGGCGAATCGGTTGCCAAGCCGTTATGGTATTATCAAAATAACGTCACTGGCACACTAAATTTATTGGATGCCATGAGCCAAGCCAATGTGAAAAATATCATTTTTTCATCCTCAGCCACTGTGTATGGCGACCCAGCAAGCCTACCGATTACCGAAGATATGCCTCGTTCGGCGACCAATCCGTATGGTCAAAGTAAGCTGATGATTGAACATATTTTGGCGGATTTGGCGGTGTCGGATGGCGATTGGCAGGCAGTTTCGTTACGTTATTTTAATCCGATTGGGGCGTATCATACAGGCACAATTGGCGAAAATCCCAACGGTATTCCCAATAATCTCATGCCTTATATCAGCCAAGTGGCGGTGGGTAAACTCAAACAACTCAGCGTGTTTGGTGATGATTATGACACGGTAGACGGCACAGGCGTGCGTGATTATATCCATGTGGTGGATTTGGCAAAAGGTCATGTGAAAGCCTTGCAATATTTGCAAACTAAGCAAAAGCTAGGCTTTGAGGCGATTAATCTTGGCACAGGCAATGGTACGTCCGTGCTTGAATTGGTCAATGCTTTTATCAAAACCACCGAGCAAGCCGTGCCTTATACGGTTGCCCCAAGACGGGCAGGGGATATCGCCAGTTGCTATGCCAGTAGCGATAAAGCCAAGACATTATTGGATTGGCAAGCAGAAAAAAATATTGAGCAAATGTGTGAAGATACGTGGCGATGGCAGTCGAATAATCCGCAAGGGTATGTGTAAATTTTGATGCAAAAAATCCCCAATTTGACAAATTTCACTTGACCCACCACGTCAGTAAGCGATAATAAGCGGTTATTTATACTTAATTTGATTTTATTTACGGTTTGTTATGCCAAAGACGCTTGCCCCACTTGCTGTTAGTGATTTTAGCCATGAAACGGTTTTATTAACTGAAACCGTTGCCAGTGTGTTGGGGGTCAAAAACCTTGATGCCTTAGGTGAGCGACCCACAGGAATTTTTGTTGATGCGACCTTTGGGCGAGGTGGACATAGCCGATTGTTGCTTGAGTATCTGAGCGATGACAGCCGTTTGATTGTGTTTGACAAAGACCCTCAAGCGATTGCAGTCGCCAATGCGTTGGCAAGCCAAGACCCACGAGTGACTGTGGTGCATGAAAGTTTTGCTAGCCTACAAGCCAGTTTACAAGCGTTGGGTCTTGAGCAAGTCGATGGCATTATGGCGGATTTGGGCGTGTCATCACCACAACTCGATGATGGTAGTCGTGGCTTTAGCTTTATGCGTGATGGCGTGGTGGATATGCGAATGGATACCAGCCGAGGACAGACGGTGGGTGAGTGGCTTGCCGAAGTCGATGAAACCACGCTTGCCGATGTGCTGTATGAATATGGCGAAGAGCGTCATAGTCGGCGGATTGCCAAAGCCATTAAGCAAATGCCAAATTATGATTCGACCTTAGCCCTTGCCGAAACGATTAAACAGGCTCATCCGAATTGGCAAAAAGGCAAACACCCTGCAACGCAAAGTTTTCAAGCCATGCGAATTTTTATTAACAATGAATTGGGCGATGTGGCAAGTTTTTTGGAGCAGTCGCTGTCGGTATTGGCGAGCGGTGGGCGATTGGCGGTGATTAGTTTTCATTCGCTCGAAGACCGTATGATTAAGCAGTTTTTGCAAAAACATAGCAAAGGGCAATACCCAGAAGATGAGCATTTGCCGATACCAATCCCTCGCCCTAAACTATTGAGTAAGCCTGAGCGTGTTGCCCCTTCCGATGCCGAAATCAAAACCAACCCAAGAGCCAGAAGTGCGTGGTTACGCAGTGCCAGTCGTTCAGCGGTTCATTTCACCTTAACAAGCTAGAGAAAATAACGTGTCATCTGTCAATCCTCAAGCCATCACTACCCCAAATGCTCAGTCTAAGCCGACCCCACCTGTGCCACGCACAGACATCATTAATATGAGTATTATTGAGGTGTTAGAAAGCGATTATCGAGGTGTGAGTTTATATACTGTGGCAATGGGGATTTTGGTCATAGCAATTCTTTGGACAGGCGTTAGCGTGGTGGAGCAAATTCAAAGCTACCATCACCGCTATGGTGAGATGTCAAAACTCAAAAAAGAATTTCGTCAATTACAGGTCGAACGCCAACGGATGTTGATTGAACAGCAGACGTTCAGTGCCACGCCTCAGGTCACGCAACGAGCGGTGGCTGAATTGAATATGTTTTATCCAGATTTATCAGATCGGATGATTGTGCATGCCAATCAAGGTCAATACTCAACAACACAGACAGTAAATCAAGCAACAGCAAAGGCTCAATAAGTCAGTGGCGTTGAATGATATCCCTACAAAATTTATCTTATACCAAGCCTAATAAATATTGTATTGTAGGGGTTTATTACTAATAGGACTTACGCAAAAGACACTGGATTCCTGCATTCGCAGGAATGACGACCAAATTTAAATTACTCGTCACCCCTGCGTATGCAGGGGTCTAGCGTCTTTGTAAAGAAACGATATTTTAAAATTGCGTAAGTCCTAACTAATTGAAACAACAATCATTATCACATAACTTTATCAGAACCTTGTAGAAACAGTTCCACTCTATGCCAAAAGATACCCCAAATACCGACTTGCCTGCGAATAATTCTGCCAATAAATCGAGCAAAGCGAAGACTCGTCAAGCTACTAGCCCAAAGCAAGCCTCTAGCTCAAAAAATACTGGTGTATTGCCCAAAAAAGTAAGTACACCAAAACGGCGAACTTCTGCGTTACGTGGGGCATCGTTACGTGGTGGCGTTGAGGAGGATAGTTTAAGGTTTAAAGGTATTTGGCTATTGATGGGGTTGGGGTTTTTGGCAATTTTTGTCCGATTGTACTATATTCAAGTCATTAACAAAGATTATTACCAAGACAAAGGCAATACCCTTATCACCACGACACGTGTTCAGCCGTCATTCCGAGGCATGATCACTGACCGTAATAACATTCCGCTTGCTATCTCTGCTCCCTTAGTGACTTTGGTGTTTAGCCCACATGAATACGCTGTTGAATATTATTCGCTCAAAGGTCGGTTACAAGAACTACAAGCCTCTACGCCCAGTGAAGCGGTGAAGAAAGAAATCGAACGCATTACCAAACGCCTACAAAATATGGATTTGGGGAAATTGTCTGCCCTCACAGGCATTGATGTGGCGGAGTTTCAAAATGCGGTACGTCTTAATGATAATGTGAATTTGAACGACAAAGAAGCCATTCAAGCGGTACTCCCCACTGGGGCAGGCTCACATTATTTCTTACTGATGAAAGATGCCAAGCCAGAGCTTGCCAAGCCGATTATTGATAGCAATTTTGTGGGCGTTAATGCGGAGCATTTTTACCAGCGTTTTTATCCCCAGCCTCAGCCCAATGCCCAATTATTGGGTTTTATGGCACGTACTAGCGATAAACAAGCAGGGCATTATCAAGGGCAGGCAGGGATTGAGCGAGTATTTAATGATGTTTTGTCAGGTAAAAATGGCGAAATACTGGTGATGCGTGATGCCAAAAATAACAGTATTAGTGACATTGAGCAAATCAAACCTGAAATTGCAGGTAAAGACCTACAGCTCACCATTGATTCACGTTTGCAATATATTTTATATCAACAACTTGAGCAGGTTGGACGACTACAAAAAGCCCGTTGGGCGACAGGGATGATTGTCGATGTCAATTCGGGGGAAGTCATGGCGATTTCTAACTGGCCCTCGTTTAATCCCAATGATTTAAACAGCATGACCAATGAAAATCAGCGTAATCATGCGTTGATTGATGTGTTTGAACCAGGGTCAGTGATGAAGCCCATCACTGTGGCAACAGGGCTAAAATCTGGACAGTATACAGTCAATTCTCTCATTAACACCAGTCCAGGGAGCATGGTGGTACAAGGGCATACCATCCGTGACCACGGTAATTTAGGGATTATTAGTCTTCGTACCCTACTGCAAAAATCCAGTAATATCGGCTCGGCAAAAATTGCCTTGTCATTACCGGGTAGCGTGATGAGCGATGGGCAAAAAGCCTTTGGGCTTGGCAAAAAAACCAACTTAAATTTCCCAAGCGAAGCATCAGGGCTGATTCCAGTACCAGAAGATAGGGAAACGGCACGCCGTGCCACCGTATCGTATGGTTATGGCTTGCAGGTGACGTTGGCACAGCTTGCCCAAGCCTATAGCGTACTGGGAGCAGGCGGTGTGATGCACCCATTGACATTGGCAAAAAGCACCCAAGACAATGCCCTAAATAGCAATAACACCCAAAATATCAGCATCCCTTATCAAAAACCCACCAGTACCCAAGTGATTAAGCGAGAAGATGCTCGTGCGATTGTGGACATGATGACTTCCGTCACTGAAGCAGGTGGTACAGCAACATTAGCAGCGATTGACGGCTATAAAGTCGCAGGCAAAACAGGGACAGCAAGACGTTCTAATCCCAAAGGTGGTTATTATGATGACCAATACCGCACCTCCTTTGTTGGCATTGCCCCAGCATCCAATCCACGTTTTGTGGTGGCGATTATGGTCGAAGACCCTCAAGTGCAGAAATTCGGTGGGTTGGTTGCCGCCCCAGTGTTTCGCAACGTGATGAAAGAAACCTTACGCTTGTATAATGTACCGTTTGATAAGGGCTTAACAGGCAAAGAAAATCAAACAGCCGATGAAAATAGCGTGAATGATTTATAACATGATGACATATCAAATAATTAGGGGAAATCATGCAACTCCACCAATTCAACTTATCCCAAACCCTACAAACTAAGCTTCAAAGCGTTGCCAATCTTGAATTTGACCAATTTGCCATTGATAGCCGAAAAGTCACCAATGGCAATGCCTTTATCTTGCTAAAAAGCCAAAATCCCAACGCCAAAACCGATATGGCTACCCTACAAGGCTACCTTGACCAAGTCAAAGACAAGGCGGTATTTGTGCTATCTGAGCTGGATGTATCAGCGATTGCGAATCACTATAATTTTCCGATTGTAACGATTGTCAATATCCGAGATATGTTGGGGGATATCATCGCTCAAAGTCTGCAACTGGCTGACCCCATCAAGCTTCCCACCATCATCGCCACTACAGGCACGAATGGCAAAACCACCGTAAGTCAGCTTGTCGCCCAGTTGGTGAGCCATGCAGGTAACAAAACTGCCATCATGGGAACAGCAGGTAATGGTTTAATTGATGCCAATGGCTTACCAGTCTTGACCCCTGCCACCCATACCACGATGGAAGTGTTTAATCTGCATCATGCGGTATATGATTTTGCAAAACAAAACGTGCAAGTATTATCCATCGAAGCCAGTTCACATGGCTTGCACCAACAACGTTTACAAGGGTTGCCAATCCAAGTCGCTATTTATAGCAATCTCAGCCGTGACCATCTCGACTACCATACCGACATGGACGACTATGCCAATGCCAAAGCTCGCCTATTTGACAAAGCCTATTTCCTAAGCCTGACCCATGCTATTATCAATTTGGATGATGAATTTAGTGCGTTGATGATAAATACTGCCAAACAATCGGGTGTCACGGTTTGGACGTATAGTTTGATGGATAATACAGCGGATTTTTTTGCCAAAAATATTGCCCCAAGTTTGAATGGTGTGGATTTGACCATTGCTACGCCACAAGGTGATTTAACGGTAAAAAGTCCGCTATTGGGGCGTTTTAATGTCGCCAATTTGCTTGCCAGTATCGCAGGGGCGGTTGCTATGGGCGTGTCGCTTGAACAGTTGCAAGTCGCTGTGCCGAATCTAAAAGGGGCGACAGGGCGTATGGATAGAGTAGCGTCAAAGGTTGGGGCGTTTATCGTGGATTATGCACACACGCCTGATGCCCTTGAGCAAGTGTTAACTAGCTTACGTCCGCATTGTGAGGGCAATTTGTGGGCGGTGTTTGGCTGTGGGGGCGACCGTGATAAAGGCAAACGTCCGCTGATGGCTCAAGTGGCGTTGAAGCTTGCGGACAAGGTAATTTTGACCGCTGACAATCCACGCACCGAAGACCCCAATGATATTCTCAATGATATGCAATCGGGCATGAGTTGCGAACAGCACGAAAAAGCCGAAATTGAGGCTGACCGCAAAACCGCTATCAATATGGCAGTACAACACGCCAAGCCGAATGATATCGTGGTGATTGCAGGCAAAGGGCATGAAACTTATCAAGAAATCAATGGGATACGCCATGATTTTGATGATAAACAAGTGGTGGCGGAAGCGATTGCCAAATTTAATAAGTAAGTTTGGGAAATAAATTTGGAAGATAAATGAACCCAACACTCATTCTTGATTTACCGTCAAAGTTTTATGGGATTTTGCAAACGGCTGTTAAAAATGAAATTCAGCGAATGCAAGTTTTGCTAGAGGATGACACTACGCCCGAAATGGTTTTGGCAGAGATGGACTACGGCAATGACCAATGGATTTTAAAGATGATTGCTGATGACCTTGCCAATCCCAATCATTATGTCGAAACTGAGTTTTATCAATTAAGCACAAACGCAGATAGTACAGAATATACCTTAACGAAGTTTGGCAAACCAATTTCTGATAACGAAAAACGGTTGTTTGTATTTTCTGCGACTGATTATAATCAAGCAATGGCAATTAGAAATCAATTTTTGGGCTTTGAGCCGTACAAACCGTTTTAAGTGCTAAGGATAAACCATGTTTGATACAGGACAGACCACTCAACCAAAAAATGGCAAAAAAATCTACCTAATCCGCCATGCCCAAAGTGAGTCCAATGCGGGCAAGTTGGTGCGACCCAATCATGAAATCAACATCACCGAATTGGGGCAGACCCAAGCCAATGAGCTTGCCGAGTGGTTGCAATCGCACATTAACGAGCCGATTGCTGATATTTTTATCTCGCAATATGTGCGTACACATCAGACCGCCAAGCCGTTTTTGGATAAAGTCGGTCGCAGTGCCACAATGATTGATGATTTGCATGAAATCAATTATTTGGACTTTGAGCGTATCAAAGATTTGTCATTTGATGAGATACGCAAGCTTGCCGATGAGTTTTGGCAAAAATCGCCAAGTCATCAAGATAGTGATGTGACCGATAGTTTTGAGCAGTTTGTTCAGCGTGTGAAGAATGTTAGAGCGTTTTTTGATGGCTTGCCCGATGGGACGTATGTGGTGTTTACGCATGGGATGTGGATTGGCATGTTGATGTGGCAGGTGTTGCTTGGCAATAGCCCTCGTGTGATGAATATGCAACGCTTTCGTGAGTTTGAGCTTGTGGTGCGACCGAAGAATTGTGAGGTGTTTTTGTTTGATGGTCTGGCTATTCACAAGGTGCGAAGTCGTAATGATGGCAATGATGATGAAATTCGTTAAAGTTCAGATAAAACAAAGCACTATACTGAAATTGATAGATTTTTTATGAATATCAAAACTAAAAAGAGAACTTAAAATGACCCCATATATTTGGCAAACCGAAAACCTAACTCAAGCCGTCCAAACCCTTAATCCCACTTGGCACGGCAAATTTACGACTACCGCCACACGCATTATCACCGACACCCGCAAAATCGAACAAGGCGATATCTTCCTCGCTATCAAAGGCGACAACTTTGACGGACACGACTATGTCCAAACCGCCTACGACAAAGGGGCATTGATGGCAATTGTCAGCCACCAAACCGCCTGCCAATTCCCCCAACTGATTGTCGATGACACTAAACTCGCCCTCGGACAACTCGGCAAATACCGCCGTGACCAACACCCCAACCTAAAAGTGGTCGCCATCACAGGCAGTATGGGCAAAACCACTGCCAAAGAAATGCTTGGCAGTATTTTAAGCGGTATCGCCCCAACGCTTGTGACTCGTGGCAATCTCAACAACGACTTGGGCGTTCCCATGATGCTCTTGGAACTCTGTGACGAACACCAATTTGCTGTAATGGAATTGGGGGCGAATCACGTTGGTGAAATCGCCTACACCACCCAGCTTGTTAGCCCTGATGTGGCATGCGTGCTAAATATCGGCACGGCGCATCTTGGTGAGTTTGGCGGACGTGATAATATCGCCAAGACCAAAGCCGAGATTTTTCAAGGCTTACAACAAGATGATATGCAACAGGCAGGCGTGGCGGTTGTGCCATTTGGCGATGATTATTTTGATAGTTTAATAGCACAAGCCCAACAGTTTACCCCAAATGTACTGACCTTTGGTGAGCGAGATGTGTCGCTTGCAGAGGCTGGGGTGGATATGGAGCAAGCCAAAGAAATTGGTTTGACCGATGAAGACACCGTGCTATTGATGGGCGATGTGTTTGCCGATGATGTGGATGTATTTGCCGACCACAGTGCCTTTAGCCTAAACGTCAATTTGGAAGTCGATGAGATTGACAGCCTTGATGTCTGCCTAAACTTCAGTGGTGAGCATAACATCGTTAATGCGTTAGCCAGTACCGCCTGTGCGGTGGCGTTGGGCGTGCCGTTAGAAACCATTGCGACAGGGCTAGAGAATGCCAAACCTGCTAAAGGGCGACTCAATTTTATTAATTTTACCAATCAAACAGCAAGCCACACCTTGATTGATGATACTTACAACTCTAACCCATCTGCAGTATTGGCAGGGGCGGATGTGCTGATTCAACAAGACGGTTATAAAGTGTTGGTGCTGGGTGATATCGGTGAATTGGGTGATGAAGCGGTGAGCGAACACGCCAAATTGGGTGAAAATTTAGCAAAATTGCCAGTTGATAATTTATTGGTCGTGGGTGATTTGATGGCTCATACCGCCCAATCTGCCAACGTAGAGCGAACTGATTTTGCCATTCATTTTGCCAATAAAGACAACTTGACTGCTCATTTACAATCGCTTTTGGCAGAGCAAAAATGTAGCGTATTGGTGAAAGGCTCACGGTTTATGGCGATGGAAACGGTATTACAACAAGTGATGGGGTAGGTGGTTAGCTATTCACTTGAAAATACGCATAATTTTACGTGATTTTTCACAAGAATTTTTTTACAATATTGCATTTTTAGTAAATTTTAACAATAAGCAGACCACCCCAAAGGAGAAACCTTGTGCTATTGTGGTTATTTGAATGGTTAGGACAGTTTTACTCGCCATTTTCGGCAGTATCATCACTGACCTTACGAGTGTTGTTGGCAGTATTGACGGCATTGGGTTTTAGTATGGCGTTTGGTGGGCGTGTTATCGCCAAGTTGCATACCCTCAAGTTTGGACAAGCGATTCGTGAAGACGGGCCTCAAAGCCACCTTGCCAAAAAAGGCACACCAACGATGGGTGGGGTGCTGATTTTGGCCAGTATCTTGGTGACGACCTTGCTATGGGCGAACCTTGCCAATCCGTATGTATGGATTTTGATGGTGGTGTTGGTAATCTTTGGGGCAGTCGGTTGGGCGGATGACTGGCTAAAAATCAAGCATAAAAATCCTGATGGCTTGATTGCTCGTAAAAAATACTTTTGGTTATCCATTGGGGCGTTATTTGTCGGTATTTCGCTGTATTTTATTGCCACTCAGCAAACGCATATTGCCACTGCCAATGCGATGCAAGATTTGCTGATTCCATTGTTCAAAAATTTATCCATTCCGTTCTCGGCTGTGCCGTTTGGCTTGGCGTTTATTATTTTTACCTATTTTGTGATTAATGGCACATCCAATGCGGTCAATCTCACCGATGGTTTGGACGGTTTGGCGATTTTCCCTGTGGTGTTGGTATCGGCAGGGCTTGGCGTGTTTGCCTATATTTCTGGTCATGCCAATTTTGCCAATTATATGCACGTTCCTTTTATTGCTTATAATGCCGAAGTCACTGTGGTTTGCGGTGCGATGATAGGGGCAGGGTTGGGCTTTTTATGGTTTAATGCACCACCTGCTCAGGTATTTATGGGCGATGTTGGCTCATTGGCGTTAGGCGGTATGCTTGGTACAATTGCGGTGATGACTCGCCAAGAATTTGTGCTATTTATCATGGGTGGATTATTTGTGGCGGAGGCGATTTCGGTGATGCTACAGGTCGGCTCTTACAAATTGCGTAAAAAACGAATTTTCCGTATGGCCCCTTTGCACCACCATTTTGAATTGGGTGGCTGGCAAGAAACCCAAGTCGTTGCACGCTTTTGGATTATTACCATTATCCTTGTGATTTTGGGATTGATGACATTAAAATTGCGTTAAGGCTTGACTCACTTTCGCCATCGCTAGTGGATAACCTCGTTGATTTGCCAATTGGTGGGCGAGGGTGTTCACTTCCTCCACTTCAATCACTTGCCAACTCAACCGCTTACGAGCCTCAATCGGCAATAGTTTCCCCTCAATCAAGGCTTCCACCACGCCATCCGCCACGTCAAGGGCGGAGTTGGCTTTGACGTTTTCGGCAATCGCATAACGTTTATCCGCAAATACTTGCAAATCCGCCACACGCACGCTGATATCATCGCTCGGCACTTGCTGACCACCATATAACGCATTATCAATCGGTGTCGCTGTCGCAAAATTGGGGATAAATTCCGCCACATAATCAATCGCCTTTTGCGTGCGATTTTGCAAGGTGGATTTATCCCAACCGTTCTCGATATAGTCGAGGTATTGCGGATTGATGGGCGGTTGCGAACTGGTGTCGGTGCTTTTGCTTAAGCCATCTTTAAACAGGGTAATGGCTTCGGTCATGCCATGTAATTGGAAAATCCCATTGGGATAGGGGGTAAACTGTGCCATGCCGTGTGGTGTGCCACGTTCACCATGAAAAATCATCTCAGGCAGTGGATAGCCAAAATTTTGCCAATATGCCAAATACGAAGCTTTAAACTCGACCATCCGCTCGACTTTCACGCCCACTTTATCATCAATTATACCTGTGCGAAAACCGCAGGCGTTGATGACATAATCAACATTAAAGGTTTTGACTTCGGCTTGTTCGGTTTGGTTTGTTTCAACAGTTATTTGCCAACCGTTTTCTGATTGGGTTAAATCAGTCACTTTGGTATGGGTCAAAACGTGGGCGTTTGGTAAATTGTCTAACTGCAAATGAGCTGAAGCCGATAGCCGAAAAATATTCCAGCCGTATTCTTGCACCGCTATCACAGGGTATTGCAGTTTGTCCAAATCCACCAGTTTGGCGTAACCAATCAGCCAATCATCCGTGGTTTGTGGATTCGCTACAAGGTCACATTTGGCTAAACTTTCCAACTCGTCACGCTGATAAACACGGTAGTAATCTTCGGCTTTGCCTAATACTTGATGACTGGGGTTTTGCTCAATCAAGGTTTGGTAAAAGGTTTGCAATAATTTTAGGCGTGGTAATAAATCACTGGCGGTTTGTGTATCTCGTGTTGGCACAGCGATAATGGTGGGACGTACGTCAATGCTATGTGGATATAGCCGAGCGATGTCGATACATTGACACATGAGGGTTTTGCAGTCGTCATCGCTGATTTCTCGGTACAGATTGCCCCCTGCGTGGAGGTGGCACATGGGTGGGGCGTTGATAAGACTGGCATTTTTCTCGAATAAATGCACGGTCGCCCCTGTCATGGCGAGGCGAATGGCGATGGTCGAGCCTGCCACGCCACCGCCGATGATGGCGACTTTGAGGGGCTTAGATAATGGGTTATTTTTGGTTGTCATTGTTATTATTTTTGGATAAATTTAAAAGCGTACCATAGCAAAAAAGGGTATTAGTTAATACCCCTTTTTGGTAAGTCTTTTTGAATCAAGCACTTTTTGTCAGTAACTTTTCACCTAATGCTAACAACTGTTTTAATTCGTCATTGGCTGGCATAGTGTCACCAAGCATTTCATTTACCAACTCAATTTCATTTTCGCTAAGATAATAAACTGGAATGTTATCAGTAAATTGCAAAAATTCTTTTTTATAGTCAGTGTTCACTGCTTTTATTTCCAAACACTATCAATACTGTCAGTTTCTAATAAGGTTTTGCAAATAGCTTCTTTAGTTTTTGCTTTTTGATGATACTTATGCGATTCATTAATTTCTGCTGTTAATTTTTTGCCTGTAAGTTCAGTCGCTGTGGCGTTTTCATACGCATAAACATCTGCACGAAGTGCCAGTAAATCTAAGGTTTTGAGCTTTGGGTCGCTACAAACGGCTTTATCATAAGCAGACTTAGGGCTTTTGCATTGTACAGGCGATTTTACTTTAGCATAATATTGATTGGAGTTCGCTAACTGAGCGTTTAGGTCTTGAAGATTGAGAGAGGAAACACAATCAGCATGGGCTACGCTCATCAATAATAAACCACTAGTGAATAAAGTTGTTTTAAAAAGCTTCATTGGTTTGTCCTTAATAGAAATTGTAAGTAATCCTGCTTATTTAATTTAGCTTAGATAATCATGTTTATCAATATAATCTCTTGAAAATATTTCAAATTTCTGAATATAACATGAATAAACTTTTTTCTGAACTTGTCGCTAACCCATGCTATAGCCTCTATCGTCAATCAAAAATTTTCCCTTTATTCATAATGCCATTGGGGTCAAATACCGCTTTCACGCCACGCAGATAGTCAATTTCCGTTGCCGAGCGAGTATAAGTGAGATACGGTTTTTTGGTCATGCCCACGCCATGCTCTGCCGAAATCGAACCGCCATATTTCTGCACGGTTTCAAACACTTTGACATTTACCACTTGGCATTTCTCAAAAAACTCTTCCTTGCTCATCGTATCAGGTTTTAGGATGTTCAAATGCAAATTGCCATCACCAATATGCCCAAACCAACACACTTGGAAATCTGGGTAATTTTCGCTGACGATTTTATCAATATCGGCAATAAAATCAGGCACATGGGTGATTAGCACCGATACGTCATTTTTGTAAGGGGTAAACACTGAGATGGTTTCAGAGATATACTCACGCAGTTTCCATAGCTCTTGGGCTTGGTGAATCGACTGGCTCATCACACCATCTAGCACCCAACCCGCTGCCATACAGTCCTCAAAAATCTGCATGGCGGTGTCCATGATTTGCTCATACGGGGCTTCAAATTCGAGCAAGGCATAAAATGGGGCATCGGTTTCAAACGGCTTATGCACATGACCTGTGGCGAGTAGTTTCTCGACTGCCACCTCATCAAAAAATTCAAAAGCGGTCAAATCCATTTGGCTTTGAAAGGCGGACAAAATCTGCATGACATTGGCAAAGGCTGGCACGCCTAGTACCATGACGGTGAGGTTTTTGGGTGGGCGTTCGAGGCGGATTTGGGCTTCGGTGACGATGCCGAGCGTTCCCTCTGCCCCAATCAATAACTGGCGTAAATCATAGCCTGTGGCGTTTTTTATCATGCCGTTATTGAGCTTGAGGATATCGCCTTTGCCTGTGACCACGGTCAAGCCTGCGACCCAGTTGCGAGTCATGCCGTAGCGAATCACCTTGATACCGCCTGCATTCGTGCCGATGTTGCCACCGATTTGGCTTGAGCCTGCGGAGGCAAAATCGACAGGGTAGTACAGCCCTTGCTCCTCGGCATAGTCTTGCAAGGCTTTGGTGACGATACCTGCTTCGACATGAACAAGGCGGTCAGCAGGGTAGAAGTCAATGACTTTGTGCATTTTATCAAGGCTGACCACCACTTCACCGTTACTGGCAACTGCCCCAGCCGATAGCCCAGTACGTCCGCCACTTGGGGTAATGACAATGCCGAGTGCGTTACATTGTTTGACGATGGTTTGCACTTGTTCGGTGGATTTTGGGAATAAAATCGCACTGGCGTTGGGTTCAAAGTGTTTTGTCCAGTCTTTGCCCCAAAAGGCGAGGCTGTCGGCATCGGTTTTGATTTGCTGTTCGTCAAAACCTTGGGCGGTAAGATGGTCGATAAGGGTTTGGATGGTCATCTTTGGTACTCTTTACACTAAGTTTTCTAAATTAGGCATTAGGAATGAGAAAAAATGGGATGAATTTTAATTTTGGAATAAACTGATAAAAAATTACGTCCCTTGCTCATTTGATTTAATAGGGCATTGACTTCTTTTTGTTGCTGTTCGATATCGTCCGTATCGCTAAAACGGTCTTGCCACATGGTATAAAAATTCAGTTCACCTGTCGGTTCTTCGGTCTTATTGGTATAAATGGGTTGTTGTGAATCCAACAACATTAAAGCATTTTGATAGGCATATTCTTGAATAAAATCTGCCATCGCCATGCCTGCGATTTGCGAAGCTTGCTCAATGACGGCTTGCTTTTCTGGGGCAAAATCTAACGCTATCATTTTATTTTCCTTTTTATCAAAAATTTAACCGTATTAACACCAAAAGTTAGACCTTATGCCGTTTAATGTTATCGATATTCAGCACAAATTTATTCGCATTTATGATACCATATTCCCCATTCCAAAAAGCACCATCCCCCTGCAAAACCTTAAAAAAGAGGTAATCATGGCACAAAATCTTTCGCTCGAAAAAGACAAAATCCGTTTTCTAATGCTCGAAGGCTTGCATGACAATGCGTTCAAAGTGTTGCACCAAGCAGGGTACAACAACATTGAAAACATCAGCACCGCCCTCGACCCAGAAGAACTTGCCGAAAAAATCAAAGACGCACACTTTATTGGCATTCGCTCACGCACCAACTTAACCAAAGACATCCTCGAAAAAGCCGAAAAACTCATTGCGATTGGCTGTTTTTGTATTGGTACAAACCAAGTCGATTTGGATTCGGCTCGTGAGCTTGGGATTCCTGTGTTTAACGCCCCATTCTCAAACACTCGCTCAGTCGCAGAATTGGTACTTGCCGAAATCATCATGCTAATGCGTGGTATCCCAGAAAAAAATGCCGTTGTACATCGTGGCGGTTGGAATAAATCTGCCAAAGACAGCTACGAAGTGCGTGGCAAAACCTTGGGGATTGTCGGCTATGGCTCAATCGGCTCACAGCTATCAGTATTGGCAGAAAGCCTAGGCATGAAAGTCATCTACCATGATGTCATCACCAAATTACCATTGGGTAACGCTCGCCAAGTCGCAAGCCTTGATGAACTGTTGGCGAATGCCGATGTGGTCACGCTACACGTGCCAGACTTACCAAGCACTCGCAATATGATTACCGCCACCGAATTGGCAAAAATGAAGCCAAAATCTCACCTGATTAATGCCGCTCGTGGCAAATGTGTGGATATTGACGCATTGGCAGATGCACTCAAAAGCGGTCATATCATTGGGGCGGCGATTGACGTATTCCCCAAAGAGCCAAAATCGGCTGATGAAGAATTTGAATCGCCATTGCGTGCCTTTGATAATGTGATTTTGACCCCACACGTTGGTGGTTCAACCCAAGAGGCTCAAGCCAATATTGGGCTAGAAGTTGCCGAAAAATTCGTGCGTTATTCAGATATGGGTGATACTGCAACGTCTGTGAACTTCCCGAACATCAGCCTACCACAAAAAGAAGGTACGCACCGTTTGCTCCACATTCATAAAAACGTACCAGGGGTATTGTCGCAAATCAATAAATCGTTTGCCGATGCCAATATCAATATCTTTGCTCAAAGTCTGATGACGGAAGAAGATGTGGGTTATTTGGTGATGGATGTGGGTGATGGCGATTCGCAAAAAGCCCTTGATGCCCTAAAACAAATCCCAGAAACCATTCGTGTTAGGGTGTTGTTTTAATACAAGTTTTTAAAGTAAAAAGGGCGTATTGAATACGTCCTTTTTAATTTTTTAATCACTTCGCTAAAATTTTTGACAACTCTTCCACCAAAGCAGGCTTTCGCCCACGGTTAGCAGTTTTGGTGGAAAACTGCGTAATCCAATGTTGTACACTGGCTGTCCAAGCCGATTTGCCTTGCGGAAACTGTGCCATCGCTTGACTGATTTCGGTGGCAAAGGTTTGATATTCTTTGCGACTGGATAAATGGTCAATACGTTGTTGCCATGATTTACGGTAAAAATCTATTAACCATGTCATGTCTTGTTTGGCAATTTTGTCAGCATATTTATCAATTAAATATTTCATGCCTAACTTTTTTAACAAGTTAACCAATTCATTATCTTGCCCCTCAAGGTCATAAAATTTTGCCAATATTTCATATTTTTTGGCTTTTAAAAGTTGGTTTTGGGTCGTGTTTCTAACCTGCTCCCAGTCTTTATTATCAAAGGTATTTTTCCAAATAGCCATATATTTTTTATTCAGTTCATAGTTGTTGAAAGTCAAAATTTCGCTGATTTCTCGTACCAATTTTACATCATTGATTTGCTCACCAATCTGTACCAACTGCTCATACCATGTGGTTTGTTGGTTTTGAAATTTGGTCGTGCGGATACCCTCATTGATTAAGGCAATGGCTTCATCAAACTGGGATTTTTGTAGCAATCTATCAATCTTTAATTGACGTATTTTTGGTAAATTTAAGTGTTTATCAATTTCAGCTTGGGTGTCCTGTCCCAAAGAATCCAGCACTTGCCATTTAAACTTGAGCAAGCTATCTAATTGATAGCTTTGATATTTTTCTGCTCTTTCAATCACTTGATTCAGCCACTTCATTGCTTCATCTTGCTGATTCAAGCTCCACAAAAAATCAAACCAAAAACGCTCAATACTGGTAACACTGGTATATTGACCCCGTAAAGTACCTTGTCGCCAACTATCTGCTAAAATCGATAGCTGTTGAATCATATCGTTGTCCATCTGCGACGTGACTGGCATAAAGTCTTGATACCAGTCAGCATGATAATCATTAATAGCGAAACATTGTTCGGATAAAACGGCAAGGCAAAGTATCAAGGTATCGTCAACTTCGTCATAAACCTCATCATAGGTGCTAAGTGCAATATCAATCCAAGTACAGGCGATTTGGCGTAAATAATGCGGTTGACACTGAAATTCAGCGAATAAATCCTCAAGGGCTTGGCTTTGCTCATCAAACACAAATTCTTCCCAATCGTTGAATTCATCTAGGGTCAAGATTCGGTTAATGCGTTGTTGGATGGTTTTTTGGACTTGGTCATCTGTGGGATATCGGGGTTTTTGGTGGGGTGTCGCTTTGTTTGGTTGATGGGCGTGTTTGTTTGCCCATAATATCCAGTCTTGTTCTAAGTTTAGATATTTATCTGATAAATAGGTGATAAATTCAATAAGTTGGGTTTTGTCAAAACTGGCAAGTTGGTCGCTAAGGCTAGGGGCTTGCGTTTTGGGCGTATCATTGACGGTGAGGATTTGGTCTTGTAGTTTTAGCAATACGGCAACTTGGTGTTTGCAGTTATCTTCGTATTCACAGGTACAATCCATGTTATCAATAAAGATATCGCCCCAGCCATTTTTGGATAGTTCGATTTCGACTCGATAACGCTGATTGCCTTGAACAATGGCTGTCCAATGGTTGTCGTAGTCATTGCGTAGGTTTAGCACCTCACCGTTTTTGTGATAGCCAATCCCACGTTCGATGATTTTAGGGTTGAAAAGTTGTTTAAAGTTACGGAGTAATGTGGGCATGATTAGAGTTCTTTGTGTAATGTAAAGTAATCAACCAGTTCTTTGGCACTGGGGCAATTCGGGTGATTGGCAGAATTTTCGATAGAAAATCCATGATGTTTGGTCATTTGTTTGGCTAATAAAACCTTTGAGCCAATCCCACGAACTTTTAACTGCATGATAATTTCTTTAATTCTATCAAAGGGCATGGTTACTGTTTGCTCTGGGTACGTTTCTAACGCAAAATTTTCTGATTTCAAGAATTTTTTCATCGCTTGCGTATCTGCCAAAAACCAAGCTTCGATGGCTTTGACAGCGACAAAAACCAATTCGATTTTTGCATGATAAATACGTTGTCTAACATCAGCAATGCTAGCGTTATTTTCCAAATCAGTCAAAACGAAGATTTTATCAGGCTGACCTTGTTCGATAGCCTTAATGGATGGTTCAATATTTTTGGGTAATAGATTGCCACCACCTTTGGCATTAACAACAGGGTCTATCAACTCATAGCCATGTTTTTGCAAAAATGCTCGGAACTGCTCCGATTCAATGATGATTTTTTCGGTTTCACCCTCTACGATAAAGCCAACTTTTACCATGGCAGACCGCCGTTAAGCAAATTCATTAGCCATGCAGTATCTAGGGGAATTTGGCTCTTATCTACGCCAGAATCTTTAACACTTTTGATTTTGGTAATACCTTGCTCTTTACTGACAAAAAACAGCTCATCAAGCTCCAATTCTCGTACCACGGATTCGCTATGGGTTGTTAAAATAATGGGATGATGGTGGCTGGCGTGCTGTCTGATAAAGCCAATCAATTCACCAATCGCTTTGGGGTGTAGTCCACGCTCTGGTTCTTCGATGATGGTAATGCCTGCTTTTTGGGTGCGTGTTAATACTGCTACTAGCATAGATAGAGCATATATCGTGCCATCTGATACCATGTGAGCAGGGAATTTCTTGCCACTTTCTTCTTCAAACTGAATGCTTTTTGAGCCGTCAAGTTGTCGATTATCGCTAATGACATTTTGCATTTCGGGAACGATAAGACATAACCAGTCAAGGATAGTGGCTCGCATTTCGTCATCTTGCTCTAAATTGGCAAGGATATTGGCAAGGTTACTACCGTCAGATTTTAGGTGAATACTATTGTCAATCGATGGCTTCTTTGCTTCGAGATGGTTAATGCGGAAAATTTTGATGTTTGATAAAGTTGAAACGAATGTTTCCAGTTCCTCAATTTGACTAATCTGGTTTTTATATATTTGAACTAAACTAAATTCTTCATCAATATCTAGATAACGAATTTTATCTTCATAATCTCTAATTTTTAAGTTGATATCAAATAATTCTAGACTAATCTCATTTAATTTTTTTATATCGAAGTAAGCTGACTTATAATTTTCAGTAGTTTTATTTTGAGCAATCTGCTTTTCTAAAATAAAATTAATTCTATCAATTTCTTCCTCTAGAATTTTTTTTTGTGAATGACACTCATCAATTTTTTCTTGTAATTCTTCTTTTGAAAATGTGAAGTTTGCATTAGCATCATAAAGGACAAAATTTTTGGGGAAATATAATCTTTCATTTTTGATTTTATTACTTTTAATGACTATTTCATACAGTATTCTATCGTCAAATTTTCCTTGTTTTACCTTATAAGTTATTTTATCTTTCAAGTTTATACTTTGGGCGAGCTTCTCAACATTTTCAGTCAATAGCTGACTCAATAACTCTAAGGCATCAACAAAATTACTTTTACCTGAGCCATTTGCCCCAGCCAAAACCATCAAAGGTGGAATATCCTCAATCACAATATTTTGAATACTTTTATAACCACTGATTTCAAGGCGTTTAAACGCATAATTTTGTTCAGAACCCATCACTCATCACCTTGTAAAATTCAGCCAATTTAATCAAACATATAACAAAAAGCCCCATCAAATCATGACAGGACTTTGAAAAAATTTCAATAATTAATGTCTAACATTAACCACCAATCTTTTTATATTTCATACGTTTTGGCTCGGCATCCCCACCCAATTGTTTTTTGCGATACGCCTCAAACTCAGAGTAGTTACCATCAAACCAAATCGGACCTTCATCCTCAAACGCCAAAATATGCGTCGCAATACGGTCTAAGAACCAGCGGTCATGCGACACCACCATCACCGTACCTGGGAACACTTCCACCGCATCTTCCAACGCACGCAAGGTTTCCACGTCAAGGTCATTTGACGGTTCATCCAGTAACAGCACGTTTGCCCCTTGCTTTAAGGTCTTGGCAAGTTGCAGACGGTTACGCTCACCACCCGACAGGCTACCGACCAGTTTTTGTTGGTCTTGACCTTTAAAGTTAAAGCGTCCGATATAGGCACGGCTTGGCGTGGTGTATTCGCCAACGGTAATCATGTCCAAGCCGTCCGATACTTCTTCCCACACGGTTTTCTTATCGTCAAGCTCATCACGCACCTGACCGACATAAGCGACTTTGACTGACTCACCGACTTCAACCGTACCAGTGTCAGGCTTGTCTTTGCCAGTAATCATGTTAAACAGCGTGGTTTTACCTGCACCATTCGGACCAATGATACCAACAATCGCCAAAGGTGGCACGGTAAATGATAGGTTTTCGTATAGCAAACGGTCGCCAAACGATTTAGAAATATTATCCACCACGATGACTTTATTCCCCAAACGTGGTCCTGGTGGAATGTAGATTTCAGCGGTTTCATTGCGTTGTTGGAACTCACGAGAGTTCATCTCTTCAAATCGCTCGATACGAGATTTAGACTTGGCTTGCTGACCTTTTTGGTTTTTACGCACCCACTCAAGCTCTTGTTTCAAGGCTTTGGCAAAGGCTTCTTCTTGCTTTTGCTCTTGCTCTAGGCGTTTGTTTTTCTGCTCTAGCCAGTCGGTGTAGTTGCCTTGGTATGGGTAGCCATAGCCACGGTCAAGTTCCAAAATCCACTCAGCAACATTGTCAAGGAAATAGCGGTCATGGGTAATCGCCACGATTGTGCCAGAGTAGTCTTTAAGGAATCGCTCAAGCCACGCCACTGATTCTGCGTCCAAGTGGTTGGTTGGTTCGTCCAACAACAGCATATCAGGTTTTGATAGCAATAGACGACATAGGGCAACACGGCGTTTTTCACCGCCCGATAGCTTGCTGACATCGGCATCCCACGCAGGTAAGCGTAGGGCATCGGCGGCTTTTTCGAGTTGGGTGTTTAGGTTATGAGCGTCCCATGCTTGGATGATGTCTTCCATCTTGCCTTGTTCGGCGGCAAGTTTGTCAAAGTCGGCATCGGGCAAGGCGTATTCGCCATAGATTTCGTCAAGGCGAGCCAATGCATCTAGGGCTTCACGCACGCCATCTTCGACATTGCCACGCACGTCTTTGGCAGGGTCGAGCATTGGTTCTTGGGCGAGGTAGCCGATTTTGATACCTGCTTGGGCACGGGCTTCACCGTTAAACTCGGTGTCCACGCCTGCCATGATTTTTAGCAAGGTTGATTTACCTGCACCGTTCAAGCCTAATACGCCAATCTTCGCCCCAGGAAAGAAAGATAGCGAGATGTCTTTGAGAATCTCACGCTTGGGGGGAACAATTTTTGACACCTTGTTCATGGTGTAAATATATTGAGCCATTTGGATAAGTTTCCTAGAATTAAAGTTTAAAATCTTTACAAAACCATGCGATATTATAGGCTAAAATTCAGATAATGCCTATCTGAATAGGGTTTTAAATGATTTTACAAAAGCAAAAAAATTTTCTATGATTGAGCATAGTTCATAACATTTAATGGAGAAAAAAATAATGTCACAATTTGATGAAGACCTAGCAGAAAAATATGGACTGACAGGCGAGAAACTTCAACAATTTCATCAGTCTTTAGATAAGCTATATGAAGATTACAAGGGCAAAGGTGGTGATTATTACTATTTGTATGAAAGTTTTCTCAATGTCTTGACTGAATTTGGTATCGAGCGTGACAATATAGATTCTCTTGTGAAAGATTTATACAATTCTAGTGAGCATAGACGTTTAATTACAGAATTTTCGATGAGCGTCACAGTCTGTGGCGACCTTTTTCAAGATAAGTTTTTTGACACCTGTGAGCGAATCATGCGATTTCAATACGATGATAGCGAAGACCGTGATGATGAAGCAGAAACGCCTTGGGATTTAAACTAAATTAACATTAACTAAAAAAGGAAAAAATATGACTACCATTACCCATAACGAACAAACCCAACGATTTGAAATTCAAAAAGACGGACATACCGCCTATCTTAGCTACCAACCGCAAGGCGATACACTGGTATATGACCATACTATCGTGCCAGAAGCGTTGGGTGGACAAGGTTTGGCAAAACAACTGACCCAACACGCCCTTGACTACGCACGTGAGCAAGGCAAAAAAGTCGTACCTGCCTGTTCATTTGTGGCAAGTTTTATCCAAAAAAATCCTGACTATGCGGATTTGGTGGCTTAAATTAGGAAAAATTTTGTAGAGGTAGGTTGTAGGGATGGATTACGTAGACACTCCACCCCTACAAATAACATTTTGGTGTCAGCCCTAGCTTTCAGAACGCTGACGAATCACGGTTAAGCTGTCATCAACCAATAATTTACCATCAACAAACACATCTTCCAGTAAATTGGTAGCATTAGCCAGTTCATCTTCTCGAATCGTTATCAAGTTCTCTGCTTGATTGACCAATGCCAAACGTCCTTTTTTACTGCGTTTATTGACACTGGTAATTGGGTCTTTATACACGTCACGCCATTCGCCAGCAACCATCGCCGCACTAGTTTTCATGGCGAAGTTCAATGTATCACGATTAACTTGTTGTAACAGACCGCCACCCATACCAAAGGTGATGTTCTCACTGCTAAAACCTGCCTGTAGCACGGCTTCGATGATTTTGCCAATGCTGGTTGGATTGATACCATCGCCTTGAATCAGACGCACGCAATTTGGCAAAACTTTATAGCCTTTGCTATTGGTGGTTGTGCCGAATTTTACTGCCAAGCGTTGCAATGCCTCACGCACCACTTTGATGGGGTCGCCACTATCTGGGCGAATCACGAGCGTACCGCCCATTTTTTCTACTTGCTCTTTGAGTTCGCCACCCCAAATATTGTCAATCGCATTCCACAAATCATAGCTGTCACTTACCACTGCCACGATTTTGCCGTCACCGCCAAATTGGGTCAGCATATTGGCATACGCCTCGGCTTCATGCTCACGCCCCCACGAAGTCATGGTGCTATGCTCGGCAGCAGGAATCGAAAATGCAGGCATACTTTTATCTTCGCTTGAGCCGTCCATGCCGTACCAACGGCTTGCCCCAATGAGCGCGGACAGCGTGTCTGTGCCTGAAAAATTCACCAAATGAGCCAAACCGCCTAGACTGGCAGATTCTAGGCTCGACACGCCCCTTGCCCCAAAATCATGCAGTTTAAAGGGTAAACTATCCAAATTATCCGCTGATTTTTCTAATCCTGCTTTGATGATTTGTTTGCAGTAATATGACAAGCTTGCGACTGTGGTCGGATACCAAATTGCTCGCAATAAGGACGTTTCGATATAACTGGTGAGCCAAAAAAATTCTGGGTCGGTATTGACCACTTGGCATAGCACTTGTCCTGTAGCAACGACTGTGCCTTCTGGCACGGCTTGAATGCGGAGTGGTAGATAACCGTCATATTTGTCAAGCAAGCGTTGCCAACCTGTTTCGTTAAATGGCACACCGTGAGCGGTAAGAACGGTTTTTGCCTCGTCAATGTCGGTTTGGGTAATGGGCTTGGTCAGGTATTCTTTCAAAAAGGCTTGTAACCCAAAAAATAGCACGTTGTCAAACGCATTGGTGCTTGTGCCACGAGCCTCGATATAGCTAGACACATATTCGGTATTGGGTGGATATTGCACCCAATGCGAGGTTTTGTAGCTATCGGTGTTAAGAATCAAATTGCTAAAGTTTTGGCTAAACATCACAGAAATCCTCTGTTGATTGGGTTAAATCTTGAAAAATCAAAGATTTGACAGGAAATTCCCAAACCGTCTATCAGTTTGGAATGAAAATTTACAATCCCACCATTTTACAGATAATGGCATAATGGTCTTCAAACAATTTATCCGCTTTTAACTCCGCCAACGGCAACCAAAACGCTTTTTTGGCATCATCACCGCCTTTGACCGGAGGCAAGCCTTTGGGGTCATTTTTTAACACAAAATAAAACGCTTGGGTAATGGTACGCCCACGAGCCGAGCGGTATGGGTCATCAAAGGTATGCTGACTATGGCGAGAGCCTCGCAATACCGCCTCTGGCACTTTGAGGCGAGTTTCTTCACGCAATTCACGGATACAGGCATCAAACAGCGTTTCTTTGGGGTCGATAAATCCGCCAGGTAACGCCCACAGCCCTTGCCCTGGCATACTTCTACGCTCTACCAATAAAATATGCCCAGACTGAATCACCACCGCATCCACCGTCATAAAAGTCGGTGGGTAAGGGGTATCTTCCCATTGTTTTTTGTATTTATCAATAAAGCCTGCTTCATCGTGAAGTTGTTGATAATCAGCGGATTTTTTTACCGCTTTCATCACTTTGGCAGTGGATTCAGGCACGACATTTTGGAGTGGGTCTGCCCCCAGCAAAAATCCCTCACGAATCGGCGTGGCGGATAAATCCATAAAATTAGGTACGCCCACTGATTGCCAGTTGGGGAACAGTGATAGGTAGTAGGAGGAGCTGTCTTTGGAATGCCCTATCAAGCCGATATTAGCGTTGAGGTCGCCTGTGACCGACTTGACGCACTGCTGAACGTATTGTAGCCATTTGGTGTCGTTATATAAGGCATCGTCTAGCCCAACGCAATGAATGCGTTTGGCTTCGGCTTTGTCATACGCCCCCAAAATCATCTCGGTACGCTCGGCAACGGTAAAGCTATTGCGAATACTGCGAGGCAAATTGGCAGAACCAATCAGCATGATGACGTTTTCGGCAAGTTTTAGGGCTTCATCAATAACGGCTTTATGCCCAAGATGAAACGGTTGAAAACGCCCAATAAAGACGAGATAATCAAATTGATAGCCTTTTTTATTTTTGGGTTGGCTAAAGCGTTGGTTGTCAAGCTCTAGGCTGTCATCGGCTTTGGCAGGCGTTTTTGCAGTTTTGGTCGTTTTTGTAGGTTTTTGGGCGGTTTTTGGCATGACGCAAACTCCTTGCGGTAAATAAAACCATTGGTCTATCCGTTGGTTTTTTGGTTTTGATAAATGCAATCGTAATCGGTTTATCATGCCAAAATATTCAACCCTTGCCAAGGGTTGGTTACATTTCTTTGCGTTAAGCCATGGCTAAATTGATTAGGCTTGGCTAAACTCATCAAAGGCTTCCATTGCGTCAGACGCATACATCAACGCAGGGCCACCGCCCATATACACACACATCCCCAAAGTTTCTGCCACTTCTGCACGAGTTGCCCCCAATTTTACCAAGGCTTTCATGTGAAAACCGATACAAGGGTCACAGCGTTGACTGACCGCAATGGCTAATGCAATCAACTCTTTTTGTTTTTTATCCAATGCCCCATCGGTTAACGCACTGCTTGATAACTCGCTAAAGGCTTTGAGGGTATTAGGGACTTCTTTGCGTAGTTTGCCCATATTGATTGACACACGTTTGGTAATATCATTGTAAGATTTGCTCATCATCCGCTCCAGTTGGTATAAAAATGAATTATTTTATTATTATACAAAATAATATATTAAAAATAAATATATTATTTTAACAAGTTGATAAATAAAAATCCCAACTAAAACACTCAAGATTTGCTATAATAACCGCAAAATGATGACATATGAACGAACGCAAAATTAGGGATTTGTTATGACTGATAATACTACTCCAAATTCAACTGAACCAACCAAAACCACCAATATTAGCATCACTGATTCGGCTCAAAGCTACTTGACCGAATTGCTTGCCAAACAAAATACCGATGGCATTGGCGTGCGAATTTTTGTCGAACACGCAGGCACGCCACGAGCCGAATGCTGTATGTCATACAGTCAGCCAGATGACCGCAATACCGAAGATTTAAAACTCGATTATCCGACCTTTACCGCTTATATCGACACGCCCTCATTGCCCTACCTTGAAGATGCGGTCATTGACTACAATAAAGACCGTTTTGGCGGTCAGCTCACCTTTAGAGCCCCTAATTCAAAAGTGCCAAAATTGGGCGAAAATGCCAGTCTGGAAGAGCGTATTAACTATGTCCTATCAAGTGAAGTCAATCCAAACCTTGCCTCACATGGTGGCAATGTTCAGCTTGTGGACTTGGTCGAAGAAGAAGGCGTGGGCATCACTGCGGTGTTAAAGTTTGGTGGTGGCTGTCAAGGTTGTTCGGCAGTCGATATGACCTTGAAGCAAGGCGTGGAAGTGACGTTAAAACAACAAATTCCAGAACTGACCCAAGTCATTGATGAAACCGACCATAGCTATACTGCTAATGCGTTTTATAAATGATATCAAATCCAAAATTTAGCTTGGTAGGGGCGTGTTGCATACGCCCAAAATGGCAAAGTATGATTTCTGATTTGATTTACCATACAATATGACACTGATTATGTTTTCACAAAAAAGCCCTTACACAACGTAAGGGCTTTTTTCTAATTATCACTAATTATTTTGATTGAAACCAGCTATCCGCACGGCTACGAGCGGTGGCGATGTCTTGGCTAGATAAGTTCAATGCCAATTGACCGATTTTACCTTGAGCACGACTACGGACTTCGCTTGATAGCATACCATCACGAGCGGCTAGGTCATACCATTTGTACGCATCGACCAGTTTACGCTCTTTTTCGTCTAGCATGGCAAGGGTGTAGCTGGCACGGTTATCACCCAATTTGGCAGCTTTTTCTAGCCAATAGCGAGCTTGTTGTGCGTTTGGCTGTAAGCCTTCACCACGAATATACATCATGGCAAGGTTAAGCTGTGCAGGTGCGATGTCTTGTTTGGCGGCGGTGGTGTACCAGTTGATGGCTTGTTGGTAATTTTGGGCGATACCCAAGCCTTTTTGGTAGCGTTTTGCTAGGAAGAATTGGGCTTGTTGGTTGCCTGATTTGGCTTGATTGATTAGCTCATTGGGTTGCATGGTGTCAAAACGTGAACTATTTAGCGGTACGTTTGACACGAGGTCAGCACTAGCGACACTTGAGATACCTAAGACTGTGGTCAACATGGCGATTTTAAATAATTTCATAAGTTACTCCAGTGGGCGAGTGAGGATGACCCATACCCAGCGTTGTCATTAAAATTTACGAAAATAACCCAGCTGAAATTATGATTCAGTGATGGGTTTTTATATGAATAAAAGTATAAACTTACTATAACTAATAGGGGATTTTGATAGTTTTAGGTTAACATTGTTGAATGTATGTTTCAATCAAAAACCAGCGAATGTTAATGATTGTTACAATATTTCTTAGGCGAAATATTGTAACAGGTCATCAATTGTCGTATATGGCGGATTATTTAGAGAAGTGATAAATTTTGGTTATTGTTTATATCTAATTGATAAATTATTTAAAATAATTCCTTACTGTTTGGTCACTCGATAAATCGCCACATCTGCCAATAGGTTGGCATTTTTTCGCACGATACTTGCCATCAAGGGTGAGTAGGGCTTTTCGCTTTCTTGCACGGCATAGCGGTTTAAAATCTTGATATCGTGGTCGGCACACAGTTGTTCAAAGTCTTTAAAGGTGCAAAGGTGAATATTGGGCGTGTTATACCATGCGTAGGGCAAAGCGTCCGACATTGGCATTCTGCCTTTAATCCCAAGCCAAATGCGGTTTTGCCAATGGGCGAAGTTGGGGAAAGTGACGATGACTTCACGCCCCACTCGAAGCATATCGAGTAGCAATTGGTCGGGGTTATCGACCGCTTGCAAAGCACGAGCCATGACCACAGTGTCAAAACTCTTGTCGGCAAAGCGTGATAAGCCGAGGTTAAGGTCCTGTTCGATGACGTTGATGCCTTTGGCGATACCGTCATTGATTTTGGCTTGGTCGATTTCGATGCCGTAGCCAAAGACGTTGAGGTTTTGTTGCAGGTGGGCGAGCAGTTCACCATCGCCACAGCCGAGGTCTAGCACTTTACTGTGAGGTCGAATCCATTGTTCGGCAAGTTGTTGGTCTATACGCATGAATTCCCCTTTTAATTAGCTTTCAAAAAATTCTTAACTGCTTGATTATACAGCGGAATATCAAACAAAAACGAATCATGTCCATACGGAGCATCAATATTCACATAACTCACAGGCTTGGCATTGGCAATCAACGCATCGACAATCTCTTGCGACCGCTCTGGGGCAAACCGCCAATCAGTCGTAAACGACACCACCAAAAATTGACATTCGGTATGTTGTAACGCTTGGCGTAACGCCTCGCCATCGCTGACCGTTTCATCTACATTGCTTGCCAAATTTCTCGCAGGGTCAAAATAATCCAACGCCTTGGTCATCAGCAAATAGGTATTGGCATCAAAGCGTTCACTAAACTGCTCCCCTTGATAACGCAAGTAGCTTTCCACTTGGAACTCCACATCATAATTAAACATCAATTTGCCAGCTTTGAGGTCACGCCCAAATTTGACCCGCATCGCCTCATCGGTCAAATACGTGATATGCCCCACCATGCGAGCCAAAATCAGCCCACGTTTGGGGATTTTGCCCTGTTCAAGGTATTGCCCTTGACAAAAATCTGGGTCGGACAAAATCGACTGGCGAGCCACCTCATTAAAAGCAATATTTTGGGCAGATAGCTTGGGGGTACTGGCGATAATCACCGATTTTTTTAGCCGAGCGGGATAGTCAATCGCCCATTGCAACGCCTGCATACCGCCCATCGAGCCACCCACCACAGCGTGCCATACGTTAATGTTAAGGTGGTCAGCAAGCATGGCTTGGGTGGTTACCCAGTCTTTAATCGTTACCAGTGGAAAATCCGAAGCATAAGGCTTGCCTGTTTCTACATTTATCGTGGTCGGTCCTGTCGAACCGTAGCATGAGCCGATATTATTGAGGCATACCACAAAAAATTGGTCGGTATCAATGGCTTTGCCACCACCAATAAAATTATCCCACCAACCTGCTTTTTTATCCGTTTCGCTGTGATAGCCTGCGGCATGATGACTGCCCGATAACGCATGACAAATCAAAATCGCATTGGATTTATCCGCATTTAATGTGCCGTAAGTTTCGACCATCAAGTCAAATTCGTTTAGCACTCGCCCACATTCGAGCGTCAATGGCGTGTCAAAATGGATTTTTTGGGGCGTGACAATGCCTACCGAGCCTGTTTTGGCATTGGCAAAGCTGATGGGTGTATCGTCCTCAAACGGATTGGGCGTGTTAACTTCGGCTTCGGCTGGGATGGGGGTAGCGTGTTTGGTCAAACCTAGATTCTCATAGATTGGGTGAATAGGACAACCAATAAACCGACAATATACATCAGTTTGGTTACCAAATTGCCTAGGAATTTCGGCAAATTACTGCTATTGTAAGGGTTTCATTGGCGTATCTCAACCTTTTGTTAGGTGAGGTTTTTTTGCCAGTTGTCATCTTAATGTCCCAAAAATTTGCTAAACTATTGCACATAAAATTACGTTAAACCAATAAAAACGGAGTTACCATGCCTATCAAAAAACCTGTCGAAACCAATCAGCCCAATCAAACGAGTAGCCCTACTTCAGCCCAAGTTGCCCCCAGTAAAGGTGTGGCATTACAAGCCCCTCAACCCAACCCTGCCCAACCGACCCCACAAGGCACGCCACCACTAAAAGAACTGGTCAAACAATACGACAGCGTTGCCTTGCTACTTCAAGGCGGTGGGGCATTGGGGGCGTACCAAGCAGGGATTTATGAGGGCTTGCATAAACAAGGCATTAAAATCGACCGTATTTCGGGCATTTCGATTGGGGCATTAAACACCGCCATCATTGCAGGCAACCGCCCAGAAAATCGCCTTGCCGCCTTGCAAGGGTTTTGGAACACCATCACCCAACGCAACTACACACCAGCAGGGGTGAATTTTTACCGTCAATTTGCCAATCAACTTGACCAAATGAGCCGAGTGGATATGGTCAGCCATTTTATGCCGTGGATTTTTGAAAATGGCTTTCTCAAACAGCAACTGCGTGTGATGGAATCCACTGCCGAAGCGTGGCAGACCATGATTGAGGGGCAAAGAGGCTTCTTTAAACCTCGCTATTTTATGCCGTATGACACCACACCCAACCATTTGAGCTATTACACCACCGATAAACTACGTGAAACCCTCGAACGCTACTGCGACCTCAAACTGGTCAATGATGTCAACCGCATGAAAGTATCCGTATCAGCGGTCAACGTGCGTAACGGCAACTTTGCCATCTTTAGCAATGAAAATGAAGAACTCCATTACGACCACTTTATCGCCTCTGGTGCGTTGCCCCCTGGTTTCCCTGCGGTGGAGATTGATGGCGAATACTATTGGGATGGTGGCATGGTATCAAACACGCCATTGAACGAAATCCTCAGCCACGAAGAACACCTTAAACAGTTGATTTTCCAAGTGGATTTGTGGAATGCTCGTGGACAAGTGCCAGAGAATATGATGGAAATTGATGAGCGTGTCAAAGACATCCAGTATTCGAGCAAAACTCGCATGGTGACTGACTTTATGGCACAAAAGTTACGCTATACTCGTTTGGTAAAAGAGTTACTCGAAATCATTGATGACGATGCCAAAGTGGATAAATATGAAAAACTTTGTGTGGATAAAGCTCGCCAAATGACCGAAGTGGGCGTGAAAAATGTGATTCATTTGATTTATCACAAAAAGACCTATGAGCGTGGCTATAAAGACTATGAATTTAGTGCCACCACCATGCAAGAACACTGGCACAGTGGGCTAGAAGATATCGAAAATACCTTCCGTCACCCAGATTGGTTTATGTTGCCAGAAACTGATGATATCTTTGTCACCCACGACATTCACCAAAAACGTAAAAAATTGGCTCAAATCAATAACTTTATGGGCAATGGTTAAGGGTTTTATCAAGCAAATATCGTAGGGGCGTATTGAATACGCCCTGTTTGAAATTTTGAGGAATTATGCGGTTTTTCTAAAGCCATTTTTAAAAACCCTAGACCTCTGCCTACGCAGGGCTGACGAGTAATTAAAATTTTTTCTATCAATATCGGGCGTATGCAATACGCCCCTACCATGCCTAACTTGTTAGACTAATTTTTCCAAATCCAACGTCAGTAAGCGGTCAATCGCTTCCTCACTTTGTGCAATATCCGCCACCAACGCCATGCGGACAAAGTTTTCCCCTGCATTACCGTTTGGGGTATCTCGTGATAAATACCGCCCTGCCAACGCATGAATATTGAGTTTTTCATAAATCACTTTGACAAATTCTTCGTCATTTTTGACAGGTAGCCAAAAATAAAACCCTGCATCTGGACGGCGAAGCGGTAATTTGTCATTTAGCTTGTCTAACCACAAATCAAACTTTTGACGGTACATCACTCGATTGGCTTCAACATGGGCTTCATCTTGCCAAGCGGTGATTGAGGCAAGTTGGTGATGAATCGGCATCGCACAGCCTTGATAAGTGCGGTAAAGGGCATACGGCTGTAAAATCTTAGCATCCCCAGCGACAAACCCTGACCGCATCCCCGGTAGATTTGAGCGTTTTGACAGTGAATGAAATACCACACAATTGGTAAAATCATCTCGCCCCATGTCGGCACACACTTCAAGCAGTCCGACAGGTGGCGTGTCAAAATACAGCTCGCTGTAGCATTCATCACTGGCAATCACAAAGCCATGTTTATCCGACAATGCCAAAAGTTGTTGCCATTGTTCGGCGCTCATCACTGAGCCTGTGGGGTTGTTGGGGCTACAGACGAATACCAGTTGGGTTTTTTCCCATACTTCACTCGGAATGGCGGTGTAATCACCGACAAAGTTGTTATCTGCGGTACAGTTGACAAAATACGGCTGTCCCCCTGCCAGCAAAGTCGCCCCTTCATAGATTTGGTAAAAAGGGTTGGGCATGACGACATAGGGTTTTTGATCGGCTTGCGAGCGGTCAAACACGGCTTGGGTAAAGCTAAACAGGGCTTCACGAGTACCCATGACAGGTAAGACTTGGGTGTCGATGTTGACGGCTTTGACATGAAAGCGTGAGCATAGCCAGTCGGCAATGGCTTGACGTAGTTCTGGCAAGCCGTTGGTGGTGGGGTAGTTTTGGATTCTGCCAAGGTTTTGTTTGATAACGTCTAGCACAAACGCAGGTGGCTCGTGTTGTGGTTCACCGATACCGAGTTTGATGGGGGTGTAGGCAGGGTTTGGGGTGATGCCGTTGAGCAGGGTTGCCATTTTGGCGAATGGGTAGGGGTGTAGGCGTGTGAGGTCGTGGTTCATGGCAGGCAGTCCGTTTGTGTCAAGTCAAACGGTTACTTTAATGGGATTTGGGCGGTTTGACAAGGCTTAACGGAAAGTTTGGCATGGCGATTTGGGCTTATACCACTGCATTTTTGAAATTTAGCATAACAGAATAATAGCCCAATATTGAATAAAAAAATTTTAATTACTTAGAAAAGGCTAAAAATTTTGGCTACTTTAAGCTATATCTTATCTTGAAATTTGAATCATTATCACTTGGTATTAATTCTATCTCAACCTCATCACCTATTGTGAATTTATTAATATTCAATTTAATTTTAAAGTTTTCAAAGAGATATTCCACATTTGGCAACACAAACTCTTGACCAAAAATTGATATTTTCATGTTATCTAAATATTGAATTTTAAAAAAGAAACTTGAGTTATCATTCGATGTTAAGTTAGAAAAAATGTCATAATTCTCTTCAGTTACTAAATAAGTTGCTGTGGTATTAGAAGATAATTCAATAGGTTTATACACTTTTTTATTGATTAAGTTTTCATAAAATTCTGTGATTGCCTCATATTCATCAGAATCTAATACGCAATTTTGAGGTAAGATAGCCTTGTAGTTTAAAGTTTTACAGATTTTTGAGGCTTTATAAATATATCGTATTAGATAAATTATGCTTTTAGAAGTGTTCTCTTTGAAGTATCTAGTAGAAAAACTTGCAACCTCATAATCATTTACATAAAAAATTCCATGGACATTTTCATTAAGTAATAAATTGATAAAATTATAAACCTTGTCAATATCGTTTATAGAACGTAATTCACATCCTTCCCATTTTTCAAAGTTAAAAGAAATAGAGGCTGAAAATTTATCTTCAAGCACCTCAAGACTAATCGGAATCTTTTTAAAACTGAGTGTAATGACATCAGCTATTGAAGCAAAAAAACTGAAAGTTTCTATGCCGTGTGTTACGTTACCCTCTATAGTTTGAATAGAATCAAATAAAAAATTATCATCTTCTGTATAAAATTGAATATGGGCTTTCAGTTTTTTTTCTGGACAGATATAAAGACTGTTTGGGATAAAATTTTCTGTACCTATCAAATGATTAAAAAGCTCTGAATCTGTTTTTATCTCTGTTATATTTTCTAATAAAACTGCTTCGCCATGTTTAAATAAATTTTCAAGTTTACTTTTGTTTTGAGCGTTAAAATCCATTGCCATACTAAGATTTAAAGTTTTATTTTCTTTTTTTGGATAAATAACAAAAGATGATTTATTATCATTGTAACTTGAAACTACTTTGAATCTTGGGTCTAGTAGTTCTAAAGTTTTTTGTACATTTTTGTGTACATTTTCGATAGCATCGGTCTTCATTGGGATGGACATTCCCTTTAATAAAGAATGTTGAGCCTTCTCAATATCTTCATCAGTTTTTGGTCGTTTACCAATATTATCAACCGAATATTTTTCGGCACACTCTTTCCACTCCCTTAATAACTCGATAGGGTATTTTTTCGGTTCACTATCTATAATTTTATGGCAATTTCTACATAGCCATATACCATTGTCATAAGACTTTCTTTGCTCGCTTGTCATAGTAGCCTCATATCTAGCACCGTTCGGCTGAACTGCACAGATATGAGCCCCCTCACCTATAATATGTACATTAGTTGATGTACTTTCTTTAGCAGAAATAGTAAGAACACGACAATTAGGATTTGAACAATAATTTGCTACCCTTTCTCTTAATTGTCTTATAACTGTTAATGTAAAATCTTCTTTTCCATTTCTGCTCATCAAAAACCCCCTAATTTGACACTTTCGCAATCCCACTCACCTTTTGAATCCCTTTCGGCAACACCGCACCTCGTCTACCTCTCGCCCCTTTAAAATTCTCAATATCCATTGGCTTTAAAGTCACCTTGCGTTTGCCACTTTCCACCGCAAGGCTTTCCCCCTCCGCAAAGGTCACCACAGCCACCACCGATTCACCGTCTTTCAAATCAATCAGCTTATTACCCTTACCCTTTTTCATCTCAGGCAATTCCGCCAACGGATAGACCAGTAGATGACCGCTCGAACTCACCACGCCCACAAGCGTATCCGTCTCGCCAATCGGTTGCGTGATTAATGTCGATTTATCATCAAAATTAATCACGTTTTTGCCTGCTTTTTGGTTGGTATCAAGGTCGATAAAGGTATTGATAAAGCCATAGCCTTGCGTACTTGCCATAATCAATTTGGCATCGTCTTGCCCCATGAGTACCTTGACAAAACTCGCCCCACTGCTAGGCTTGAGTAGGCTAGTCAGCGGTTCGCCCTGCCCACGAGCGGACGGCAAGGCATGAGCATCAAGGCGGTAACTTCGCCCTGTGGTGTCGAGTAGATAGACTTTTTCGTTGGATTTGCCTTGGGCGTGGGTCAGATAGCTGTCGCCAGAGCGGTAGTTGAGATTAATGGCATCAATGTCATGCCCTTTTGCCGAGCGTATCCACCCTGCTTGCGACACGATGACGGTCACAGGTTCACTGGGGGTCATGTCGGTTTCTTTGATGGCAACTGCTTCGTCACGCTGTACGATGGGCGATAGGCGTTTGTCGCCATGCTCTTTCATGTCGGCGTTAAGTTCATCAATGATTAAGCCTGTCAAACTGTCTGGATTGTTCAGGTATTCTTCGATTTGGGCTTTTTCGGCTTCGAGTTCGCTTTGCTCACGTTTCAGTTCGATTTCTTCAAGTTTGGCAAGTTGGCGTAAGCGAATATCAAGAATCGCATTGGCTTGGATTTCGCTCAAGTCATAGCGTTGCATCAGTTCGAGTTTGGGGTCGTCTTCTTCACGGATAATGCGAATCACTTCGTCAATATTAAGGTACGCAATCAGCAAGCCTGCCAAGATATGCAGACGTTGTTCGATTTTGTTGAGGCGGTATTGCAGACGGCGAGTGACGGTGTCACGGCGTACCGATAGCCACTCGCTCAAGATGGTGCGTAAGCCTTTGACTTGCGGTTTGCCATTTACGCCAATCATGTTGAGATTGACACGGTAGTTGGTTTCGAGGTCGGTACTGGCAAACAGATGGCTCATCACCATATCGATATCGACACGGTTGGAGCGTAGTTCTAGCACGATACGACAGGCGTTTTGATGGTCGGATTCATCATGGATATCGGTGACCCACGGTAGTTTTTTGGCATTAATCAGGCTTGCGATTTGCTCGATGATTTTATTGCCCGATACTTGATAGGGCAGGGCGTTGATGATGACAAGGTTTTTTTCTTTGGCATCTAGCTCGTAGGTCGCTCGCATTTTGTAGCTACCCTTGCCCGTACTGTACATGGCAAGCAAATCATCGGGAGAAGTGATGATTTCAGCTTTGGTCGGTAGGTCGGGGGCAGGGATATATTTGGCAAGTTGGCGGTCGGACATTTCAGGATTTTTAAGTAACGCAATACAGCCTTTGACCACTTCATTTAGATTATGCGGTGGGATGTCAGTCGCCATACCGACTGCGATGCCTGTCGTACCATTTAGCAAAATATTGGGCAAACGGGCAGGCAAGGTGACAGGCTCTTGCATCGTACCATCAAAGTTGTCTTGCCAATCGACCGTGCCTTGCCCCAATTCATTGAGTAAAGTATTGGCATAAGTAGAGAGTTTGGCTTCGGTATAACGCATGGCAGCAAACGATTTTGGGTCGTCTGGCGAACCGAAGTTACCTTGCCCTGTCACCAGTGGATAGCGGTAGCTAAAGGGTTGCGACATTAGAACCATGGCTTCATAACACGCACTGTCGCCATGCGGATGGTATTTACCAATCACATCGCCGATGGTGCGAGCGGATTTTTTGGGTTTGGCGGTGTTTTTGAGACCGAGTTCGCTCATGGCATATACGATACGGCGTTGCACAGGCTTTAAGCCGTCCGCAACATGGGGCAATGCCCTGTCCATGATGACGTACATGGCGTAGTTGAGGTAAGCATTTTCGGTAAATTCTGCCACCGAGCGAGTGGGGTTATTTAGGTCTTTTTTGACAGTAAGGGTATCGGACATGGTGGTGTTCTTAATCATGGCTAAAATTTTTTCTAATGATAAAGAATAATCCTCAAAACTCAAGTAAAAAACACATTTACCCATTTTTATACGTCAATGGTTGTCGTTTTTCCACCCACTATCGTGCATCACGGATTGGCAAATTGTTTGATAGAACCAAACGTTTCCAAAATTTTCTTGTGGCAAGGGCAAAATTTTAGTATGGTAATGGTAATTTTCACTATTTTTAGCTTTGATTGTACAGTTGTTTAGATTAGCAATACAACAAATTTGGTAGGGGTGTATGGCATACGCCCAAAATCTCAACCTATTATGCCTAATTTGATTCACGATACATTGCAACAAATTGATTTGATATACCTCATTAAGGACAAGCCCATGACTGACACTACAACCGCCTTAGACGATAATAACCACCCACAGCTTGCCACTAGCCATGAAAAACCTTGGTTGGCGACCTACGAAAAGTATGGGATTGCTTATAATATTGAGTACCCTGCCCCCAATGTCAGTTTGATGGATATTTTTGAGCGAAACTTTGAAAAGTTTGGCAATCAAAATGCGTTTGCCTGTATGGGTAAGCATTTGACTTTTCGTGATGTGGATACCTATAGCCGACAAGTGGCAGCGTATCTGCAAGGTTTAGGGCTAAAAAAAGGTGACACCGTTGCGGTGATGATGCCGAACGTATTGCAATACCCTGTGTGTATGATTGGGATTTTGCGAGCAGGGCTGACGTTGGTGAATGTCAATCCGCTATACACCACGCATGAGCTTGAGCATCAACTTGAAGACTCGCAAGCCAAAGCCTTATTTATCATCGAAAACTTTGCCAAAACTTACCAAGACATCAACAGAAAACTGGTTGACCATGTCATCGTGTGTTCGATGGGGGATTTGCTCGGCACGGTCAAAGGCTTTATGGTCAATACCGTGGTCAAATATGTCAAAAAAATGATTCCAGAATGGCATATTGCAGGCCATGTGACCTTTAAAGACGTGCTAAAAACCTCTGCCAGCCGTTATCAACGCCCCAACGATATCATAGGCGATGATATTGCCGTATTACAATATACAGGTGGTACGACAGGGGTCGTCAAAGGGGCGATGCTGACCCATGCCAACTTGATTGCCAATTTATACCAAGCCATGACCCATGTTCGCACCGTTTTTGACGAAGATGCTCAAGGTGAGTATATCGTGGTGGCGTTGCCGTTATATCATATTTTCTCATTTACTGCCTGTGCGTTATTGGGGATGTATCAAGGCTTTGTGTGTTTATTGATTCCGAACCCTCGTGACCTCGATGGTTTTGTCAAAGAATTGGCGAAATACAAACCTGTGTTCTTACCTGCGGTCAATACTTTGTTTAACGGTTTGGCTCACCATACAGGCTTCCGTAACCTCGACCATAGCAACCTTAAAGTATCGCTCGGTGGTGGTATGTCGGTGTTGCCATCGACTGCCGAAGAATGGCAACGCATCACCAATACCAATATTGTTGAAGGCTATGGCTTATCCGAAACCTCGCCAGTTGTGACCCTAAACCCACTGCGTTTGGTAAAGTTTAGTGCCAAAATTGGCGTACCGATGCCAAATACCGATGTCAAATTGTTAGATGACGATGGTAATGAAGTGGCTATGGGCGAGCGTGGCGAAATTGCTGTCAAAGGCCCACAGGTGATGAAAGGCTATTGGCAACGCCCAGAAGCCACTGCCGAAGTGATGACTTCAGATGGTTATTTCAAAACAGGGGATGTGGGTATCATTGATGCCGAAGGTTTTGTCAAAATCGTTGACCGCAAAAAAGACATGATTTTGGTATCTGGCTTTAACGTGTATCCCAACGAAGTCGAAGAAGTCATCGCCAGCCATCCTAAAGTCCTTGAAGTGGGCGTGATTGGTGTGCCTGATGATAAAAGCGGTGAAGTGCCAAAAGCCTATGTGGTGCGTAAAGACCCAAGCTTGACCGAAAAAGAACTGCTTGATTTTGCCAAAAAAGAACTCACAGGCTACAAACGCCCACGCTTTATCAAGTTTGTCGATGAATTGCCAAAATCTAATGTGGGTAAAATCTTGCGTAAAGAAATCCGTAAATTGGAAGAGCAAGGGAAATAATTACTTTCCCCATTTCTAAATGACACATTGAACATGGATAAGTTACCCTACCGCCCTTGGCATATCAGCTATGAACGCTACCAAATCAAAGCCCATATTGATATGCCCAGAGCCAGTGCCTCGCTACTGGATATGTTAGAGCATAGTTTTGCCAGTTATCCAGACCGCACCGCCTACATTTTTAATCAGCAACGCTTGCGATATGCCGAGCTAGACCGCTTGAGTCAAGCGGTGGCGTGCTATTTGCACGAATTGGGGCTGGTGGTGGGTGATAAAGTCGGTATCATGCTTCCCAATGTGTTGCAATATCCCATTATCGTGCTAGGCGTGATACGGGCAGGCATGGTGGTGGTGGGGATTAATCCCAATCACACCGCCCAAGAAATTGCCCACCAACTCACCGATGCCGATGCCAAAGCGGTGTTTGTGCTTGAGCGGTTTGTGGGGTTATATCAAACCAGTCGTGAGTTTTGTAGCCAATCAACCCCCTCATTACCGCCACACCTTGTCATTTGTCGTTTGGGTGATTTGCAGGGCGTTGTCAAAGGTATCATTACTAATAAATTGACCGCTTCGCCTTTGCCAATGCTTGAGCCAAAGCCGATTTTTTTTAGCCAATTAATCAAACACGCCCATACCTTGAGCTATCAGCGTCCTACGTTGAATTTAACCAGTGTTGCATTATTACAATACACCAGTGGTACGACTGATACCGCCAAGGGCGTGATATTAAGTCACGGCAATATTTTGGCAAATATACTGCAAATCGACAATTTGCTTCGTAGTGCCTATGATGATGAGCCGAGCGATGAGCTGATTTTGTGTGCTTTACCTTTGTATCATGTGTTTTCATTTAGCATTTGCTGTATGTTGGCAGTGTATCGAGGCTTTGCCAGTTTGTTAATTGCCAATCCCAAAGACAATGCCCATTTGATTAAACAACTACAATGCCACCAACCCAGCGTAATGGCAGGGGTCAATCCGCTGTTTCATGCGTTATTACAAAATCCGACTTTTCGGCGATTGGACTTTTCAAGGCTCAAAGCCACCATCGGTGGGGGCATGAGTACCTGTCCGCACGTTGCCAAAAAATGGCATCAAGTCACAGGGATGCCGATTATTGAGGGCTATGGCTTGTCCGAAACCTCACCTGTGGTGACCTTTAACCCTTTGACAATCGCCGAATTTACCAACAAAATCGGTATCCCAGCCCCTGCCACCGATGTGTTAATCGTCGATGCCAATGACCAAGAAGTCCCCATCGGTGAGCGAGGTGAAATCATCGTCAAAGGCCCGCAGGTCATGCAAGGCTACCACAATTTACCCCAAGCCACCGCCCAAGCCTTTACTCGCCACGGTTACCTACGCACAGGCGACATCGGTATCATGGACGAGCGTGGCTTTATCAAAATCGTTGACCGCAAAAAAGACATGATGGTGGTGTCTGGCTTTAATGTGTATCCCACCGAAATCGAAACCGCCATGCTTCAACATCCGCAAGTGGCGGAATGTGTCGCCATCGGCATTCCGAGTGCCACACGAGGTGAAGAACCCAAAATTTTCGTGGTACGGCAAATCGTTGCCAATCAAGCCCCTGTCAGTGAAGCCGAACTGATTGAATTTGGCAAACAACACCTCACAGGCTACAAACGCCCTCGCCATGTTAGTTTTGTCGATGAATTGCCAAAAAGCCCCCTTGGTAAAGTGCTACGCAAAGAATTGCGGAAAAGAGAAGGATTAGAATAAATTAGGAATGTAAACAGAATCTTTAATCTCCCCCAACCCCCTCTTTACAAAAGAGGGGGCTATGCCTTCCTAATTAGACTAAAACGGAGGGGAAGTCCTCCTTTTTCAAAGGTGAGGAATATATTCCGCAAGAGGGGGATTAAAACTTACAATATTTACTCTACCAAATACAATTATCTCCGCTCACGTTTTTCACTTGCCAAAAGCCTGCTAGCAAGGTAGCATAAAACCTTAAAAGCTGTGTTTTGACAATGATTTGCCAACACTATTTAGGGAAAATTATGCGTATCGACAACCGTGAAAACAACCAACTGCGTCCAATTAGCTTTACACGCAACTACACCAAACACGCTGAAGGCTCTGTCCTTGTGTGTTATGGCGACACCAAAGTGCTATGCACCGCCAGCATCGAAACCCAAGTCCCTCGCTGGCTCAAAGGCACAGGCAAAGGTTGGATTACTGCTGAATACGGTATGCTTCCTCGTGCCACCCACGAACGCACCCAACGTGAAGCCAGTAAAGGCAAACAATCAGGACGCACCCAAGAAATTCAACGCTTGATTGGTCGTAGTTTGCGAGCGATGGTTGACCTCGAAAAATTGGGCGAAAACACCATTCACATTGATTGTGACGTACTACAAGCCGATGGAGGCACTCGCACCGCCAGTATCACAGGGGCTGCGGTGGCATTGGTCGATGCGTTAGAAAAACTGCAACAAACCAAAAAACTCAAAGCTGACCCATTGGTAGGCTTGGTGTCTGCTGTGTCAGTGGGTATCAAAAACGGTGAAGTATTACTTGACCTTAACTATGACGAAGACTCAAGCTGTGACACGGATTTGAACGTAGTGATGACCCAAAAAGGTGAATTTATCGAAATTCAAGGTACTGCCGAAGAAAAGCCCTTTACTCGCACCCAAGCCGATGAAATGTTGGCGATGGCAGAGGCAGGGATTAAACAACTCATCGCAGAACAACAAAAAGTATTGGGTTGGTAAAATCTGATGCTCACCGTCACCGATAATGGCGTAAAAATCGCCCTACAATCACACTCGCTTGCCAATACCCTGTTGCCCAAGATTTTATTGACGGCAGGGGTATTGGCGGTGATTGGTGGATTAAAAATGCTCGGCATTATCGGTGTAATGGGCGTGATGATTGGCGTGATTGTCACCCTATTGGCAGTGGGAATTTGGCAATTTTGGCAAAGCAAAAATCGCCCCCAGTCGCTATGTGGCGGTGAATTATCACTGACCAAACAAGGCTTTATCCATCAACAATTTGGTAAAACCACCCAATACCAACTTGCCCCCACTGACACCATTCAAACTACTGGCACAGGGCTAGCGATTTGTAATCAACAAGGCAAAACCTTGTATCAAATTCAAGGCTTTAGCGAAGCCAAACATTGCCAAATCGCCCAAGCGGTGATGAATGGCAAAACCATCCAAACCCAAGCCAAAAATATCAAAATGCAAAGTAATTAGCTTTTTTTACACGCCACAAGCGTGGATTAGCCAAGCGTTACCCACGGCTGAGAGCAAAATCCCTGTTTAACCCCACCATTTACGCAAAACCTCACCATCGTTACCAAAAAACAAAAGTCTATCAGATGAATTTTGCTACACTAGGAAAACCTGTAGCTAGCTAAAATATACCTTACTTATTATATCTAACCCAATTAATATCAATTTTAGCGGATTATATTGTAGGGGCGTATTGAATACGCCCAATATGATATATGTCACCAAAGGGCGTAAGCATTACGCCCCTACCACAGTATATTTTTTGGGTCTGTTATCAACCATCAACTACTAATTTAATTCACTGCTTTACCTTGAGGAAGAACCCATGAATATGACCAAAATCGCTTTACCATTAGCTTTGTCAATGGCATTATTTGGCTGTAATAAAGCCGAACAAAAAACCGAAGCCCCAGCTCCAGCCACCGAACCTGCGACTATCACTGCCAGTGCCAATGGTGCAACAGCAACTGCCACGGTTAACAGTGCCAACACAGCGACCGCCACAGCCGTTGACCCAAACATGACCCCAGAGCAACACAAAGACGCTCGTGAAAAAATTATGAAAGACTGGAGCAAAGCCAACAAAGCGATGGGTGCAATGGTCAAAGACCCAACCAAATTTAACGCTGAACAATTTAAAGCCGAAGCCAATAAACTCAATCAAGACCCTTGGGGACATTTCGCTGATAATGCCAAAGGTGGCGATGCAAAAGACGCTATTTGGACGGATAAAGCAGGCTTCCAACAAGAAATTGACAAATATAAATCTGCCATGACTGCCCTAACCACAGCCACCACCACAGCGACCAATGTTGATGGCGTAAAAGCCCAATTTGGTGATGTTGGTGCAAGCTGTAAATCTTGCCATGACAAATTTAAAGCAGACTAATTTAAAGCAGTAGGACTTACGCAAAAGACACTGGATTCCCACATTCGTGGGAATGACGATTGTTTCTTAAATTTCGTCACCCCTGCGAATGCAGGGGTCTAGTGTCTTTTTTAAAGTAGAATCTTTAAGTTTTTGTAAAACCTAAAAATATTAGTTCTTTGCAATTTCTGCCACGTTTAATGGCAACGGACGCAATACCGCCAATTTTTTTAGCAAAGTGGTAGCGTCTGTTGGCAGTTTTTCCCCTGTTTGCCAAAAATGCAACGCTTGCTCACGCACATCGTGAGCAAACGTGCTTTGACTGGTATCAAAATCCGCAAACAAATTATCCTGCGACACCAAAAACCGCTTACCACAACTTAGCGTCAATAAACACTCGATGGCTTGGGGGATGATTTCCACTTTTTCAAAATTACTTTGTTGCTCGGCACTGCGTCCATCTGGGGCGTACCAATAGCCAAAATCATTGAGTAAACGCCGTTGCTTACCTGCTACGCACCAATGGCTGATTTCGTGCAAACTACTGGCAAAAAAGCCATGAGCAAACACAATTTTGGCAGGCTCATCATCAGTGGGGGCAAAATATTCTGGCTCATGCTCCCCTCGTACCAGTATCGTGTTTTTCTCACGAAACCACCCATTAAACTGCTCAATTAACCAATCCACCTCTAACGGCTCAACCGCTTGCCAAAGATAATTGGCAAAATTGGTGGCGTGACGTGGTGGGGCATAGGCTTGGCGAATGGGTAGGGTAGGTGGGGTGGTGATATTTTCGGCTTGATGATAATAAACGAGCGTCAAACAACTATTAAATGGAAGCGTAATAAAGGGAAAAATTGCCAACATGGTGTGCCTTAGAGGGTAAAAATGAAGCTGAATATGATGTAGGATTTACACAGTTTTAACGTTTCCGTTCGTGGTGAGCCTGTCGAACCAAAGGAAGCGTTACCCTTCGACAAGCTCAGGGCGAACGTTTTGTCATTTTCACGTAAGTCCTAAAATGGCTATTATAACAAATTTCTGCCCTTGCTTTTTTGGGCGAATACCATCATATTAATGGTAAATAATTAGAACCCACAGGAGCGAGCCATGACCACCCCCTCAATTTCACAATCCACCGCCACCGCTCTGACAGGTTTGGCAAAATATATCGACCTAAACCGTTGGGAACACAACAACGAAAACCACTACCAATGGCAAGGCGAGATTGCCCTAAGCCAATTCCCACGCCTGTATGACCTGCGTGATCCCAACCACCCCAACGACCAACCGCTAAAAGTTAGCCTCGATATCCAACAAAAAGGCAAAGTGCTATTTTGGCAGTTACAGACCACAGGGGCGATTTGGCAGACTTGTCAACGTTGCCTTGAGCCTGTGGCAGTCAGCCTTGACACCGATAGCCAACTGGCGTTACTCGCTGATGAAAGCCATGTCGCATTACTTGAAGAGGATATGGAATCGATTTTATTATCAGAATTGAGTGATGAGCATAAACTGTGGTTATTGCCGATGATTGAAGATGAATTATTGGTGGATTTGCCGTTAGCCCCTAAGCATGACGATTGCCAAATGGCGGTCAGTGAAGTGGGTGAATTGCCTGAAATCGAAGAAGAACGAGAAAATCCATTTGCAGTATTAGTCAGTCTAAAAATCTAATTTTGTTTGGTAAAAACTAGTTTACTATAGCAATTACGTAAAAGACACTGGATTCCTGCATTCGCAGGAATGACGACATTATTTAGATTAACGTCACCCCTGCGTAGGCAGGGGTCTAGTGTCCGTATTAGCAAGCAATTATTTAAAAACTGAGTAAGTGCTATGTTAAAAAATATGCGAATAAAGACTTTTCAGTTGCGACCGAATAGCGTATAATGTGGCGTTTACAAATTTATCTGATTATCCGTTCTGATAATTTGCCCCACCACATGGGCTAACTCATTGATAGAACGGTGTTTTTATACTGAAGCACAGGAGCTAACCTCATGGCTGTTCAACAAAACCGCAAAAGCCGTTCACGTCGTGATATGCGTCGTTCACATGACCGTATGACCATCAATGCCGTTGCTATCGATGCAACCACTGGCGAAAAACACATTCGTCACCACGCTACCAAAGATGGTTTTTACCGTGGTCGTCAATTATTCAAAGTCGCTGCGGTGGCTGAATAATCACTGATTGACGCATTTGGGTGATGGTTTTTCCGTTGCTATGATGCTAAAAGTGACGATAATAAAAACTGGTGACTGATTTCACCAGTTTTTTTATGCCAAAAATTTTATCCAAAAAATCATTTTTAAATCGCCACAAAATCACTGGCATTTTAATAATTTTATGGCATAATAGCGTTTTATTGAGTGTACAGTTGTACACATTAAATGCTTGTACTTATATAAACAGTATGTTTTGCTTTTACCCCTAACTTTTGTTAAAGTAAAGGCGACAATTTTAGTCAGATTTCCAAAGATAAAGGTAAGGTTATGTCCGTTGCTACCCCATCGCTCACGTCCCCTACGCTTGGCTCGGCTCACTATGCGGTGATTTTTCCGGGGCAAGGCTCACAGTCAGTGGGTATGTTAGCGGATTGGGCGACTCAGTATCCGCAGATTCAGCAGACCTTTGATGAAGCCAGTGAGGCATTGGGGTTTGATTTATGGGCAGTGTGCCAAGGCACGCACCCAACCTTTAATCTTGACGATACTGCTTATACTCAGCCTGCATTGTTGACCGCTAGTATGGCGATTTGGCGTGTGTTGCAAGCTGAATTGGCATTGACCCCCAGTTATTTGGCAGGGCATTCGTTGGGTGAATATAGTGCCTTGTGTGCATCTGGCGTGTTAAGCCTTGCCGATGCGGTGCGATTGGTACACCATCGTGGTCAATATATGACTGAAGCCATGACGAATCAACAAGGCAAAATGTCTGCCATTTTGGGTTTAACGGATGATGAAGTGAGTGATATTTGTCGGCAAGTAGTGGATGATAATGCTAAAGCCGTGGTTAGCCCTGCCAATTTTAATGCCACAGGGCAAGTGGTCATTGCAGGTAATGCCTTGGGTGTGGATTTGGCAAGTGAAGCAGTGTTGGCATTGGGTAAAAAAGCCATGCCATTAAAAGTCAGCGTGCCATCACATTGCCAATTGATGAAACCTGCCAGTGATAAATTGGCAAATCAATTTGATAGCATTGAGTTTGCGTCACCTCGTATTCCTGTGATGCAAAATCGCCATGCCAAAATTGAAACCGATGTATCTGCCATCAAGCAAGCCTTAATTGAGCAATTGAGTGAGCCTGTACTTTGGTCAACCATTGAAGATAACTTAGCCAATCAAGGTGTGACGTTACAGATTGAATGTGGCAGTGGGGCGGTATTGACCAACCTTGCCAAACGTCAAGCCCAAAAAATCCCAACCCTTGCCACTGATAAAGTGGAAAAATTGGAAGCGATTCAACAAGCTATTAATGAGATTAAAAAATAATTTTAACAAAAAGGAACGACTATGAGCCGTCATATCGCATTGGTCACAGGGGCAAGCCGAGGCATTGGCAAAGCCATCGCCCAACGCCTCGCTGATGAGGGATATTTTGTCATTGGTACAGCCACCAGTGAACAAGGAGCGACAGCGATTGGTGACTACCTCAAAGAAGCAGGCGGTCTAGGGCGTGTGCTAAACGTACAACAAGCTGACCAAGTCGAAGCCTTATTTAGCGAAATCGAAAGTACCTATGGTGCGGTGCAAGTATTGGTCAATAATGCAGGGATTACCCAAGACGGTTTATTGATGCGGATGGATGATGACGCTTGGGAAACCGTGCTAAATGTTAATTTAACCGCCGTATATCGCCTTAGCAAACGAGCCATGAAAGGCATGATGAAAGCCCGTCACGGTCGTATCATCAATATCACCTCGGTAGTCGCCACCATGGGCAATGCAGGGCAGACTAACTACGCCGCCACAAAGGCAGGGGTCGAGGGCTTTACTCGTTCATTGGCTCGTGAAATCGGCTCACGTCAAATTACCGTCAACTGTGTTGCCCCTGGATTTATCGAAACGGATATGACCGATAGCCTAGATGAACGCTTGATTAGCTCGATGCTTGCCAATGTGCCACTGGGTCGCTTAGGTCGCCCAGAAGACGTGGCAGCAGCGGTGAAATTTTTAGCCAGTGACGAAGCCAGTTATATCACAGGGGCTGTGCTTGCCGTCAATGGCGGTATGTATATGTAATACTTTACCGCAAAACTGAAACATTGTATTATGATTTGTTTTTACCATCCAACCCCATAACCTATATGCAAGGAGAATCGCATGAGTGAAGTTGAAAGCAAAGTAAAAGCCGCAGTGGCAGAACAATTGGGTATCAATGCCGATGACATCAAAACCGAAGCGTCATTTATGGACGACTTAGGAGCGGATTCGCTTGACCTTGTTGAGCTAGTGATGTCATTTGAAAATGAGTTTGGTATCACCATTCCAGACGAAGATTCAGCTCAATTAACCACGGTTAAAAGTGCCATTGACTACGTTCAATCAAAAATCTAATTGATTTTTACCTAATATTGGCATTATTAAATCCCTCTTTGAATAAAGGGGGATTTTTTTATATTAGGTTGATGTATCAGAACAACCCCCCTCTTTTGTAAATGGGGGTTGGGGGAGATTCAAAAAATAGGGTGCAATATCAATCACCGCCCCAACACAATTTCTAAGACAAATTTCGTCCCCACAAACGCCACTGCCAGCAAAATCACGCCATACAAGGTCATATTACTGGCTTTAATCCCTCGCCAACCTGACCGCCAATGCCCAATCAATAACGCCCCAAACACCAGCCACGACAGCACACTAAATACCGTTTTATGTACCAAGTGTTGTCCCAGCAAGTCTTGCGTATCCATCAGACCAGAGGCTAACGCAAACGACAACAACACAAACCCCACCATTATCATGTCAAATAACAGCGTTTCCATGCTTTGCAGTGAGGGCAGTTTATCCACCCAAATGCGGTGAATGGTTTGGCGTTTCAACTCTTTGATTTGTAAGCGTAACATCACGGCTTGCACCGCTGACATAAACAGCACCGAATAGGCTGCCAATGACAGCAAAATATGCGACTGCAATAGCGGACTGATATGGCTCAACGGTTGATAAGGGGCATTACCTGTATAGCCTAGCACCACCCCAGCCAATGCCAACGGCGTTGCCAAAATCCCCAGTGGCAAAATCGGACGATATAAGCAAAACCCCCAATAAAACAACAACATAAATAACGAGGTCAAGGACAGCACGTTAAATACATTAAAATTTAGCCCATATTGGGTAAAAATCTGTGGGTACAGCAAGCCGACATGAGCCAACAGACCAACGCCAAGCTGACCAAGTACCCAGCCTTTATGAATGGATTTTTTTTGGCTTAACGCCCAAATCAGATACAGGGCGGTCAATCCATAACACACCAATGCCATGACCAAAAGTAAAAACACAATCGCCTCACAGGGTCTTACAAAAAAGAGGGTTTATTGACAATTAAAACCAAGAATTCCCCATTTTAGCAGTAAATGATTAGCAGTTTTAGGCTATTTATCATAAAATAGTAAAAAACTATCTAAAAATTCTATTTCCCAAAATTTGTAATAAGAGAAATCATCATGTTTGATACTTTAACCGAACGACTTTCTGGCAGTTTACGTAACATTGCAGGTACAGGACAACTTACCGAAGACAACATCAAAGACACCTTGCGTGAAGTCCGCATGGCACTGCTAGAGGCAGACGTTGCTTTGCCTGTGACCCGTGACTTTGTCACCCGTGTCAAAGATAAAGCTTTGGGACAAGAAGTCCTCAAAGAACTCGCCCCTGGGCAAGCGTTTGTCAAAATTGTGTATGACGAACTCACCGAGATGATGGGCAGTGCCAATCAAGGCTTAGAAATGACGGGCAAACCGCCTGTGATTTACTTATTAGCAGGCTTGCAAGGGGCAGGGAAGACCACCACTGCAGGTAAACTTGCCAAATACCTCCAAGAACGCCAAAAGAAAAAAGTCATGTTGGTATCAGCGGACGTGTATCGCCCTGCCGCCATCAAACAGCTTGAGCAAGTTGCCGAGCAGGTCAAAGCCCAGTTTGTGCCATCTCATGCGGACGAAAACCCCATCGACATCGCCAAACGTGCCATCGAACAAGCCAAAATTCAATACCAAGACATCTTGATTATCGACACTGCAGGTCGTCTGCACGTTGATGAGGCGATGATGGACGAAATCAAAGCCTTGACTGCTACTGTCAATCCAGCCGAAACGCTATTCGTAGTGGATTCGATGACAGGTCAAGATGCTGCCAATACCGCTAAAGCCTTTAATGACGCATTACCATTGACAGGCGTGATTTTGACCAAGACAGACGGTGATGCTCGTGGTGGTGCAGCCTTGTCGGTGCGTGCGATTACTGGCAAACCGATTAAATTTTTGGGTCGTGGTGAAAAACTCGATGCCCTTGAGCCATTCCACCCAGAGCGTGTGGCACAGCGGATTTTGGGCATGGGTGACGTATTGTCATTGGTCGAAGAAGTCGAAAACAAAATCGACCGTGAAAAAGCCGAAAAAATGGCGAAAAAAATCCAAAAAGGTGGCGAGTTTGACCTTGAGGACTTATTGACCCAATTCCAACAAATGAAAAACTTGGGCGGTATGGCAGGTTTCCTTGATAAAATGCCCGGCATGAGCGGTGCGGATATTCAAAAAGCCGTTGCCGATGCCAAACCAGAAGACAAGGTCAAAGAAATGGAAGCGTTGATTCACTCGATGACCCCATTCGAGCGTCAAAACCCAGACAAAATCAACCCAAGCCGTAAACGCCGTATCGCTGCTGGGGCAGGTAAAGACATTCAACACGTCAACCAACTGCTTAAGCAACACAAGCAAATGGCAAAAATGATGAAAATGCTCTCTGACCCATCAGGTATTAGCAAAATGATGAAAGCCGTACAAGGCTTGACTAAGGGCATGAGCGGTGGTGGAGGCCCTTTGTTTGGGGGAAATAAGCAAGAACAAGAAACTGCCCCTGTGATGGGACAGACCAACTTGCCGACCATGCCACCTGCACCGAAGTTTAAAACTCGCTTTTAAACCAATTTTGATTGATTAATCATTAACCACACCAAAAAACTGATACTCGTTATCAGTTTTTTTATACCCAAAAAATTGTTATCAATCCCAAAAATAGCTTGCAAAAAAAATCGAAATGTTTAACTATGAGTTACCCAATTGTTAAGATTTGTTTTTATTACCAAATACGTCCGATTAATATATAGTCATTTAACTTCAGAATAGTAGTAAATTTAAATTCCGTGGGTTACGCCAAAAAGACGGCTAACCCACGCTACGATGTGTCCTACTTTGAAAGGATTTCACTATAAATAAACAGACGGTATTCATTTAATAGAGTTTTAAGGAGAGGTGCATGGCTGGTATATCACATGACCCATACGCCAATGCCAAAGAGCTGACCTTGCGAGGGATGATTCTTGGGGCAATTATCACGGTGATTTTTACCGCATCCAATGTATATTTGGGGCTAAAAGTGGGTTTGACATTTGCCTCGTCAATTCCTGCGGCAGTGATTTCGATGGCAATTTTGAAATTTGCCAAAGGCAGTAATATTTTAGAAAACAATATGGTGCAAACCCAAGCCTCATCGGCAGGGACGCTGTCATCGATTATTTTTATGTTGCCTGCGTTGTTGATGGTCGGTTATTGGACAAGTTTTCCGTTTTGGCAAACGGCTTTGCTGTGTATTGCAGGCGGTATTTGGGGGGTGATTTTCACGATTCCATTACGCTATGCGATGGTGGTAAATAGCGATTTGCCTTACCCAGAAGGGGTGGCGGCTGCCGAGATTTTGAAGGCAGGCGAGGGCGTGACCGAAGATGAGCATGGTAATTTGGTACATGATGAGTCTGCCAAAGGTGGCACTGGTATCAAAGAAATCGCCATTGGCGGTGCGTTGTCAGGCTTGGTGAGTTTTGCCACAGGCGGACTGCGATTGGTGGCTGATTCAGCCAGTTATTGGTTTAAGGCTGGGGCGGCGATTTTTCAGTTACCGATGGGCTTTTCGCTTGCGTTGTTAGGGGCGGGCTATTTGGTCGGTATCGCAGGCGGTATTGCGATTTTGTTGGGGATTTTTATTGCGTGGGGCGTGGCAGTGCCAATGTTGACCAGCAGTATTCCGCAACCTGCCGATATGGAAATGGTCGCCTTTGCGATGAAACTTTGGAAAGAAAAAGTCCGCTTTATTGGGGCAGGTACGATTGCGATTGCTGCGATTTGGACGTTGATTACCTTGTTTAAACCAATGATGGAAGGTTTCCGTCTGTCAGTTCAAGCCCTCAAAGGTGGCAAAGCAGGCAGTGGTGGTAACCATCGCACGGAGCAAGATTTATCACCCAAAGCCATGTTGGGTTGGGTGTTGGGCATGGGGTTATTGCTTGCCTTGACCTTCTATCAATTTGTGTCAGCCGCCTCATTGCCTGCGACTACCGCATGGTTTTTGGTGGTGGTGTGTACATTATTGGCATTTGTGATTGGCTTTTTGGTGGCGGCAGCTTGCGGTTATATGGCAGGTTTGGTCGGTTCATCGTCTAGCCCAATTTCAGGGATTGGTATTATTTCCATCGTGGCGATTTCGTTGGTATTATTGTTGATTGGCAATGCCAATCCTGCCGTAATGCAAACAGGCGATGGTCAATTTATCACGGCATTGGCGTTGTTCTGTGGCTCGGCAGTGCTATGCGTGGCGACCATTTCTAATGACAATTTACAAGATTTAAAAACAGGTTATCTGGTCAAAGCGACACCGTGGCGACAACAGCTTGCGTTGATTATTGGTGTGGTCGTTGGGGCGTTGGTGATTTCGCCTGTGCTTCAACTACTTTATCAAGCCTATGGCTTTACAGGGGCGATGCCTCGTGAAGGCATGGATGCCACGCAAGCCTTGGGAGCACCACAAGCGACCTTGATGGCGACCATTGCCAAAGGGATTTTTTCGCATAGTCTTGAGTGGAACTATATCTTAATCGGCGTAGCGATTGGCGTGGCATTGATTATCACTGATATTTTGCTCAAAAAAACCTCAGCCAACAAATACAGCCTACCTGTGTTGGCAGTGGGGATGGGTATTTATTTGCCACCTGCGGTCAATATGCCGTTGATTGCTGGCACGGTGTTGGCGTGGTGGGTGAAATCTCGCATTGCCAAACGCAGTAACCCTGCCAATGTGAAACAAAATCTTGACCATGCCGAGCGTACAGGCACACTGTTTGCTGCAGGTCTGATTGTTGGCGAAAGCCTTGTCGGTGTGGTGATGGCGTTTATTATTGCTGCATCTGTGACACAAGGTGGCTCTGATGCACCGCTTGCATTGGCATTGGAAAATTGGGACACCATCGGACAGTGGTTGGGATTGGCTATCTTTGTGGCGGCGACCATTTATTTTGGTAAACGTGTGCTAAATAGTGCCAAAGCCTAAATCAATCTATTGTTCAATTCAAAAAAGCCCAATTGGTTAAATTGGGCTTTTTTTATGGATTTGGATAGACCCTATTGATAACAAGCTTGATTGGCTAAGGCTTTTTTGGCAGTGGGGCTATTTAGGTATTTCCAGTGCCATGCTTCGGTAGCGACGCCACTTTTGCTAGCGACTTTGGTATTAAACGACTGATAAAAACCATATTTATTGGCATTCCCCTTCAACCAACGATAAGACGATGTTTTGCCAAACCCTTGCCCAATGGGAGCAAAATCCACCGCAAACCCTGTATGATGCTCAGAATAGCCAGCAGGGGCTGACCAATGATAGATTTGTTTTGCCGTTAGCCCTTGGGCTTTTTTATGATTGATGAGATTTTGTTGATATTGAATAGAGCGAAAGGCAGAACCAACTTGTAAATTGACTTTATCCTTTGTGGCGGCCTGTCGCATCAGTTTCAAGGCTTTGGCGGCATCTGGGTGTAATTTATCGCCATTGCCAATCGCCACCAAATTCGACTGCTCGGCAAACGCATAATGTAAAATCCCCACTTTATAGGCTTCGGCATTGGGCTTGCAGTTGGTGGGCTTGATAGTGGTTGATTTGATAGTGGTTGATTTGATAGTGGTTGATTTGATAGTGGTTGATTTGATAGTGGTTGATTTGATAGTGGTGGGCTTGATGGTGTTGGGTGATGGTTGCTTGACGACTGTTTTCGTGGGTTTGGTTGATTTTGTCAATTTTGTTAAATTGGCATTGGTGGGCAATGCTGTTTTTTTGCTGGTGGTTTGGCTATTCGTTGGTTTTTTTGTGTTATTGGCTTGCCCTTGATGCCCCAATCCCATGAAAAATATGGCAATGGTGAACCTAACTGGAAAATAAAATGGACGCTGTAATATTGCTTTTGTCATGGGATGATTCAATTTATCTTAATATTTTTGTCATTAGGACTTACGCAAAAGACACTGGATTCCTGCATTCTCAGGATGAGAGCCGTTAAAGCAAAACACAGTTTTGCAGGCTCGCAAGACGAGGGCTATGCCCGAAGTAACGAACATCTTTAATTACTCGTCACCCCTGCGTAGGCAGGGGTCTAGCGTCTTTATTATGCAAGATAAATTTAAAATTTCCGTAAGTCCTAGTCATAATGGTCGCTTATTTGGTTATATTATAGACAAATTAACATAAATTAACATAAATTAACAATAGTTAATTTTTTATGATATGAAAAAGATAGCTATTTAACGCTCATTGATGCTATTTAAATCATACTTTAATGCGTCAAAACACACATCCATCCCAAAACCTCGATATTGTAAAAACCGTAATTGATGGGCTTTTTCTTTTGGGTCGGTAGGGATATTATCGCCATATTTGCGACAGCGTGCTTCGACCGCTTGAGCCAGCCAATCGACTTCATAATCGGCTTGTTCTTCAATATTAGACTGTGTTTCAGCATCATTTTCGATGTCATTAACCAATAAATCATTAAAAAAGTCGCTGTGTTCGGCTATCCAAGTGTTGATACCACTAGCGGATTTGATGGTGGTTAAGCCGTGTTTTTTGAGGGTTTGATAGATGCGAACCGTGCCATATTTTTTGCCGATACTGTCTTTGATGACAGCGGAGGTCATACGTTCGTCAGATTGGTAGCCTTCTTGTTCAAATTCGATGAGTAAGGCTTCAATAGCTTGGGGGTCGCAGTCTTTGGCGAGAAGTTTGTCACGCAGTTCTTTTTTGGATTGCTCTCGTCTGCCGAGATAATAAAACGCCAGCCAACGCATATAGCTCTCGTTTTTGAGTTTATCATGGTGAGCTTGGCGTTCTTCGTCTGTCATTAGCTGACTTTCGATGGTGGCTAGGATAGTTTGAGGATTTGAATTGCTCATTGGTTTATTGTGTTTCTTTTTACATAAAAAATCATCCAAGTAAGGTGCGTCATACGCACCTATTGAAGATATTGATTTTGAATGGTGCGTCAAACGCACCCTACGATAACCGCAAATTATTCCATCCCTTCAACAAACTCTGGCGGTTCGGCATGGTCATCTTCATGGTGTACCAACTCGTCAGGGTGAGCGAGCTTGGCATCACGCACTTTTTGCTCAAGTTCTTGGGCGATTTGTGGATTTTCTTCCAAAAACTTAATCGAATTGGCACGCCCTTGACCGATTTTGCTGTCATTATAGCTGTACCATGCCCCAGATTTTTTGGCAAAGTCCATATCCACCGCAAAATCAAGCACTTCACCCAAATAATTCGTCCCACTGCCATACATGATGTCAAATTTGGTTTCACGGAATGGTGGTGCAAGTTTGTTTTTGATGACTTTGACTTTGGTTTCGTTACCGATGATGGCATCACCATCTTTCACCGAACCAATACGGCGAATGTCAATCCGCACCGAGGCATAGAATTTTAACGCATTACCGCCTGTGGTGGTCTCTGGCGAGCCGAACATCACACCAATTTTCATACGTAATTGGTTGATGAAGACCACCATACAGTTTGAGCGTTTGGCGTTACCTGTGATTTTACGCAACGCTTGGCTCATAAGGCGTGCTTGTAGACCCATGTGACTGTCGCCCATTTCACCTTCGATTTCGGCTTTGGGCGTTAGGGCTGCCACTGAGTCCACTACAATCATATCCACCGCACCCGAACGCACTAGCATATCGGTGATTTCAAGGGCTTGTTCGCCATTGTCGGGTTGAGTTACTAACAAGTTATCCACATCTACGCCAAGTTTTTTGGCATACACAGGGTCAAGGGCGTGTTCAGCGTCAATAAAGGCACACGTTCCGCCTTGTTTTTGGCATTGAGCGATGGCTTGTAGGGTCAGCGTGGTTTTACCTGAGCTTTCTGGCCCGTAGATTTCCACGATACGACCTTTTGGCAAGCCACCAATCCCAAGGGCAATATCTAGCCCCAATGAGCCTGTCGAGATGACATCGACTTTGACTTTGGCAGACTCATCACCCAGACGCATGATGGTGTTTTTGCCGTAAGCTTTTTCGATTTGGGCAAGGGCGGCGGTGAGGGCTTTGGCTTTATTTTCGTCCATAGTAATTTCCTTGTGAATTTAAAAAGTTGTGAATGAGTAAATCGTTTATTCGGTTAAAATTTGGGAGAGATGAAACTTTGTTTTGATGTGGCTATCATAACAAATTTTGGCATAAAAGAAAGGTCAAATAATACATTAAACGACATGTTGTGTCGCATTTGTTTTGATAAGAAGTTTTTGAAGAATAGATTAATGGTTTCAATGACAGGATTTTAAAAAATTAATTGTAAAACCACTAATTATTATATATTATAATATAATATAAATGATTTATTTAAAAATAAGGGATAATGTCATGGATTGGGCAAATTTTACCCCCATAGCCTCATTGATGGGTGGATTACTGATTGGTTTAGCGGCTGCCTTATTGTGGTGGTTTAATGGCAAAATCGCAGGTGTTAGCGGTATTATCGCAGGGCTATTGTCACCCAAGTCAGTTAATTTTAGTTGGCAGGTGTGTTTTGTATTAGGCATATTGCTTGCCCCTTGGTTGTATCAGTTAGTTCGTCCATTACCTGCGGTGACGGTGACTGATTCGCTGTGGCAATATGTGGTGGCAGGGCTGTTGGTTGGGTTTGGCACACGTTTGGGGTCGGGTTGTACCAGTGGGCATGGGATTTGTGGTAATGCTCGCTTGTCAAAACGCTCGATGGTGGCAACGGTTACCTTTATGCTGACTGGGTTTTTGACCGTGTATGTGGGTAAACATATTTTGGGTTTAATATAATAAACGATAAATTAGGAAAGTTTATGCAACAAATTATCGCATTAGTGACAGGGCTGATTTTTGGCATTGGGCTGATTATTGGCGATATGGTGAATCCTGCGAAGGTGCAAGGGTTTTTGGACATATTTGGCAAATGGGATATGTCGCTTGCCTTTGTGATGGGTGGGGGATTGTTGGTGGCGAGTATCAGCTTTGCTTTGGCAAAATCTTGTAGCCGAAGTTTATTGGGTGATGCAATGAGTTTGCCCACTGCGACACAGATTGATAAGCGATTGCTCATCGGTTCGTCACTGTTTGGCATCGGCTGGGGGATTACAGGGATTTGTCCTGCCCCTGCAATGGTACTAGCGAGTACAGGGGCGTGGCAAGGGGTGGTTTTTGTGGTGAGTATGATTTTGGGGATGGGCGTATTTAAATTGACCTTGGAAAAGTATTAGGTTTAATTTTCAGTCAGTTGGGAAATAGCTGTACACTTTATAGATGACATTTTGATGAAATTCATGGATAATAGGGGGGATATTCTTTTGTTATTGGATGACAGCCCTTTTGATTAGGTTTTGTAAAAACTCCCTAATTGTATGGGCTTTTTTGTTATTGCAATATCTTGGTTGCCACTCTGTTTATAGAGGTTTGAATGATTTCAACCGGTGAAGTAACGTCTCTAGCCAATTCCCGTCCAACCCTTGATTACCGCCCCAACAAATTTGCCATGATTGCGTTTTTTGGTCTGCTGATGGCAGGTCTTTTATTCATGGGCTATAGCCTATTTTTTGATATCAGTCATGCTTTTGATACCCCAACCACGATTATGCCGTATGTGTTGCTGGTTTTCGCTTTGCTAATTGCCTTAGGGTTTGAGTTTGTCAATGGTTTTCACGATACTGCCAATGCGGTCGCTACTGTGATTTATACCAATTCCATGCCTGCTCATTATGCCGTGGTGTGGGCAGGTTTTTTTAACTTTTTGGGGGTATTGACCTCCACTGGGTTAGTGGCGTTTGGGATTATTGCGTTGTTGCCTGTTGAGCTGATTTTGCACGTTGGCTCGGCAAGTGGTTTTGCGATGATTTTTGCGTTGCTGTTTGCGGCGATTATTTGGAATCTTGGTACATGGTATTTTGGGATTCCTGCTTCGTCATCCCATACGCTGGTTGGCTCGATTATTGGCGTGGGCGTGGGCAATGCCTTACTGCATGGGCGTGGCTTTACTGCAGGTGTGGATTGGGCACAAGTACAGAAAGTCGGAGCAGCTTTACTGTTTTCACCTTTATTTGGGTTTTGTTTGGCAGCAATTTTGCTACTTATTATCAAACAACTATTCAAACGCCGTCCAGAGCTGTTTGAAGCCCCAAAACCCAACACGCCACCACCGACTTGGGTGCGGAGCATTTTGATTGCTACTTGTACAGGGGTGTCGTTTTTTCATGGCTCAAACGATGGGCAAAAAGGCATGGGTCTGATTATGCTGATTTTGGTTGGGGCGATTCCGATGGTGTATGGGCTAAATGGCAATCTGCAACAGCAACAAATCACCGATTTTGGGCAACACGCCAAAACCGCCTCATTGACCCTGCAACAACAAACGACTACGCCATTAAATAAAGATGCTCGTTTGATTTTATCGGACTATGTCAAAGATAAGAAAATAACCCCTGAAGTCGTACCTGCACTGGCAAGCACGTTGGATACTATCGGTACGCAAATCCAAAAAAATGATAATATTAAGCAATGGGACGGTGCAACGGTGAGCGAAATGCGAAACCAAATGTTCCTAAGCGGTGAAACCATCAAAAACATCCAAAAAAACTCACCAAATGAGTTAAATCCTGCCACCACCAAGCAACTTAAAGCGGTACAAAAAGACATCGACAGTGCCACCAAGTTTATCCCAACATGGGTAAAAGTGATGACGGCAATTGCATTAGGCTTAGGGACGATGATTGGCTGGAAGCGGATTGTGATTACTGTCGGTGAGCGGATTGGCAAGGAACATTTGACCTATGCTCAAGGGGCTTCGGCAGAGTTGGTTGCGATGTCCACCATTGCGGCAGCGGATGGCTTGGGTCTGCCTGTATCGACTACGCATGTGCTGTCATCAGGGGTGGCAGGAACGATGGTCGCCAATGGCTCAGGGCTACAAAAAAGCACCGTGATGAGTTTGTTATCGGCTTGGGTATTGACCTTGCCTGCGACCATGTTGTTATCGGGTGGTTTGTATTGGTTGTTTACTGTGTTGTTTGTGAGGTAACAGTCTAAGAGACTATTAATCTATACCAAAAGCCATTTCAATTATTGAAGTGGCTTTTTTATTATTTTCAATATTACCAAGAATTTTGCTTGTTTGCCAATGATAAAGTGAATGCCTAGCTAAGACACTAATGGTATAATATTGCCAAATTTTTTCCCCACATAAGCGGAACGCCTTACCATGAAAAAAAGCAATAGCACCATTATCGCAGGACACCCATTTTTAACCGATTTCCAAACCCAGCAACTGCTTGACCGCCTTAACCGTCATGCCGACCTCAACTTTACCCAAATCAGCAGTCAGCAAGTCTATGTTTTCTCAAAAGACTTAGCCGAGCATGATTACCAAAAAGCTGTGGATTTACTCAATCATGGCGAGAGTGTCGATTTTGCCAAGTCAAATGACGGTCAGTTGCAAGTCATCGTCAGCCCACGGTTTGGCACGATTAGCCCTTGGGCGAGTAAGGCGACCGATATTTTTAACAACTGTGATGTCAATATCGAGCGTGTCGAGCGAGTGGTGGTCTATACTTTGACAGCGGATAAGCCACTGACAGACAAGCTCCCACACGACCTTGAGCTGATGTTATACGACCGTATGACCCAAAGTTTGTTCTATGATTTGGCAAAAACTCAGCATTTATTTGACGACCACGAACCTGCCCGTTTGCACCATGTCGATGTCATGGGAGCAGGTCGTGAGGCGTTGGTACAAGCCAATACCGAGTTTGGTTTTGCCCTGTCGAGCCAAGATATTGACTACTTAATGAATGCCTATGTCAATGAGCTAAAACGCAATCCGACTGACGTTGAATTGATGATGTTTGCCCAAGCCAATAGCGAACATTGCCGTCATAAGATTTTTAATGCCCAATGGACGATTGACGGTGAATTTCAGCCTAAGTCATTGTTTGGTATGATTAAAAATACCTTTCAACAAAACCCCAACGATATTTTGTCTGCGTATAAAGACAATGCCGCCGTGGTCAAAGGCTCAGATGGACAGCGTTTTTATCCGCTTTTAAACAGTGAAAACAACCACTTAGAATACGGTTTTCACCCACAAGCCATTGATATTTTGATGAAAGTCGAAACCCACAACCACCCAACAGCGATTGCACCGTATTCTGGGGCGGCGACTGGTTCGGGCGGTGAAATCCGTGACGAGGGGGCGACAGGGCGTGGCGGTAAACCAAAAGCAGGTTTGGCAGGTTTTCATGTGTCACATTTGCATTTGCCAGAGATGCCAGAAAAATGGGAGCAGTCTGGCTCAAATGGTAAAGGGGTTTCGACTGCCGATTACGGCAAGCCAGAGCGGATGGCAAGTGCATTGCAAATTATGACCGAAGCCCCATTGGGTTCGGCAGCCTTTAGCAATGAATTTGGTCGTCCGAATTTGGTCGGTTATTTCCGTTCGTTTCAACTAGACACCTCAGCCGAGCAGGACGGTAGCCAAATGCGTGGCTATCATAAGCCGATTATGATTGCAGGCGGTTATGGTAATATCAAACGCAATTTGGTCGAGAAAAATCCAATCCAACAAGGCGATTTACTCATCGTATTGGGTGGTCCTGCGATGCAAATTGGCTTGGGCGGTGGGGCTGCCTCATCGGTGGATAGTGGCGAGCTTGACGAGGGGCTAGACTTTGCCTCGGTGCAACGTGACAATGCCGAGATGGAACGCCGTTGTCAAGAAGTGATTGACCGCTGTTGGGCGATGGCTGGCAACAGTCCTGAAGAAGACAAAAACCCAATCGTGTCGATTCACGATGTTGGGGCAGGTGGTTTGTCAAATGCCATGCCAGAGTTGGTGAATGACCATGAGCTAGGGGCAGTGCTGAACTTGCGGAAAGTGCCGTCACTTGAGCATGGGATGTCACCGATGGCGATTTGGTCGAATGAAGCCCAAGAACGCTATGTATTGGCGATTCGCCCTGAAAGCCGTGAGCTGTTTGATAGTATCTGTGAGCGTGAACGCTGTCCGTATGCGATTTTGGGTGAGGCGACTGATGTCCGTCAGTTGGTGGTTAATGACCCATTGTTGAACAGCAAAGGCGACCAACAACCAGTCGATATGCCATTACAAGTGCTATTGGGCGGTACGCCAAAAATGCAACGCTCATTTAGCCGTAGCACCCCGAATTTAACGCCGTTAAACCTTGAAAATATTGATGTTAAACAGTCGGTCAAAGACGTACTACGTCACCCAACCGTTGCCAGTAAGTCGTTTTTGATTAGCATTGGCGACCGCTCAATCACAGGGATGATAGTGCGTGACCAGTATGTCGGACGCTACCAAGTGCCTGTCGCTGACTGTGCGGTGACTGCCTCTGCCTTGATTAGTCTTGACGGCAAGCCGATGACAGGCGAGGCGATGAGCATGGGCGAGCGTACCCCAGTCGCCTTGATTAATCCGTCTGCGTCTGCACGTTTAGCGGTGGGCGAGGCGATTACCAACATCGCAGGGGCGAATATTGCCAAACTCTCTGACATCACGCTATCCGCCAACTGGATGGCAGGCTGTGGCGAAGACAAAGAAGACCAAGCCTTGTTTGAAGGCGTAAAAGCGGTGGGCGAAGAGCTTTGCCCTGCGTTGGGCATTGCGATTCCTGTCGGTAAAGACAGCCTTTCTATGCGTGCGAATTGGTCAGATGAAAGCGGAAATAAATCAGTCGTATCACCGATGTCATTGATTATCACCGCCTTTGCTCCTGTGCAAAACGTGGCAAAAACTTTGACTCCTGCCCTTGTTGGTGGCGAAACGGCATTGTACCGCCTTGATTTGTCAAAAGGTCAATTCCGTCTAGGCGGTTCGATTCTTGCCCAAACCATGAGCCAACTGGGTGATAATTGCCCAGATTTGGACGACCCACAAGATTTAATCAACTTCTTTAACTTTGTCCAAACCGCCAACAATCAAGGCTTAATCTCTGCCTACCATGACATCGGTGATGGTGGTCTATTGGCAACGGTTGCCGAAATGCAATTCACCAACCGCCAAGGCGTGAAGTTGGTGCTAACTGATGACAACTTGCTAGGTCAATTATTTGCCGAAGAATTGGGTGCGGTGATTCAAGTCAAACCTGAAAACGTCAGCGAGCTACTTGCGGTGGCAGAGCAAACAGGCGTAAGCGACTTGTTAAGCCTAATCGGTCAATCAACCGATGAAGATACTTTGCTGATTCAAACGGCAAAAGAAACACTAGCGTTTAACCGTGCGGAATTGCAACAAGAGTGGTCAAAAGTCAGCTACTATATCGCCAAAGGGCGTGACAATCCTGCTAGCGTTGAGCAAGAATTTGCTTTGATTAGCAATAGCAAACATCAAGGCTTAATCGCCCAAGCCAACTATGACCTAAACCAAGCCATTGAAGCTCCGTATATCAATAGCCGTACCACCCAGCCAAAAGTCGCTATCTTGCGTGAGCAAGGCGTGAACGGTCAGCTTGAGATGGGGGCGGGCTTTGTGCGGGCGGGTTTTGAAGCGGTTGACGTGCATATGAGTGATTTGCTCAAAGGGCGTGTCAATCTGCGTGACTTTGATGGTCTAGTGGCGTGCGGTGGTTTTAGCTACGGTGACGTGCTAGGGGCTGGCTCTGGCTGGGCGAAATCTGTGCTGTTCCATGATGAACTGCGTATGCAGTTTGTGCGGTTCTTCACTCGCCCAGAAACTTTCTCTCTAGGCGTGTGTAACGGCTGTCAAATGATGAGCCAACTCAAAGACTTAATTCCAGGGGCGGAGAATTTCCCACGCTTTATCGCTAACCGTTCGGCACGTTTTGAGGCTCGTACGGTGAATGTGAAAGTCGAGCGTACCAAGTCTGTGCTATTAAAAGGTATGCAAGACAGTATCCTACCGATTGCGGTGGCTCATGGTGAGGGCTTTGCGACCTTGTCGGATGCTGATATCGCAGGTATGTCGGCTCATGGACAGGTGGCGTTACGCTATGTGGATAGCCACGGCACGCCAACTGAGCATTATCCGCTCAATCCAAATGGTTCACCGCAGGGGGTGACAGGGATTTGTAGCACCGATGGGCGTGTTACCTTGATGATGCCACACCCAGAGCGGAATCTGATGGCGTATAACCATAGCTGGAAGCCTGATGAGTGGCAAGAAGATGGGGCGTGGATGCGGATGTTTAGAAATGCAAGGGCTTTCTTGAGATAAATAAAAGAATTTTCACAGTTAAACAAATCAGAGTAATTCTCTAATTACTCTGATTTATCTTTGACAAAATATAATTATCAACTCCGAAACTGTACTGATAATTATTTGAACGATTTGAAATTTCTATAAGAAGTAAAACTAACTGATGTATGTTCGTTATAGGGTTAATAGAATCTACTTTTTGTTGTTGTTTAAATAATTCAGTTGCATTGAAAATTGCAGTTTTATAGTTTCCAGCGATAGAGTTAATGCAACTTTCATTTGTTTCGTAATAGTTTGGGGTATAATTTACTAAAGCATCTTTTACATTAGTTCCTATAGAATTTAGTTGGGTTGATACAAATGGTTTATCATAGAATTCAAAATGTAATATAAACCATAATTCAATACAGGGAAAAGTGTAAACTGGAATGATTTTAGTGTTGTTGTTAGACTTATTATATTTAACTAAAACTTCCAAAAATCTTTTATCTTTAACTGTATCTAAATCAAAAACACAAAAGATATAGCCGAAAAAATCTCCTTCCTTTTCAGCTTTTCTTGCAAGTTTTATAGCTTGAGTTACTATTCCATAACTGTCGGTATGGGTACTCTTTTGAACGGTTACATTTGGAATATCTAAAATGAATTTCAGACTTTCAAAATAATGTTTTTCAGAAATACCTTCAGTTAGTATCAAAATTTTAGGAATAACCTTTCGGGTGTTAGCCTTTCTAGATTCCTTTGCTTTTTTTCTTTTTTCTTTATTTTCAGCTTTTCTGCGTTGTTCAATATTATCAGTTCCCATAACTACTCCTAATTATAATTTCTTAGATTTGGAGTGGCACCAAATGAACCTGAAAGATAACGTAGTTCCCAGTTTTGTCTATCATTTCTGATATTCTCAAATTCCACTAAGGAATAAAGCTCAGAGGCTTGCTCCTTATTTTTCTCAATAAAGTAGATTTGGTCTTTCCTCAAATAATCTTGATTGATTAGATGTGTATCATGAGTCACGCAAATTAATTGATTTTTAGATTTTTGAAAAGATTTAATAAAGTTCCTAACGAGTAATGGGTGTAATGCCGAACTTAACTCGTCAACATAAAATACTTTATTCATCTCTTTGTCATCATTTAGTAATAAAGATGCCAAAGAAAAGAGTTTCTGTGTGCCTTGAGATTCAAGCTCAAAAGGTAAGGGTATATTATTTCCCTCATTATCTTTATGAAAAGTTTGGATTCTATAAGAAAATTTATCTTTATAATCTTCAAGTAGTTTTGTTTTGATTTCAGATGGGATGTCATTAATCTCATTAATTTTATCTAAAAAAGGCAGTTTCTCAATATTTAAATCAACGATATCTACATCTTGCTTACATAAAAAATTCAGTAAATTTTCTTTATTTGAATCTTCATTAGCAATAAATTCAGCCATTTCATCAATATCAAGTTCTTCAGATAAAATAGAATTAAACCAATTATAAATGGGTAAAATTTCCTTACTATTCTCTTGTGAAGCTTTCGATAAGAATAGAACATTCTTTGAGGTTCTTAAAGTAATATCTTCAAAAACTCTCTTTGGTTTTAAATCAGCTCCTAAAGTATATTTGTACTCGCCAGTATCCGATAAATCTCTCATAAAGATATTTCTTTTATAATTTTTGGGATAGTAAGATAAATACTCATGATGAATTTTATGCCTGTCCATACTAATACTATAGTTATAACGAATATTTTCACAATAAAAATTAATTTCAAAAAAAGTTGGTTTTTGGCTACTTCTTTTATCAAATAAAAATGGGATATAGTTAAAAGTGTTATCGGGTTTATTTTTGGTTGAATTTAAGACAAGAGATTTCAAATAGTTTAGAGAGGATAGTAAGTTAGATTTACCAGAAGCATTAGAACCATAAATAACTGCTAGTTTTAACAGTTTTAATTTCTTATCAGGGCTATCTAAGATATGACTTGCGTGGATATCATAAGGTGGTGAAGCAACCATACTTAGTGTTTGGTTATCCTTAAATGAAAGAGAGTTTCCAAGAGTAAAGTCAATAATCATAACAAATTCTCGTATTTTATGGATAATTTATCCAAAATATTAAATAATTTAATTTATACTACTCCTTTTGTGGAATAGATACAATTATAATTGTAAAATGTATCAAAAATCTTATGCTTAATTGGTAAGTCCTTTTATAGTATCATCACCTAAACATAACATAGAGCCACAACCCATGCCAAAACCCAAATCCGACACCCTCACCCTATACCGTTTCAAAGTATCCCTCGACTTTCACCGTAAAGTTCCGATGAAAAAACTACACCGTATTATCTAACAACCCATTTAACATAAAAAAAGCGGTTGTTACACCGCTTTTACTCAAAATAATCCATCAAAAATACCCATTACCAAAATTTCGGAGCATTTTTCACAGTTTTTAGGCTCACTGCACATTTTTCGGCACTGGATTTTTCTTGTCCACCAAACCAACCCACCGCAAACAACGCATTCGGGTCGGTCTTGGCTTTCTCAACATAATGGGCGTGACCCACTACCTTATCATTATAGTCGCCAAGCACATCTTGAGCAGGTTCAAGGTACTGCAAAAAGGCGTTGAGCTTATCCACTTTGCCCTTTTTATTTTTGCTGTCATTGCTTTGAGCGAATAATGGCGAAACAAACTCACTGACATAACGAAGCGTCTTCAAATCCTTACGCACATCATGTTGGGCTTCGGTTTCAAGGTCAGCAAAATGGCTACTTGCCACCGCAATTTTATTGAACAATTTATCCAGTTTTTTGGTCACTGCTGTTTTGGCTTTGGCGTTTTTGCCAGTGGTTGGCTGTGGCAAATGGGTAAAGTTAATTAGTTCCAACAGCACGATTTGGAAGTCATTGGCTCGCACCGCATCAATCGGCATAATCGCCACATCGGTTGACCATTTGATAGGCGGTGAACCGAGGGCTTCGAGCATGGGTTGGGTTTTGGTCTGTAGGATTTCATGGTCACGGTATTCACCTAATAGGCTAAAGGTCTGTTTTAGCACGGTTATCCAGTTGGGGTCGATGCAGTCAGGGCAGAATTTGAATACCTTGAGAGCGGTACGTAGTCGGCGTAAACCCACTCTCAGTTGGTGAACGTGGTTGCCATCTGGGCTACCGTCAGCGATGGCGGTGGCATTGGGCAGGATTTGGGCAAGGCAGTTATTGACGACTTGCTGTAAAAATGCAAATTCCGTGGTGTTTTTATCAACGGCTAACTGCGATAAATTGGCTTTGACAGGGTCGGCAAAGGTCTGTTTTGCCATTAACAAGTTGCCTCGTTGGGCTTTGGTCACGGTAGAAAGATAAAGTTTATATTTCTTACACCAAGTTTTGGCGACTTCGACAAGGTCACTGGCATCGCCTTCAACCAGTTCAAATTCAATTTCATGCACGTCAAATTTTTCGGCTTTGGTTTTACCTGCACCTGTACCGACAGTGCCTAAATCATAGGCAATTTCGATTTTGCTATTGTTCTTTTTGACTATTCGACTGGTGCGGTTGATGTCGGTGAAATACTGCACCGTGAGGCTGTCTGCCAGTTGCTCAAGGGGCATGACTTTGGCAAGTTGTTCGCTCAATTGTTGATTGTCATCAAGTTTGAGTTGTTTTGCCAATTCGCTGACATTGATTTTGGTAGGGGTGTCGCTGATGTCCAAAATAGTATTAAGCTCAAGGCGTTTGGCAACCCCATCACCTGCGGTTTTGAGGGTTTGCACCCATTGATTGTCCTCGTAGCGAATACGTAGGGCAATGCCTCTTTTGGCAAGGTCGTTGTTGGGTGTGTCAAAATAATAGGCGGATAGCCGTTGGCTTTGGGCGGTTTTAGTGGCGATTTGCTTGGCAAGACTGGCTTGGGTAAAAGTAGGAACGCAAAATTTAAGTTCTAGCTCGTGCATGATAAGGCATTTCCCATCAGTTTTGGTAATACTTCAATCATAGCATGATTGGTTATCGCTAACTATCATCGACAACCAACCGTTACAAAACAATGACTTATATAAAGGCTATCTTATCAAAATCAGACTATTTATTGACCAATAGCGTCTAAACCTTCTTCTTTTAGCGATTTTTGTACCGCAGGATTGGCTTCGACATTTTTGACCAATTTTGCTAGGTTTTTCAAGTTTGATAAATCAATTTTCATGCCATTTGCCCAGCGAAGTGTGACGTACAAATACACATCGGCAATGCTAAACTCACCTGCCATGTAGTCTTGATTGGCTAGGTTGTCATCGGCAATTTTATAAATGCTTTGTAGGCGTGCGATGGCGGTTTGGGTGAGTTTGGTTTTTAGCTCATCGGTCAAATCCGCTTCAGCGATAAAGGCGGTTGGGCGGAATAATGGCGTAAAGGCTTTATGCACATCGGCATTGGCGTAGCTTAACCACTGTTGGGCTTTGGCACGTTGGGCGGTGTCGCCAGAACCAAAGATATTGGCAGTTGGGTATTGTTCGTCAAGGTAGTTTAAGATTGCCACGTTTTGCGATAGATAAAAATCACCGTCTTCAAGCAGTGGTACAGCCCCTTGGGGGTTTTTGGCGAGGTATTCTGGGGTTTTTGCATCAGCGTGGCTGATAAGGGCAAGTTCGTAATCCGTGCCTGTGAGGTTTAAGGCGGTATGGGGAACGAATGAGCAAGCCCCTTTGAATGCGTAAAGCTTCATGGTGTTTCCTTTTGGGTGTTGAGTTTTAAATGTTGAACAAGTGCGGTTTTGAGCTATTATAATGATAAGCTTAGAAGGATTTTGTAATTTTAGTTTAAGTTAAATACTGTTTTGTAAATAAAAATTAAAAATAATACGTTATACAGTGTTTTATTCGCCTTATTGGTCTAATCCTTTTATAATGGCTGTTTAAAAATAGCCATATCGCCAAATGTTAGGATAGCCATGAGCCAATCAACCACTAATCAATCAGCCATTACCCAATCCCCAAAAAAGAAAATCAAACCCACCGCCCGAGTACGCAAACGCCTACAAGACGCACCGCCAGTCACTTTAACAATTACCAACCTAGCCCATGATGGGCGTGGCGTGGCGATTTATGGCACTCATCCAGAACATATCGAAGAAAAACACGGCAAAAAAGTCTTTGTCAGCTTTGCCCTACCAAACGAAACCGTCAGCGTGAAAATCACAGGCTCACGCAAAAGCCTTGAAGAGGGCGATACCCTTGAAGTCTTGGCAAACCCCAATGCCGAACGCACCACGCCCCCTTGTCCGCATTTTGGCATATGTGGCGGTTGTAGCTTGCAACATTGGGACGCTGATGGACAGATTAACTTTAAACAATCCGTCCTTGCCGAACTCTTGCAACACCAAGCCAACATTGCCCCAGATAACTGGCTTGCACCGCTCACCGCTGACCGTCTAGGCTACCGCACCAAGGCTCGCATGGGCGTGCGATATGTGGAGAAAAAAGGCACAGCATTGGTTGGATTCCGTGAGCGTAGCAGTAACTTTTTGACCGAACTCAATGAATGCCAAGTATTAGACCCACGTATCGGCTTTGAAATCGAAAATCTCAAGGCTTTGATTAGCGAATTGGATGCTCGTAACGAAATTCCACAGCTTGAAGTGGCGATGGGTGAAACACTTGATGATGTCGCTGATAGCAAAAAATCGGTAGCTGTGATTGTCCGTCACATGGCTGAGTTGGGCGACAGCGATTTGGCAAAATTACAGGCGTTTTTTGCCGAGCGAAATTGGCAGTTATACCTACAATCCAAAGGGGCGGACACGGTGCAACGCATTGACGACCCTAACGGACGTGCCTCAAGCCTGACTGTACCACCGACAGGCGGATTGTTTTATCGTTTGCCAGAGATGGGGATTACCTTTGAGTTTTCACCGCTCGATTTTACCCAAGTCAATCTGTCGATGAACCGCAAAATGACCCAGTTGGCGTTGGATTTGTTGGACTTACAGCAAGGCGAGCGAGTGTTGGACTTGTTCTGTGGTTTGGGCAATTTTAGCTTACCATTGGCAAAGGCAGTGGGCGACACGGGTTTTGTGATTGGCGTTGAAGGCAGTGAGGCAATGACCGAGCGAGCCAAGATGAACGCCAAGGCAAATGGCTTGCACCATACTGACTTTTTTGCACAGGATTTGACCCAAGATTTTTCGGATAAGGAATGGGTCGGTCAAGTCGATGCGTTGCTGATTGACCCACCGAGAAGTGGGGCGATTGAGGTGATGCAGTATTTGGATAAATTCGATGCCAAACGCATTGTGTATGTGTCTTGCAATCCGATTACGCTGGCTCGTGATACGGCTGTGTTGCTAGAAAAAGGCTATCGCTTGACCCATGCAGGGGTGATGGATATGTTCTGCCATACAGGGCATGTGGAAAGTATTGCTAGGTTTGAGAAGATTTGATTTATGTTTATCTGCCGAATTGGTAGTGCCTATTGGGTAAGTGTCATTGATTTACTTTGCTAATCTCCCCCAACCCCCTCTTTAGGAAAGAGGGGGCTATACCCCCATACCCATAACTTAGACTAAAACGGTGGGCAAGCCCCCATTTGGAAAAGGGGGATTTAGGGGGATTAAAACTCACGGTATTTACATTACCGATTCATTTTCGGTTTGATATTACATCAGCAACTATTCTGCGGTTGGTGCTTCTTCGGTTTGGCTGATGGTTTGGTCAACGCCTTTCATGGTCAATTTGATACGACCACGGTTGTCGATGTCTTGTACCAACACATTGACCATTTGCCCTTCTTTTAGCACGTCATTCACCTTTTCGACACGAGCATCGGTGATTTGTGAAATATGTACCAAGCCATCGGTATTTGGCAAGACATTAACAAATGCCCCAAACTCCACCAAACGTACCACTTTACCTGTGTAAACTTTACCAACTTCCACTTCAGCGGTGATGGCTTCGATTTTGGCAATGGCGGCTTTGGTTGACGCTTTGTTTTCACCAAAGATACGGATTGTGCCTTTGTCATCAATATCAATTACCGCACCTGTTTCTTCGGTCAATTGGCGAATGGTTGCACCACCTTTACCAATCACATCACGGATTTTTTCTGGGTCGATGTCGATGACTGCAAAGTTCGGTGCATGGGCGTTGATTTCTTTACGGCTATCATTGATGACTTGATTCATGGCATTCAAGATATGAATACGACCTGCATGGGCTTGGTTTAACGCTTGCTCCATGATGTCAGCGGTGATACCTTCGATTTTGATGTCCATTTGTAGGGCGGTGATACCGTTGGCAGAACCTGCGACTTTAAAGTCCATATCGCCTAGGTGGTCTTCGTCACCTAAAATGTCCGAAAGTACCGCAAAACGTTCGCCTTCTTTGACCAGACCCATCGCAATACCTGCCACAGGGGCTTTTAGCGGTACGCCTGCATCCATCAAGGCAAGGCTTGCACCACAGACAGATGCCATTGATGATGAACCGTTTGATTCGGTGATGTCAGACACGATACGAATCACATAAGGGAAGCGGTCGCTGTCTGGTAGCATGGCTTGCACACCACGGCGGGCAAGGCGACCATGACCGATTTCACGGCGTTTTGGACCACTATCACGACCTGTTTCGCCCACTGAGTAGCTTGGGAAATTATAATGAAGCATAAAGTGGTCTTGCTTCGTGCCAGCTAGGGTGTCAATCATGTTGACATCACGGCTATTGCCAAGCGTGGTGGTAACAAGGGCTTGGGTTTCGCCACGAGTGAACAATGCCGAGCCGTGTGTGTAAGGCAATACGCCCACTTGGATATCCAACGCACGCACGGTTTGTAGGTCACGACCGTCAATACGAGGTTTGCCAGATAGGATGTTGTCACGCACGGTGCGATATTTTAGGGTTTCAAATAATTCTTTGATATCAGCGACTTTATCGGCATAATCTTCAGCGGTTTCATCACCTGCAAGGGCAGTTACGGCTTCGGCTTTGATTTCGTCTAAACGGTTGTAACGGCTGGCTTTTTCGCTGATGGTGTAGGCGTCAGAAATGGCTTGGGCAAATTGGGCTTGGAGGGCATTTTGTAGCTCAACGTTCACAGTTGGGGCGACAAATTCTGCTTTGGCATTACCCACTTGTTTGGCAAAATCATTGATGGCATCAATGACGATTTGTTGTTGCTGATGACCGTATAGCACCGCACCGAGCATTTGGTCTTCTGACAATTCTTTGGCTTCTGACTCGACCATCAAAACGGCAGATTTTGTCCCTGCCACCACCAAATCAAGGTCGCTTTTTTTCATTTCTTCGTAATTTGGGTTTAGCACATATTCGCCATTGATAAAGCCGACTCTTGCCCCACCGATTGGACCATTAAACGGTGCAGATGAAATCGCCAATGCCGCTGATGTACCAATCATGGCAGCGATATCCGCATCTTGTTTTTTGTCTGATGAAATCACAGTCGCAGTGACTTGGATTTCATTGACATAGCCTTCTGGGAATAATGGACGAATCGGACGGTCAATCAAGCGAGAGGTCAAGGTTTCCATCTCTGATGGGCGACCTTCACGTTTGCCGTAGCCCCCCGGAATTTTGCCCGCAGCGTACATTTTTTCTTGATAATTCACGGTCAATGGGAAAAAGTCTTGACCTTCTTTGGCATCGTCTTTGACCACGACAGCGACTAGCACGGTGACACCACCCATGTGGACAAGCACTGAATTGGCTTGACGAGCGACACGCCCTGTTTCTAGGGTAACTTGTTGATTGCCATATTGAAATTCTTTGGTAACGATATTAAACATGATGTTCCTTATAAAAGAGATAACAGGGCTGGCTGAGTAATAGCCCCTAACGTTTGGATTTGTGGGTCGACCGATAAACCCAAACGTTAGAAGCAATCTACTGCTTGCCCAACCCATTGATAATAAAAATAAATATTATTTTGTTAAAATAATGTCATGCCACTATTAATTTTTTGGCATAACCCAACTATTTTACCGATTTTTTGCCAAAACCGCCACCAAAAACCGATAACATTGAGCGTAGAACGTAAAAAACGGCTATCATCACTGATAACCGTTTTTTATAAGCACGTCTGCCAAGCAAAAATTAGCGGCGTAGTCCTAATGCACTGATAAGTGCAGAGTAGCGAGTAGCGTCTTTACGTTTTAGGTAGTCAAGCAAGCTACGGCGAGTGTTTACCATACGAATCAAACCACGACGGCTATGATGGTCAGCTTTGTGGGCTTTGAAGTGTGGTTGTAGGTCGTTGATACGAGCAGTCAATAGGGCTACTTGTACTTCAGGTGAACCAGTGTCATTTTCTGAACGTTTGAATTTGGTGATAACGTCAATACGGTCTTGATTAGTTAACATAACATACTCCAAGGAAAGGCGAGAAAAATCAGGTCAACCACGCCTTTCGGTAGCTGACCGTCTATAAAAATAAGCGTGGTATTTTAACAAAATTTTTAACAAAAACCAAGGTGTTTATTCAAATATCACGCCACCTGCAATTTCTCATGGCTTTCGGCTTTTTTCATCCACCATTGTAACGCCACAATCGCCACGATATACAGCAGTTGTGCTAAAATCGTCTGCACGGTCGGATAAAAGCCAATCGACTCAATTGCAGGCAGGCTTGGCAATACGGTTCGGCTTAAATGCCCCGTCAGTTGTAATGCTGATAAACTCACGCCCAAAATCTTAAAGCCTAAGAAATAAATCACCCATGTTAGCACTTTAAATAATTTGGGAATTGGTAATTTGACCGAAGTTTTAAGCATAACCCATGCCACCACCGCCAAAATCACCAATGCCATGCCAATGCCAAGCAAAAAGTTGCTCATGGTGATATTGGGCAAAATACCAACATAAAAAATAATCGTTTCCGCCCCCTCACGAAATACCGATAAAAAACTCAACCCAAATAGGCTGACAAAACTGCCTGTGGTCAACACTTCGCCCATGTGACGTTTGATAAAGGCGTTCCAACTTTGGATAGACGACTTGCTATGAAGCCATGCCCCAATGCCTATCATCAGCACCACAGCGACAATGCCAATGATTCCCTCAAGCATTTCACGGTTTGCCCCTGAGGTCATCGCAGGGAAAAATTGTTGCAACGCCACCGCCCCTGCGATACTGGCGACCAGTCCTGCACCAACCCCTGCATACACATACTTTTTGCCCTTGGCTTGTTTGGCGACATTCAACGCTGACAGCAAAGCGACAATAATCAGCAACGCCTCCAAGCCCTCACGCAACAAAATCAACATCGAATCCACTGCTGAATATTGGGCAGTGGGGTTGATTTGACGCAATTCATCAATCAATGTTTGTAAATTAGCTTGTTGTTTGGGGTCGTGACCGCTTGCCATCACCACAGGAATTTGGCTTTCTAATCGGCTGTACAGCGAAGGATTGCGTGTGCTGACATCGCCCTCGATACTTGTCCAAATATTGATAAACTCACCCAATTTGGCTTGCCCTGTGGCGGTATCGCCTGTTTGGAATGCCGATAAACCATCTTCGAGTAACTGCACACCTGTGGCAAGGCTCACCCCCTCAACAGGCGTGACAGTGGCGGTGTCACCTGCATTGTAGCTGTCGATGGCTTGTTTGAGTAGGGGCAGTTGGGTGGCAATTTGGGCGGTGTTAATTGGCTGGGTTTCAATTGCCACTCGGAGCAATGCCATCGCCGTTTCGATTTTGCCATAATGCCCCATACTGGTGTTACGCACCACACGCTCATTGGCGAGCCACACCGCATTAAACTGGTTATACGCCGTGCGAAGCTGTGCGACATCGGCATTTGTGGCTTGTAAACTTTGGCTAAACTGCTCATACGCAGGGGCAATTTTTTTGGCAAAATCTTTGCGTTTTTGGCTGTAATCAACTGGATTTTGCTCTTTTTCAAAAGCGTATAAAGCGGTCGATAATGCCGATAAATTCGCCTCGTTGGGGCTGGCAATGGCTTGGCTGATGGCAGTTTTGGCTTGTTGCCCTAGTGGGGAAGTGGTTTGGGGAATGGCGTTAAATTCGCTTTGGATTTGCTCAAGTAACTGCTTGGTGGAGGCGGTATCGCCTGCTTTATTTGCCCCCATCGCATCGGATAATTGGATAAAGATTGGGCTTAAATTGAGTTTTTTAGCCGTATTTGTGTTTACAGTAGCCGAAGCCGTGGTAGTTTTGGTAGTAGTCATGGTTGAAGCAGTCGCAGTTTCGGCATGACTAGTAGTCGCTAAACCTAGACTAAGCAAGGCAGATAAAACAAGGCTTTTGCTAAAATGGGTGGTAAACATAAAATTTTCCCAAAATAAATGGCGGTGACAAATGAAAATCATTAAAGCAGGTAATATAAAAATAGTAAGTGTGTTATTCACTATTTTTTGAATCTCCCCCAACCCCCTCTTTACAAAAGAGGGGGCTTTGTTTTGTCATTAAATTTGATACGAGGGCAAAGTCCCCCTTTTCTAAAGGGGGATTTAGGGGGATTCCACCCTGCAATTTTGCAAATTCAAGCTGAGTTTTTGGCAAAATTACCTTTAACTTTCAAATAACTTCTGCCCCAAATATTCCCCCTGTTTTACCCCACCAAAGCACGCAAACAACCCACTGCCAATATGGGTAATATACTCATTCATTTTATCCACACGCCCTAACGCAGATTGAATCGCCACAAATTGCATGGGGGATTTTTGGAAAGAAATAAACAATAGCCCAGCATCAAACTGACCTGTTTTGCCATCAATGCCACTGCTATACGAATACGAACGGCGAAGCATCTCAATGCCCGTACGTTTGGCAAGCCCCATGTGAGAAATTTCAGGAACGACAGGCTTACCATTGGCATCTTTTTCATGCACATCAAATTCATCAAACTCCGCTTTTTTACCAATGCTCGCCCCTGTGTCACGGTGTCTGCCAAAGGTTTGTTCTTGACCTTTGAGTGACGTTCTATCCCATGTTTCAAGGTGCATTTGGATTTTGCGAGCCACCAAATAAGTGCCACCTTGTAGCCAGTCTGGACTGTCAATCCACAGGTTTTTATCCGCATGTTTAAGGGTATTTTGGTTGGCAGTACCATCTTTAAAACCAAACAAATTACGAGGTGTTTCATGCCCTGTGTCAAAGCCCAAAAAGCCTGCTTGACTCCATTTCATGGTGATATTGCTTCGAGCTTGGCGAACCAACTGACGCACCGCATGAAATGCCACTTGTGGGTCATCGCTACAGGCTTGAATACAGATATCACCACCTGACCATTCTGGGCGAATTTGGTCACGAGGGAATAGTGGCAAATCATTGAAATCTTTAGGTAATTTATCCTCAAGTCCTAGCTTGGTCAAAAACTGACGACTAACCCCAAACGTCAGTGTCAATCCATACGCACCAAGGTTATCCGCTTCACCTGTGTCAGTCGGTGGGACAAATTCGTTGTTGCTATAGGCGTGGATATTTTTACCTTGCGTAAGATTGAGAGAAGCCTGTGTCCAGTCTTTAAACATTTGCTGGATAACTTGACGGTCTTCGGTATGCAAATCCATTACCAAAAAATAAATATGCCGTTGTGATGGCGTGGTAATCCCTGCTTGATGTTCACCATAAAACTCAAACTGATTATCCGCAAAACAATTTTTGGCATTGCTTGCCTCACTGCCTGCGTGTTTGGGATTGGCCTTGGGGTCGCTGTCTTGAGGGGTGTTGGCTTGGGTGGCAGAAGCGGTTGGGTCACTGGCGGATTTTTGGGTAGACTCATTGGTTTTAGCACAGCCGACCAACCCAGCTCCAGTCCCAGCAAGGGCAAGCCCTGCCACCCCAAAATTGCGTAAAAAATGACGGCGATTGGTTTGGTTTGGGGAAAAATCTTCTGCCAAAACCGTAGAATTGCTAGACATGGGTAATGAATCCTTTGATTATTTTGTAAATAGGATTTACGAAAATTATAGCTTCATTTCTCTTAATCAAGACGCTAGACCCCTGTATTCACAGGGGTGACGAGTAATTAAATGTTCGTTACTTCGGGTATAGCCCTCGTCTTGCGAGCCTGCAAAACAGTGTTTTGCTTTAACGGCTCTCATCCTGCGAATGCAGGAATCCAGTGTCTTCTGCGTAATTTCTAATAAAAAACAGTTATTTTAAAATAACACCCATTTGAGCCAATGGTTCTCCCAATTTATTCACCGCTTCGGCTAGGGCTTTGGTGTCATCTTTGGTCAATTGCTCATACGATTTAAAATCTTGTGTACCGACTTGATGTTTGGCAAGCAAATCATTGACCGCCTTAAAGCGTTCTGCCAATGTAGTGGCAAGGGCAGGGTCTTTGGCTTCGATTTTGGGTTTTAGGATTTGGTAAATTTTTTCAGCCCCTTCGATATTGGCTTTAAAATCGTATAAATCGGTTTTGGAAAAAATTTCTTCTTCGCCAGTGATTTTGGTGGTGGATACTTCATTGAGCAAATCCACCGAGCCTTGTACCATTAAATCGCCTGTGACTTCGGCGGTGGGGATTTTGGCACGCAATTCTTTGACATCGGCAATCAACTGTTTACCCAGTGCTTCTGTGCCTTTGGTGGTGTTTTGTGTCCAAAGGATTTTTTCGATGGTGTGAAAACCTGTCCATTTTTCGCCTTGCTCTAGGTCGGCTTCACGGTTGTCAATGCGTGGGTCAAGGTCGCCAAAGCTTTCGGCAATCGGCTCACTGCGTTCAAAGTGCATACGCACCAAGGGATAGAGTTTTTTGGCTTCGGCAACATTACCAGCATTTAGGGCAGTGACGAATTTTTCTGTGCCTACTACCAATTGGTCAATTTCAGCCGTGACCCATGCTTTATACTCAGCCGTTTCTTTACTTAAATCAACCGCAGAAGCAGTCGAAGCAGAAGCGGTGGCAGTCGTTGGGGCTGATGTTGCTGTGCCTGTTGCGGTAGAAGCAGGAGCAGAGGCTGGTGTAGTGTTAGTGGTTTCGGCAGGTTTTTGGCAAGCGGTTAGAGTGGCGAGGGCAAGGCTTAGAGGCAGTAAGGTTTTGATAAATGACATATATTTTTCCTAACAAATTATATAAATAAGAATGATTGTCGGTATTCTAGTACAAATGATAATTGTTATCAATAAATGTTTTAAAAAAAAGCCATACACGAAGGTGTATGGCGGTGGGATTGCTGTAGGGATAAGACGCATCTACATTTGATTTACCCTTGCTTTTTCTCAGCTTTGACAATGGCAATCAAATTATCCACGACTTCTGGTTCAGCAAGGGTCGAGGTATCACCCAAGCCTTCAAACTCATGGGCAGCAAGTTTACGTAAGATACGGCGCATGATTTTGCCAGAGCGAGTTTTTGGCAAGGCTTCGACCAAATACAATGCATCAAGGTTGGCAATCGGTCCAATCTCGGCACGCACATGGCGGTTGATTTCACCTTTGAGCATGTCGCTTGGTTCTTCACCTGCTTTGAGAATCACATAGGCTGCCACGCCTTGCCCTTTAAGGTCGTGAGGCATACCCACAATGGCAGATTCAGCAACCGCTGGGTGCGATACCAAGGCACTTTCAATTTCTGCCGTTCCTAAGCGATGTCCTGATACATTGAGGACATCATCGACACGCCCTGTAATCCAGTAGTGACCGCCTTCATCACGTAATGCCCCATCACCTGTGAAATACGCTCCTTTGTAGGTGCTAAAGTAGGTTTCTAAGAAACGCTGATGGTCGCCCCAAATGGTACGCATTTGTCCTGGCCAGCTGTCCTTGAGAATCAGATTGCCCTCGCATGCTCCTTGTAGTTCATTACCCTCGGCATCGACAATCGCAGGGACGATGCCATATAGCGGATTCATTGCCGAACCCGGTTTGAGGTCAACGGTATTTGGGATTGGGGTCATCAATGCACCGCCCGTTTCGGTTTGCCACCACGTATCAACAATCGGACAGCGACCTTCACCCACCACATTGTAATACCAGCTCCATGCTTCTGGGTTAATCGGCTCACCGACCGAGCCAAGCAAACGCAGGCTTGAGCGATTGGATTTACGCACGAATTCATCACCTTCTTTCATCATGGCACGAATCGCTGTCGGTGCGGTATAAAGAATCGTCACGTCATGTTTGTCAATGATATGACCAATCCTCGCCCAATCTGGGTACTGTGGCACACCCTCAAAAATCACGGTGGTCGTGCCATTGGCAAGCGGTGCATACACCACATAAGTATGACCTGTCACCCAGCCCACATCGGCTGTACACCAAAATACGTCATTGTCTTTGATATCAAACACATCACGGAAGGTGGATAGGGCATAAGTCAAATAACCACCTGTGGTATGTACCACACCTTTTGGCTTGCCTGTACTGCCTGAGGTGTAAAGCAAAAATAGTGGGTCTTCGGCATTCATCGGCTCTGGTGGACAGTCCTCTGACGCATTGTCAATGAGATTGTGATACCAAATATCACGGCGACCACTCATCGGAATGGATTCACCTGTACGGTACACCACGATGACATTTTCGACACATTGCGTACCGTCATGGTCAAGGGCTTTATCCACGTTTTGTTTAAGAGGGGTATGTTTACCACCACGCACCGATTCATCAGCGGTGATGACGATTTTGGATTGGCTGTCGATAATACGGCTGGCAAGGCTTTCGGCAGAAAATCCACCAAATACCAATGAATGCACCGCACCAATTCTAGCACAGGCTAGCATCGCCACGGCGGCTTCTGGAATCATCGGCAAATAGATGGTAACACGGTCGCCTTTTTTGACACCTTTACGGCGTAGGGCATTACCTAGACGGCAGACTTCAGAATGCAATTCTTTATAAGAGATAATTTTGTGCAGGGATGGGTGGTCACCTTCCCAAATGATGGCAGGTTTGTATGGGTTTTCGGCAACATGGCGGTCAAGACAGTTGGCAGATAGGTTTAATTCGCCATCTTCAAACCATTTAATGCTAAAGTTATCAAGGTCATAATTGACGTTTTTGATTTTGGTAGGTTTTTTAATCCAATCGACCAGTTCGGCACGTTTTGCCCAAAAGGCTTCGTTATCCGTGATGGATTCTTGGTAAGTATCGGCGTATTTTTGTGGATTTGAGTTGGCTTTTGCCGAAAATTCAGCACTGTGTGGATAGGTCTTCATTGTACGTTCCCTGTGGTTATGTTGATTGTTATTGGCTAGTGGCATTTTGCTAACAGCTTGATTAATAATTTGATTTTAATTATTTTTCTGTTAAACAAGATGAAATAAGGGCATAACAACCAACGTCCATGAAAATTGCCCTAATGCTAGTGTGGCAAAAAATGAGAAGTTTTGCAATGCCAAATTGGCAAAAAATTGAGGAATTTTTAGATTTTTTGCGAAAGGATGAGAGGGATTATGGAAGGTATTTGAGATTATCTCGTTGTTTAAATCAAAAATAATACAGCGTTTTGTAGGGGCGTATTGTATACGCCCACTAGATTTTTAATTTTAAGTTTGATAGCACTTTTACGCATCATTTTGTTGTGCATGGCTAGGCGGTGCGTCATCAACCTGTAAATCCGCATCATGCGTTGGGGCATGGCTGTGGTGGGTGACTTTGCTTTCTTCATGTGCCATACCACGAGCCGCTTGACGTAGCTCATATTTCTGCACCTTACCTGTGGCAGTTTTTGGCGTAACGGTAAAGATAATATGTTTCGGCACTTGGAAACCTGCCAAATGACGGCGACAATGGGCAATCACATCTTCACGGTCAAGCGTTGCCCCCTCAGTAATCTCGATAAAGGCAACAGGCACTTCACCCCATTTTTCGTGCGGTGCGGCGACCACGCCACAACTGACGATTTCTGGCATACGGTATAAGACGTTTTCAATTTCAATGCTAGAAATATTTTCACCACCAGAGATGATGATGTCTTTCAATCTATCCATGATTTTGATATAGCCGTCTGGGTATTTCACACCCAAATCCCCTGTTTTAAACCAACCACCATCAAAGGCTTCAGCAGTGGCTTTACGGTTTTTGAGGTAGCCTTTCATCACCATATTACCACGAATGGCAAGTTCGCCCATTTCCTCACCGTCCGCTTCGACAGGCTCAGTCGTACCTTGTTTAAACACTTCAAACCCTGCCAATAGGTGGGAGTTTAGCCCTTGGCGTGACTTGAGATTGGCACGTTCACCCACGCTTAATTCATCCCATTCTGGACGCTCGACACAAAAGGTCACAGGCCCATACACTTCGGTCAAGCCATATACATGGGTGATTTTAAAGCCCATTTCTTCCATTTTTTGCAATAATGCCTCTGGCGGTGGTGCACCTGCGACATTGCAACGCACTTCATGTTTAATCGCCTTCTTTAGCTCTTCATTGCCACCTGCAATCATGTTATGCACGATGGGAGCAGAGCTGTAATGGGTGACTTTTTCGTCCGCAATCAAGCGTAAAATCAAGTCGGCATCAATTTTGCGTAAGCATACATTTGCCCCTGCACGCTCGGCAATCGTCCAAGGAAAACTCCAACCATTACAATGAAATAGCGGTAGCGTCCATAGATACACAGGGTGTTTTGGCATATCCCAATCAAGGATGTTTGAAATGGCATTCATGGTCGCCCCACGATGGTGATACACCACACCTTTGGGGATACCTGTCGTGCCAGAGGTGTAATTAAGGGCAATCGCATCCCATTCATCGCTCGGTTTTTCCCAGTTGTTAAGGTCAGTACCACTGGCGATAAACTGCTCATAAGTCATTTGCCCAAACTCACGAGGCGAGGGCATCGCAGGGTCGGTGGCGTGAATAATGATAAGGTCTGGGAAAGATTCTTCAATTAATTCAACGTGTTGCTCAAATTCACTGTCCACAATCAACACTTTGGCTTCACTGTGCTGAAGACAAAATACCAACGCATTGATATCTAGGCGAGTATTGAGGGTACAAAGCACCGCCCCAGCCATTGGCACACCAAACGCCACTTCTACCATCGGTGGGGTGTTGGGCAATAATACAGCGACTGTGTCATCTTTATCAATATCAAGTTTTTTGAGGGCGTCTGCCATCTGACGGCAACGGGTAAAGGTTTCGCCCCATGTTTGGCGTAAATTGTTATGGCTATAATCTTGGTAAATAATGGCAGTGGCATTTGGATAAACTTTGGCACTGCGTTCGATAAATTCAATGGGGGTCAAAGGGACGTAATTGGCAGGGTTTTTATCGAGTCCTGTATGAAAATTTGGCATCATCATTCCTTAATTAATCAATTATCTCAATTGTTGTTCAAGGAAGTGTATGGTCAACGGATTTGTTAAACAATTGGCTACTTCCTTGTAATCCCTTATATTAACAAGGTTTTATGACATTTGATAGGGGGGAAGTATGAAGATTGATAGTTTGTTTTTTTATAATATATAAAAAAATGTTATGAATGATGATGGGTACGCAAGATTTAATAGACTAAAATAGTCATTTGAATGAGAAATACAATTAGTTTTGTAGGGGCGTAATGCTTACGCCCAAAATTTTAACGTGTTCTCTTATCAATTGGCAAAACCCTTAATCTTCGACAAACAATAGCCCCATCGCATATACGCCAATATTCGCAAGGGATACGCTAGCAATCGGCATGACAGGTACATTATACAAGCCCATTGCCCCTAGCATTTGTGACAGTTGCGGTAGATGGGGGTTTTTCTCATAGCTTAACAGGTACAGTTTGCCTGATTTGCCCTGCATTTCGCTGGCAACGATTTCGGCAAGGCGAGATAAGCTTTTGTCAAAACTACGTACTTTTTCATATGCCACAAATTGCCCTTCATCGCCACAAATCACGATGGGTTTGATATTGAGTAGGTTGGCAAAAAACCCTGCTGGGGCAGAGATGCGTTTGGTGCGAATCATGCCTTTGAGGTTATCGACCGTGATAAAGTAGGTGGATTTGGCACGGATTTGATTCAGACGCAAAATGATTTGAGGCACACTGACATCAGGATTTCTGAGCATTTTGGAGGCTTCATATACCAGTACCGCTTCGCCATGTGATACCGAGCGAGTATCGTATAGGTGAATATTGAGTTTACTGGCAAACATTGCTCGAATTTCTTTGATATTTTGATAAGTTTCACTTAAACGTGATGATAGGGATAATATCAATACCTCTTCGTAGCCTTGTTTGACCAGTTCATAAAAAAAATCAATTAACTGGCTTTCGGATGGGGCGGAGGTTTCAGGATAGCTATTGGGGTGTGTCACTAGATAGGTTGCTAATTCATTATTTGTAATAGTTTTTCCATCCAAATAATGATTGCCATTGAGGTGGATATTCATGGGTAGCGTGATGACATTGGCAGGTTTATCAAGGTAATCAAGGCAAGAAGTTGAGGTACTAACGATAATGCGTTTCATGGGTGATGTTAATTCCAAACGATGGTTTATTTTTAGTAAAATTAAATATCGGTATTGTAGTAGAAAGTTAAGTAAAAGTTAATCAATTTTTATAAGGTGTGACAAATGGTAACCGACAAACATTAAAGTCCAATCTACAAATTCACCAGTCACATTTTTTAAAAAAGTTAGTTGTTAAAGCGTGATATGATAAAAGCATTTGCAAATACAAATAGCTATGAATTGTTGCTTTATTCAATAAGGAAATACCATGACAGCCACATCGCCTTATCCTCATATTTTTGAACCCCTTGATTTGGGCTTTACCACACTCAAAAACCGCATGGTGATGGGGTCAATGCACACAGGGCTAGAAGACCGCTTTTTTAATTATGGTAAATTGGCGACCTATTTTGCCGAGCGTGCCAAAGGCGGTGTGGCGATGATGATTACAGGCGGTATCTCGCCCAATCGTGAGGGTTGGTTGATTCCAATGGGTGGGACGCTCAACCAAAAAATTGACGTGTTTAACCATCGCCGTCTGACTAAAGCCGTGCATCAACACGACAGCAAAATCGTCATGCAAATTCTGCACAGTGGACGCTATGGCTATCATCCGTTTGTGGTGTCGGCAAGTGCGACCAAATCGCCGATTTCACCATTCAAACCTCGCCAAATGAGCATCAAAAATATCGAGCAAACCGTCAAAGACTTCGCCCATACCGCAAGCCTTGCCAAACTGGCAGGCTATGATGGCGTGGAAATCATGGGGTCAGAGGGCTATTTGCTCAATCAATTTTTAAGCAACCATGTCAATCAACGCAAAGATGAATATGGCGGTAGTCTAGAAAATCGTATGCGGTTTCCATTAGCCGTGGTGAGAGCGGTGCGTGAGGCGGTTGGCACGGATTTTATCATCACGTTTCGCTTGTCGATGATGGATTTAGTTCCCAATGGCAATACGATGGATGAAGTCATTCAAATTGCCCAAGCCCTTGAGCAGGCAGGCGTGACCATCATTAACACAGGCATTGGCTGGCATGAGGCTCGTGTGCCGACCATTGTCACCTCTGTGCCTCGTGCCACCTTTGCCGATGTGGTGGGCGAGGTCAAAAAGCACGTCAATATCCCTGTGATGGTGGCAAACCGTATCAATATGCCCGAAACTGCCGAACAACTTTTGGCAGATGGCATGGCAGATTTGGTGCAAATGGCTCGTCCGTTTTTGGCAGACCCACATTGGGTCAACAAAGCCGAACAAGGTCAAAGCGAACTTATCAACACCTGTATCGCCTGTAACCAAGCGTGTCTTGACCATACTTTTGAAAATAAACGCTCGACTTGTCTTGTCAATCCGCAAGCCTGTTACGAAACCGAATTGGTGTATAAACCCACCAAAAAACCCAAAAAAATTGCCGTGGTGGGGGCAGGTATGGCAGGGCTTTCCGCCTCGACCGTACTGGCACAGCGTGGGCATCAAGTCACCTTGTTTGAGGCTCAAGACAAGATTGGCGGTCAGTTTAATTATGCCAAAGTCATTCCCGGAAAAGAAGAATTTTATCAAACCATTCGCTACTTTGAGCATTTGTTAAAATCATTGCCAATTGAACTCAAACTGGGGCATAAAGTCACTAAAGCCGAACTCGAAAGCAGTCGTTTTGACGATATTATCATCGCTACAGGGGTCGTGCCTCGCTCGCTCAACATCGAAGGGGCGGAGTTGCCACAGGTCATCAGTTATACCGATTTATTAAGCGGTAAAAAAACCGCAGGGCAAAAAGTCGCTGTGATTGGGGCAGGGGGCATTGGCTTTGATGTCAGTGAGTTTTTGACTTCGCCCCATGTTTTGCCGTTTGACAAAGACCCACAGGGCAATCCGATTGCCAATCCCCATCCGCAAAGCATCGAATCATGGCGTGCCGAGTGGGGCGTGGATAATAATGCCCATTACGACAGCGAGGGCGGACTGGTACAACCTGTCAAAATCGTTCCCATGCGTGAAGTGTATCTCATGCAACGCAAAAAAGGACAACTGGGGCGTGGGCTCAATAAAACCACAGGTTGGGTACACCGCTCACATATCAAAAATCATGGCGTAATTCAGATGGGTGGCATTGCCTACGAAAAAATCACCAACGAAGGCATTTGGATTACCAACATTGAGGGCAATAGCCAACTATTGCGTGTCGATACCATCGTGGTATGTGCAGGGCAAGAGTCGGTAAATGACTTAATGCCCCAAGTAGGCGATAGCCTATCGGGGCAATACCATTTGATTGGTGGGGCGAAATTAGCAGGCGAACTCGATGCCAAACGTGCCATCCGAGAGGGGGCAGAATTGGGAGCGATGTTGTAGTTACCTGTGGATTTTACCAGTTTGGTTTTAACCCATTAATCCATCTTTTTCTTGACCCAATAGTGATATACATTGGCGTAAGGGTCTGGCTCGGCAAGGTTTTGCGGATTGATAAGCTCTTGTTGTTCCAGTAATTCATGCCCAAGATGACGACAAAAGTTCGGAATATCTCGGGTGGTGGCAGGGTCATTGGCGATGATGTGAATGACCTCGCCTGCTTGGGCTTTGCGGATAGTACGGTGCAATAGCATGATGGGTTCTGGGCAAATTAAGCCAAGTGTGTCCAGTTCGTGTTGGGCGATGATTGTATGGGGTTGTTGGTTTGACATAAGATTATAATTCTAAAATGTAGGGTTTAAAAAAATGTATAAATTTTTCAGCATTGACTTTGAACCATTCAAACTGATTCGGTCTATCGGCAATATTTAAAAAATCGCCATTTGTTTTTAAAGTTACAACACAACCTTTGCGATTATTTAATCTATCCCAAATAAGATTTTTGTCGACAGCTTCATAAGATTTGGCTTGAGCAACTTCTGCTAAACGGTCAAAGTTCTCTTTGGCATTATTACCCATAATATTTAACCAAATACCAAGTGAGTTGTCACGAGAACTTACCGTAAAAGAAATATTAAAATAACTTCGACCTATCGCAATATTTGTCCAGTGTTGGGGTAAGGGGTTTTGCATACGAATAGGGCTGTTTGTACTCTCAAAATAGTCTTTCACCGCTTGCCAATATTGTTGTTGTAGAATTTTCGTTTCAGTAACCATTTGATTGGATGTGGTTTTTTTTATAAATTTCGCCCAGTCATTAGGTTGAGAAATCATGTTAAACATGGGGGCAGGTAAGCTATCACCGATTTTATATAATTCTATTTCAATCCCAAAAAAATTAAAGGTTTCATCAGTAATACGGTTTAGCCAATCCAAAGCCGCCCGATGTTCTTCGGTAAATTTTTGAGCAATCCAAATAATTGTGACCGCATCTAGCCCTGCAGCATAAGTCATCAGCTGACCCAAATGGGTGTGGTCAGTTCTTTCTAGCTGATTTTCAATTAATACATAATGGTCGTTAATCGTATCTCGACATAAAATATCAGCACTAAATGCCCCCACTTTTTCTTCTTGAGATAGCACTTCTAGCTCTATACCAATTACTTCACTTAATAATTGGATGTTTTCATTTTTAGCAAGCCAAGGCGTAAAGTCAGTGGCTTCTTTTTGCCAATAATCTCTTAAGTCAAGCTTTTCTAATCTACCTAATGCCATTTAACTAATCCGTAGAATTTTCTTCAATAAAGGTAAAAAACCGCTTTAAATTGGCTTTGAACATAAACGCCACCCCAATCCACGAGGCAAAAGCCACATAACTACTGATGGCAAATAGCCCAAACCCCACACCCAAACAGGTTAAAATCATACTCGGTTGGCTTAAGCGATAGCGGTATAAAATAAACGCCACATAGCAGGATAGCGGAATGGATAAGCCAATCAAGCCATACGGCAGATAATAAAAGCCTTGATAAATTAAGGTGTTATCATGAAACATTGGCAAGCTTTTGAGCGTACCAAATAGCAAAAACAAGCCAATCGCCCCATAAATCAGATAAATGCTAAATTGATTGAGGGTTTTGGCTTGCTCAATCAAGTTGACCACAATCGGCGAAAAACCATGCGTTGATGGGGTGGATGTCGATTGTTCGGACGTACGTTGGCTCATAAAATAACCTTAGATAAAATGACCTTGGGCGTATGCCATACACCCTTACTTGAGAAAATTATGTTAACAATTTTCTGTTAATAATTTTCTCTTAACCAACTACCCAACAAAATCGCCGAGGCGATGCTATCAATCGGTTCTTTTTCACTTTTGATTAAGCCATATTCCCATGCCAAATTTTTGGCTTCACGACTGGTCAAACGTTCATCCGCCATGATGATAGGGCAGGGGATATGAGCCATTTCCAGTTGGTGATTGAGTCTACGCACGAATTTTTTGGCACGGTTGCCCATTTCGGAGGCAGTGCCATCCATGTTGGTGGGGATACCGACCACGATGCTATTGACTTGCCATTCTGCAATCAGTGCCAGCAGTTTTTGCCAATCGGGTACGCCATTACTCATGGGAAATTGCATCAATGGCGTGGCGGTTTGGGTTAAGGTATTGCCCAATGCAATGCCCATTTTTGCCACACCAAAATCTAGCCCCATGATTGTTTTAACAGGGGTTTTAACAGGGGGCTGGATTGCGGTTTTGACAGGTATTTCAACCGATGCTTTCACAGGCGAATGACCATTGTTATCAGACATTATCTCAAGCATGACCAATATCCGTGCTAAATTTATCAAAATTTACCCCAAGTTGGTCAGTGGCAACTTGCCAACGTTCGGCATGAGGTACTTCAAACAACAGTCTGCTATTGGCAGGCATGACCAACCAGTCACCTTGGCTGATTTCCTGTTCCAGTTGCCCTTTTACCCAACTGGTGTGACCAAGACACAGCTCAAAATGCTCCACCCCTTGCCCTATCCCAAGGCTATACAGGATATCTTTACTGGTGGTGATACAGACGTTTTCGGTAATGGCAAATGATGACGACCAGTGGGGTTGCCCTGTGTGTAGCACAAAGCCGACTTCTGGGTTCATTGGACCACCGTCTAGGGGTGTTTTTTGGTAAAGTTTGGGGTCGGTGACGTTGACATCGAGTTCTTCAAATAGCTTGGTAATATGGCTATGTTGAATGGGTTTATTGATGATTAAACCCAGCACGCCTTGGGGGTCGTGGCGACAGATATACACCAATGATTGATGAAAAATCCCCTCATCAATGTTGGGTGAGGCGAGTAAGATGTGGTGAGTAAGATTGTTAAAATTTTTTGACATATTAAATACTTATAATTAGGTTAATCTATAGTCAGTCCAAAATGATAATGAAGACTGCTCGCCCTGAGCTTGTCGAAGGGTAGCGGTCTTCCACTTCGCTAGGCTCGTCTTGCGAAGCAGTGCTTCTCAGGTTCGACAGGCTCACCACGAACGACCTTATGTAATGCAATTCAATTCAAACTATACTAACGGTTTACCAACAAACTCCGAGCGTGTTCCAACGTGGTTTCGGTAATATTGACCCCGCCTGACATCCGAGCCAATTCGTGTACTTGGGCTTCCCCTTGAACAATGCTTAAATGCGATTCGGCTTGGTCGTATTGGGTCTTGTACACCAAAATATGCTGATGGGCTTGCGAGGCAACTTGCGCTTGGTGGGTGATGGCAAGGATTTGTTGCTCTTGCCCCAGTTCACGCAATAGCTCACCGACCACTTGAGCCGTACCACCACTAATCCCCACATCCACCTCATCAAAGACCAGTAATTGCTTGGTGGAATTTGTCTGTTTGGTAGAATTTGGTTGTTTGGTAGAGGCTATCGGTTGATTGATAGATTTACGCTGAGAACCTTGAGCATCAATCACCTGCATCACCAATGCCAAGCGAGATAACTCACCACCCGAGGCGATTTTATGAATCGGTTGCAAAGGCATACCCACGTTGGCACTAAATAATAACTCAATATGGCTAATCCCTTGAGCGGTGGGCTTATCCAGTGGACTAAAGGCAAATTCGGCTTGTACATTTGGCAATGCCAATAATTTTAAACGCTCGACTAAAAGCTGGGTCAACGCCTTGGCATTGGCTTGGCGAGCGGTGTCGAGTTCATTGGCTTTTACCAAAAAGTCTTGATAAGCGGTGTCAATCTGCTCTGCCATCGCTTCTGGCGACATGATGGCGGTCAGTTCGTCCAGTTCGGTTTGCCATGCTTTGCCATCTTCTAGCAAACCCTGTGGCGTGGTTTGGTATTTGCGAGCCAAACGGTGAAAGGTCGAGAGTTTTTCATCTAGTTCCGCTAGTCGTTCTGGGTCAAGGCTTTGCCCTTCAGCATAGTCTATTAAGGTATTATTTACCTCGTCAATTAAGGTTTGGGCTTGGTACAATTGCTCGGCACAATCGACATACGTCTGACTGAGTGACGTTTGGGCTTCACATAGCTTGATGGCCTTGGCAAGTAAGGTGCTGACATCGGGTTCATCGCTATCATTGCCCAGTAGCCCCACCGTGAGGCTGGCTTGTTGCATTAAGCTTTCGAGGTTTGACAATTCATCGTATTCTGCTTCCAATTCCGTATAATTTATATTGGCAATCGGCTCAATATCGGCAAGTTGGTTGGTTAGCAGTTGGATTTGTTGTTGGCGAAAGCGTTCATCTTTGGCATGATTTTCGGCTTGGGTTTTGAGTTTTTCATACTGGCTAAAGACGTGTTTGACATCACTGGCAAGCGAGGTCAAGCCTGTGGCACTGTCAAGCCACTCTGTGACAAACTGCGGACGAAGCAGACTTTGTTGGGCGTGTTGGCTATGGATATTGACCAGTAAACCGCCCAAGGTTTTGAGTTCGCTCATGCTAATCGGTGAGCCATTGAGCCATGCTTTACTGCGAACCGTGCCATTTTGATGAGATAATTGACGGCGAATCAATAAGTTATCTTCTTCCAATGGATGGTTCTGCTCATCTAGCCATGCTTTGACATTTGCCAATTGGCTGACATCAAACTCGGCATATACCTCACTGGTGGTCTGCCCATGCCGAATCAATCCACCATCGGTACGACCGCCCATGCACAGGGTTAATGCGTCCAATAACAATGATTTGCCTGCCCCTGTTTCGCCTGTGATGACGTTAAAGCCTGCATTCATGTCCATCGAGGCATTTTGTACCAATGCCAAATTTTGCAAGGTTAATTGAATCAGCATAACCAGTCCAAGAGAAAAAAATAAGTGTTTGGGTAAAAGGTATTTTTATAATTGGGTCAAATACAAAAATATAAAGCGTTACCCCTAATATCAAGGTATTGCCCACATTAACCCACTGATATACAAAAAAATTTCAAAAAAAACCGATGAAAACACCGTTGAATGGTCTTTTTATCATAAACTTTATGCTAAGATAAACATCGACAAATAGCAATGCTAAACTTGAGTTTTGAGGAAACAATCATGACAGCCACGACCCGTTTTGACCATGTGTCGGTAGAAAAAATTGCCAATGTTTATTATGAAGGGCGTACCTTTAGCCGTACCGTCTGGTTTGAAGACGGACGCAAAAAAATGCTCGGTATCGTACTACCTTGTGACAACGAAATCACCGAATACCTATTCAAAACCGAATCCTCCGAGCGTATCGAAATCTTGGCAGGCGAGTGCGAAGTCAAACGTGCAGACGAAGAAGAATACAGCTATTACCGTGCAGGGCAGGCATTTTTGGTCGAAGGGCATAGTAGCTATGTGATGAAAAATGAAGCCATCGTCCAATATATCTGCCACCTTGAAGGTTAAACGAATACTGTTTTAATTCCCTCTTGCGGAATATATTCCTCACCTTTGAGAAAGGGGGCTTTTCTCTAAGCAAAAATGTATTTACTGGAGAAAGCCCCCTCTTTTGTAAAGAGGGGGTTGGGGGAGATTTAAGAAATATCGAAGAGCAATTACTATTTTTGCATTATCAAGAAGGTCAATCATGGCAAAACCCCTATATTTTTATGGCATTCATGCTGTACAAGCCCTACTCGAACAACGTGGCATGGACGGCGTTGCCCTGTTTGTCCAAGATGGTAAAAAGCCCGATGCTCACCTCGAAGCCATTCTTGAACTTGCCAAACAATACGGCATCAGCGTCCAAACCACCGCCAAAGACCGCCTCACTAAACTTGCCGAAAGCCCCCAACATCAAGGCGTGGTGCTACAAGCTCGCCCTGCCAATTTGCTCGATGAAGCGGATTTAAGACACTTGATTGACAGCCATCAAGCCAAACAGCAACCGATTTTATTGCTAATTCTTGACCAAATCACCGACCCCAACAATCTCGGTGCATGTATTCGCACGGCAGTGGCGATGGGCGTGTCGGCTGTGATTATCCCCAAAAACAACAGCTCAACTATCACGCCTGCGGTGGCAAAAGTGGCAGTTGGGGCGGTGGAAATCATGCCATTTGTACAAGTGACCAACCTCGCTCGCACCTTGACTGAGATTAAAAAACAAGGCGTGTTTGTATTTGGCACGGCTCTTGATGAAACAGCAAAAGCGGTGCAAGACTGTGATTTGACAGGCGATGTGGCGATTGTGATGGGGTCAGAGGGTGATGGGATTCGCCGATTGACGGCAGATACTTGTGACCAGTTGGTGTATATTCCGATGGTGGGTAGTTCGCTTGGGAAAATTGAAAGTTTGAATGTTAGCGTGGCGACTGGCATGGTGCTTTATGAAGCCAGTCGGCAACGTTGTAGGTGGTTTTGTTAAGGATAGTCAAAATTATGAATTATTTATGCTTATATTTTTTTAGTGTGGTTTTATTTCTGTTTTTTTCATCAAGAATTTTTGACTCTATTGTTGGCGTATGTACGGCACTGGTGGCAAGCTTCTGTATTTTATTTATTTTAAAACTTATTAAGCATTCATGGGTATCTTACGGACTGTTCTTTACAATTAGTTTAACATCTTTTGTGGGCATTACTCAAACGCTTACAGGTTCTCACGCTGGTTCTACACTACCATTTTTATTTGGTTTGTCTTTTTATACAACGACATTTGCCTATCTTTCTGCGACAAAAAAAACTTTGAATTTTGTTGATGTATTAAAAGCTTCTAATCCTTTGTTGTTATTAACTGGACCTATTGCTTTATTTGTCAAAGACTATCGCTATAGGGCATTTAAACAAAGATTTAGCTATTTTTTTCCTTATGTCATTGTTGGGGTATTTTTCTATCAAATTATTGCTGTACCCCTTACAAAAACCTTTGAGCTGATAAAATTTACAGATGTTATATCATCTTTGGCTTTTGCAAGTATATTTGAATTATTTGTTTATATGAATTTTTGTGGATTGTCGTTAATCATTTATGGCTTGTTTGGTATTATCGGATACCAAGTACCGCTCAATTTTCGTCAGCCATTTTCAAGTGCTAATATCATTGAGTTTTGGAAAGGATGGCATATTTCACTTTCACTGGTGTTAAAGACGCTTTTTTATGCACCTATAAGAAAAAAGCTTCCTACCAGTATCGCTTTATTAGGGGTTTATATCGCTTCAGCAATGTGGCACGGTGTGACTTTTAATTTTTTATTATGGGGTATTTTTCATGCGTTAATGTTTATACTTACAATCAAACTGTTAAAACATGGTAGAAAATATTTACCTACGATTGTGCTGGTTGTCGCTGTTGTGATAGGACGTCTATTATTCGCTGAGAATCAAACAAATCGCTTATTAGAGAAATTGATGTTTTCTTATGATGGTTTTGGTCATTTGATGAAAGTGTTACTTGAATTACCCAATCATTCAAAAATAGCACTTATATTGGGATTTGGATTGATTTTAATTGAATTTACGCTTAGAAATACTAAGATGGTATCGAGAAGAAATTATAAATTTCTAAGGACACCTATTGCGTTATTAATTCAAGTTACATTATTTATTTTACTAGCAAACGATTTGGGAGGTGGATATGCAGTCTATGGGCAACGTTAATAAAATAATAATGCGGTTTATATTACCACTACTATTTCTAATATATTTTGCATATATTATATTTAATTACACTTATATTGATAACTTTAATAATACAAATAATTTTAATAGAAAGAAAGCATATATTTTGAGTAAAACTAATATTCAAGGGGTTGTTTTGGGGGGGGCAAATGCAGTTTTGGGATTAAGTGCAGAGATATTAACAAAAAATACTAATGATGAATGGGTAAACCTTGCACTTCCGAATGAGGGTTGGTCTGATAATAATTATTGGAATTATGTCGAAAATACATTGACACAAAAACAAAGAACATCTACAAAAATGGTTGTTTATAGTTCATTGTCTTCTACGCGTCTTGGAAACATATCAGAAAGGCTTAATAATAAGAATTATAATGTAATTGGAAAAAAACATATTGCTTTATTGCCTTCTCAAAGTATTTTAAGCCTTTTAAGAAGTTACTATACAAATAAAAAATTAAGAGGAAGCACTAACCCTAAAATTGTTAACCCAAACTTCTACGGTGATTTTGATTTTAGCCCTCATAGCTGTAAGGAATTACCTTCTACTAATAAGGAGCAACTGAATAATAATAGGCAATACAACGAAAATATTCAAGCTATTAAAAAATACATTAAACATCATATTTATTCATATTGGATAGAAAAGCAACTTTCTAAAATACAAGAACTTTTTCCTAATACAACAGTTTACTTCGTGCAACCTAGTGTATTTGATAATAATTTAGATAAAATTAGTTTTATGGAAAATAAGGAAATTATATCCAAGGCTGTCTATGAATATAATCAAAAATTTAATTCACAAGTTATTTTCATAGACCAAGAATATATACCTAATAAAAATTTGTTGTGTGATGCTGGTGGAGTTCACTTAAATGAAACAGGACGGATATGGCGGACGAATAATTTGATTAAGCGTATCTACAAATAGAATGACAAAGGAAAAATCAAAATGCAATTTGCGATTATTGGACTTGGCGTATTTGGGCAAACCAGTGCCAAAGAACTACAAAAACTCGGCAATCAAGTCCTTGCCATCGACATCAACGAAAAGCTCGTGGACGACATCAGCGAATACGTCACTCGTGCGGTCATTGCCGATGCCACGGATAAAGAAACCTTACAAGAACTCGACCTTGCCAACTTTGATGGCGTGCTTGTCAGTATCGGTGACAACCTTGAAGCCAGTCTTCTTTGTACATTAAACCTACTCAGCATGAACGTACGAAACCTATGGGTCAAAGCAAAAACCGACTCGCATCACCAAATCTTGCAAAGCTTGGGCGTCACAAACATCGTGCATCCAGAGCAAGACATGGGTATCAGAATCGCCCAAAAAATGAACTATCCCATGGTCAGACAATACATGGCGTTGGGTGATGAGCAGTTTATGATTCGCCTTGACCCCCCAGAACAATGGCGTGGACATCCTTGGTCAGATATTCAGCAACAACACCCAGACATCCTATTTTTTATGCTAAAACGCAACGGACAACTGTATAACTACCTACCAGCCGATTACTTCTTTCAAGGCGGTGACAAACTCGTGGTAGGGGGCGATGCTGTAAGTTTACGCCGTCTTGCTAAAGCCATTCGTCAAACAGCGATTTAGCGAATAACTGAATAACCGAGCCAATTATGCCGTTTCGTGAAGTCAAAAAAGCCGATAAACCCAAAATTATTGACAAATCCAAACTCACTGCATCCACAATGGGGACTTCGTCAAAACCTACCAAGCCCTCATCAAAGCAAGACGAACCAAGCTCACTGAAACAAGGCTTACAATTATCTTCCCCTGCGATTTTATCGTTGGGGTTTTTAATGCTGATTGCCATTGGTACGGTGTTATTGTCGTTGCCGATTGCCAGTTTCAAGCCGATTAGTGTGTTACAAGCAGGTTTTACCGCCACCTCAGCGGTGACGGTGACAGGGCTAAACGTGGTCGATACCGCCAATTACACCACTTTTGGGCAAATGGTGATTATCGCTTTGATTCAGTTTGGTGGCTTGGGGTTTATGACCTTTGCGATTTTGGTATTGACCAGTTTACAAGGTAAAATGGGGCTATCTGGCTCAATGACTGCCCAAGAAGCCCTCGGTACAAGCGGTAGTGAAATCACCAGTACCGCCAAATCCGTTATCAAAATCGCCTTTATTACCGAGTTTTTGGGATTTATCGCTTTGACCTTGTGCTTATTGCCATTAAAAGGGCTAAAATCCGCCATGTATGAGGCGTTTTTTCTGTGCATTTCGGCATTTAACAACGCAGGTTTTGCCCTCACAGGCAACAACATGACCGAGTATGTGCATACGCCGATGGTTAGTTTTATCATTAGTTTGCTGATTATCACAGGGGGCTTTGGCTTTTTGGTGATTTTGGATATCATCAAACACAAACGCTGGCAAAAATTCACCACCCATACCAAAGTGATGATTATGGGAACGGTGCTACTCAATGTGCTAGGCTGTGTGGGGTATTGGCTACTTGAACGCCACAATCCGCACACGCTTGGCACGTTCAACGGGGTCGAGCAATGGTTTGCGTCATGGTTTATGGCGGTGACTTCTCGTACCGCAGGGTTTAACAATATCGACTACAGCCAAGTGACCGATGCCAGTACCTTGCTGACGTTTATTTTGATGTTTATTGGGGCAGGCTCGATGTCCACAGGGGGCGGTATCAAGATTGGGACGTTTGTCATCATCATGGCGACTACTTGGGCTTACTTGCGTCAAAGGCAACAGGTCACGCTGTTTAACCGTGCGATTCCTGAGCAATTGGTCAAAAAATCCTTTGCAGTAATGAGTATTTCGATTTTGATGATTGGAATGGCAGGGTTTATTTTGACCATTATCGAACCCGAAGGGCATATCGTGGATATTTTGTTTGAGGTTATCTCTGCGTCAGCGACCGTGGGGCTATCTCGCAATTTTACCCCACAGCTCACCGAATTGGGGCAAATCGTCATTATGTTTATGATGTATATGGGGCGATTAGGGCCTCTGACCTTGGCGTATTTTATCGCTACCCCAAAACCCACTCGCATTAAATACCCAGAAACACATACCTTGGTTGGTTAAAAATTAAAAAATAGAAGTTTTACAGCTTGTAAATTCATTTTTTGGTAAGATAAAAATAGAGCGTGTTGTTTACCATTTCTTGAATCTCCCCCAACCCCCTCTTTGCGAAAGAGGGGGCTTTGTCCGCTAAGTAAATTTAATATGGGGGAAAGTCCCCCTTTTTTTAAAGGGGGATTTAGGGGGATTAAAACTGACAATATGTCACATCCATTGTCTTTTGCATAAATACTAATCAATAAAGAAACTATGATGACCGCTTATATTCTCGACACCGAAGCCCATGATTTGACCGCACCGCACGCCACCGAAATCGCCTATATTAAGGTTGGTTTTGTCGATGGCGTGTTGGCATATCTTGACAAAAACGCCTTTGAGCAACGCTACAACCCCCAAAAAGCCATCAGTTTGGGGAGTATGTCCATCACAGGGATTTTTGATGATGATGTGGCGGATATGCCACCGCATACCAGTTTTGAACTGCCGACTGATTGCCAAATTTTGATTGGGCATAATATTGACTTTGATGTCGAAGTGCTTAGTAATGCCGAGTGTGACATGAGCCAAATCAAGCGAGTCTGCACCTTGGCGATGTCACGACATTTTTACCCAAACCTTGATACGCATACGCTTGGGGCAATGCTCTGTCATTTTGAGCCACAAATTGCCAAAAAGAACCTCAAACACGCTCATGGGGCGAAGTATGATATTTGGTTTAATTTTTTGGTGTTAAAGGCGATTTGCCGTGAGCAAGGCATTGATACGATGGATAAATTGGTGGAAATTGCCGAAGTCGCTCGTATTCCTACCGTCATGGGATTTGGTAAGCATAAAGGCGTGGCAATTAAGGATTTGCCAAGTGATTATGTCAGTTGGTTGTTAAAACAGGCGGATTTGGATAGTTATTTGAAATTGGCGTTAGGCAATATCAAGAGTTAGCGGATTTTTGCTTTCGTCGGTGAATGGATTGCCTTATTTCATAAGCTATTAGTGCTACCCAAAAAGCCCAAAACCAATTTAGCATACTGTTAGTCATACCGCCCATGCTAAACCATTTTGGAATAACTTGATTATTTTTAATTTGATAATGATAAACAATAGGGTCGGCAGGGCTATCAGCGTATTCTGTTATTTCCCAATCGTCTTTGATTTGTCTTAAACGAAACGAAAACGCAGGATTATCCTCTTTCGTTTGAGAGGTTTCTTGGGTGCATAAAACGTGATGATTAAGGTCGGTTAATCGGATAAGTGTTGGTTGGTTATTTTCAATGATACAAACACTAAATATCGTATTGGGCTGATGATGTTTGGGAGGCATTAAAGCGTTAAATAATGTGGCTAAAACCGCCCAACACACCATAAATGCCAAAAACTTTAGTAAGCTTTTGACAAATTTATTAGCGAAAATTGGGTGGTTTTTCATCATTTATCCAGTTTTTAATTGCCAAATTGCGGTTTTACAATCACTAAAATCACCACTGCTACCAAAATTAAAGTCGGTGCTTCATTAAACCACCGCCAAAACACATGACTTTTGGCATGAGCATTGGTCATTAACTGCTTGCGATAATGATTCGCCATAAAATGATACACCGTCAATAGCACTACCAACGCAAGCTTAATATGAAGCCAGCCTTGCGTCTTATACGCATCCCAACTCGGCACAAGCATAAGCAACCCAAACGCCCAAGTTGCCACCATTGCAGGGGTCATAATACCTCGATACAGCTTACGCTCCATAATGACAAAACGGTCATGGCTCACTTTATCCTCGCTCATCGCATGATACACAAACAGGCGTGGCAAATAAAACAGCCCTGCAAACCAACAAATCACGCTAATAACGTGCCATGCCTTAAACCATAAAAAATATTCTGCCATAGCCTCACCTGTATTATATTGGTAGATTGAATATATATAATGAGGGTATCATAGCATTGTTTGATAAATATGTGCCAACCATACAAAATAAAGTGATTTTTTATTATTTATAAGTCATTGATAAAAAAGGATATTTTATTTTTCTTTAAAAAAATATCAAAATTTTTGAAAAAAGTGCTTGACGGGGTGTTAAAAATCCTTATAATACGCACCACAACGAAGCGATACTAACTAAGAAAAAGTTAGAAAATAAATCGTAACGTTGACCACCAAATGCGGGAATAGCTCAGTTGGTAGAGCACGACCTTGCCAAGGTCGGGGTCGCGAGTTCGAATCTCGTTTCCCGCTCCATATTAAAGAAAGCCTAACTTAACAGTTAGGCTTTTTTATTGCCTGTAATTCCTCTGATTTCATTCCGTGACCACGATTTTTTATATTTTCCCCAAAATATAATTAAACCAAATTTCCTGTCTATCTACACGATTATCAACTGTTTGCCAAATTTTTAAAGTTTTGATATTTTGCAATTGATTTTCAATAATTTGCCATCGCTGTTCATTGATATCACAAAAAAAACGCCCCTCTTTTTCTCGTTCGCCATCACCGTATTTAAACGAAGCGTATAAAATGCCGTTGGGCGTTAAACAAGTGACTAAATCATTTAAAGTGCTTGGTAAATCGTCAAAAGGCACATGAAGTAAAGACGCACACGCCCAAATACCTGTAAAAGTGTTGAGCCAGTGTTGACGCTGAATTTCATCAAATTTTAAGCATTGCCAATTCACACGTTTATCCGTAACTTTGGCTAAATCAATGAGATTTTGTGAGCCATCAATGGCAGTGACCTCAAAGCCTTGATTAGCAAAAAACACGCTATCACGCCCAGAGCCACAGCCCACATCCAAAATCACTTGCTGACCTTTTGGTAGATGAGCTAAAAATAGCTCATAGATATTTTGCATATCCACATTAATGGTTTGGCTAAAAAAAACGTTAGCGTGGGTCTGATAAAAATTGAGGGTTGTCATCAAAAAATACTCAAGCCTTGTGGTTTTGGTTGCCAAACATGAATCAAATGCTCTTTGGAAAAACGATAGGATTTATTTAGAAAATATTGACGGTCACGCTCATTATTGCCTGTTTGCATAATCAGCGTTTCACGCAAGGGGTGATGACTGCCAATCAAATATTCATTGCGAGTATGTAAACGCTCAAGCAGTTGTAAATCGAAAATTTATTTTAGACTAATCAATAATTCATTTTAGACTAATTTTAAGAAGTTATTTTAGACCAAACCCACTTTATATAGTGAGTTTAATAATTTATTTTATACTAATTATGCAATGCGTCGCCATATATTATACGTCTTGGATGGTTGCACGTTATTATGAGGCTTATCACCACCACTTGAATTTACTGTAAGTAAGTCAGGCTCAGTACCATCATAACCACCATTAGCGAAGTATTTAGAGCCAGAGTCACTGACTGCCGCTAATGTCACATCATGTGAGTGAGTAGGCATTTCATCAATATTAAGTTTATGTTCATATTCACCAAACAATCTGCCATTTTGGCGTGTCCATGCAGGGCTATCAACTTGACTTGAGAAGCCAACGATAGCACGACCCTCTGCTTCACGCTCCCATGTGCCATACCCCTTATATATAGCAACTTCCGCTGGACTATTAAAGTGCTGGCAAGTGACGATAATTTCGCCAATCGCTGTATCTTCAAGCTTACGATTTTCTAACGCTAAAATACGGCTATTTTGTTCAGCGAATTTATTGGAATAATCATTGATTGCCTTTTGTAGTGCGGTATTTTTGGCAAAAGTTGTTATTAGGATGTTAGATAATTGATGATTATCTGCTTTATCTAACGGTACACCTAATCCCTCAATAACGTTGGCAATCTCTTCTTGTACACTATTACACCACATTGGGGTAAGATAGGTGGCATCTTGATTGGGTAAATCAGCATTATCATGGAAGCCGTTTTTACCAGTGCCATTCAGATTTTGGCGAGCGGTGGCTGAGTCAATACGGTGCATAGTTTATCCTGTTGGTTAGTTTTGTACAATCAAATCAATGCGTAAAGCGGCAGGTAAAAAATGACGCTCCAAACATGGCATAGATACGGTTAAAGGGGCTTTGACGGTCACAGTTGCTTTAAATCGTAACCGCTCGCTATTGACTGGGTCGGTGCATTTGCCAGTACATTGCATTGGCACGTAAGTTTTGACGGCTACAATTTGTTGGTTATAACGGTCAAACAGGCTTTGCAAGCCTTGTCGATTCAGCTTAACATGACCTTCTCGCATGACTCGCTCAAGCTCTGCCAAGCGTGTTTGTTCATTGGCTTGGGTATTATCAACGCCACAGCCAAGCGGTAATCCGTACTCACGTTCATAGTCGGCTAAAAGTGCCAAGGGTATGCGTTCGATATTGCTCAAAATCTGCTCATCAGCAGTCAAAATATCGCTGAAAGCCTTGCTGTGAGCCATGATATCATGGTATAATAGCGTGTCTAATGCATTATCATAACTACCACTCGGTAAGTGAGCCATTAAGATATCAGCAATCATTTCTTGGTTGTTTACTGTCATTCTTTTGCCTATTTATTGGGTCACTTGAATTAATCCTGCTCTTATCCAACCCACTTGCTCCATACTGACCGTAGGGTCAAGGTTTTGATTGGGTGTCAGTACCACGTCAGTTACACCAGTCACCCCCAATATCAATGCAGATAACACAGATTCACGGTAGCTTTCCGCAGGTGCAAGACCTGTCAAATACCGCTCAATGATGTTATAAATCTCACCATTATTGATATTTACCCCAACCACTTTGGCAGTGACATCCAATTTAATAACCGTTGGCTTAAAGGCTCGCACGTCCTCAAAGAAAGCAGCAGCGTTTTGTAAGGCGTATTGGGCTTGGGTTAATAGACTATCACTGGGTAAGGTTGCACCATTCGCCCCTGTTGCGGTAATTGCGACATCCACCGAACCCACCCCACGTCTGCGAGGGTAGATAAAGGCATTGGCTACCCCTGCGACTCCTAATACCGCTTGGCGTAAGTCTTCATAGCGTGATAGGGTTTTTCCCAGTTTTTTCTTTTCCCACAGCCGATTTCGCCAGCGTTCAAGGTCTTCACCGTCTGAACCGCCTGATAGGGTGTCAATGGTGACGGTAGGCATGACCCCAGCAATACCAGTGACCCAAAGCAATGAGCCATCACGGTTATAGCTTCCCCCTGCTTTGTCGGCTTGAATTTGCAAGGTCACGGCTTTACCTGCTGTGGTAATGGCTTGATTGGTGGTGTACCAATAGTAGCCTTTGCCATCTGTCAGACGGCTACCGACTGGGATGGTGATACCTGTAATCGTGGCAATGGCTTGGATTTGACCTGTGGCAATACTACCGCCTAAGCGTGGCAAGCCGATTTGGTCAGCGTGGATATATAGATACGGCTCATCAGCAGTTTGTACAAATAATTGACGTACAATGTAAGATTGATGAGCATATAGCCCCTCGACTACCGCAGACGTGCCATCAGCTCGGATACTGGCATCACTGTCATCAGGTATCGCAAGACCAGTCTGATTAAGGTACTCATTGAGAATAGTCGCTCGAATTTGGTTAAAACTGGGAATTGGGTACATTATCCTGCTACCTTAATCGTGTAATTTGTGGTGTAAACTTGTCCACTTTGGTGGGTCAAAGTAATGATTAAATGAATATTGCCCCTGATAATTGGCAACTGCTCAATCACGGTGATACTGGCTAAAAAATAACGGTTTTTAAGCGGTTCTAACGCTTGCTTCGCCCATGCTACGGCTTGCAGTCGGATTTGTGGTGTGTCTTTGCAACGCTTGAGCCGATATAGCTCACTACCCAAATTTTTATCCGCAAAATAACTGCCTTTTTGGGTGCTAAGACGTAGATATACGGCATCTAGCACATCAATCACTGGCGGTGCAGTCAATGTGCTGGCAATATAATCATGTGTGACTAGGTTAAATTTCATCATTACACCATTGGATTGGTTGGCGGTGTGCCATCTGTGACATGGCTATGACTGTTGTAAATAGTACGGATTTCAGCCATTGAGCCTTGCATATCATTGATTTGACCGTTTGCTGTGATATTGCCGTGGGTTGTGATATTGCCCTGTACGTCAACATTGCCAATCATTTTGATACCAGCTTTACCTAGACGGATTTCATGTCCAAACTGGTCATAGATGACCACCTCACCTTCATTGGCAGTGACAACGATAGGGGCTTCACCACTGGCGATAATGACCATATTTGTCGCACGTCCACCGATAGGTAACATGACCACTTGACTATCAACAGGCAAGTCACTGGCAAAGCCCACTTGTTGCATGATGCGGACATTGTCGATAATCTCTTCAGACAGCCCAGTGACTTGTAACGGTGTACCACGGCGTTTGACAAAGCCACAGATGGCTTGACGGACTCTGTTTATCATTTGCGTTTACGCCTCACGGTTGTTTGTTTCTTGGCTTTTTTGGCTTTTGTATCTTTGATAAGCTCAACGTGTTGTATCGGTTGCATCCAGTCGCTAAATTTGCGTAGTCGTAGTTCGGTGGTTTTACCGTTTTGGCGGTCAAGCTTTAGGGTGCGACCATAAATCACCCAGTCACCAACGATTCTAGGCATAACATCAGATTCAAAGCTGACTTTCCAACCCAATTCAAGAGCGGCCCAAAATGGTAATGTTAGGACGCACTCATAAGCATCAAGCCAACTATCATGTAAAGCTTTTTGAGCATACTGCATGGCTTCGGCTTGGTTTTCTGCTTTTGATTCGTTAAGGATTTTCCGCCTTTTAATGGGCAATCTATCATCAGTGGCAATACCTCTAAAGTTATTGCCTTTATCATCCTGTCCAACAACTTCAACAATACTGTAAGCATTGGATAAGTCTTCAGAATAAGTAATGTTCGTGATTAAATTTGGCTTTTCTTCTGTGCTTTTTTTATTCATAATAAAAGTAAGCCCTTGTGACTGTTGCACATTAAAAGGATTACCAATACAGATTGCCCCATCAGGTGACATCCATACATATTGCCCACTGGCTTCAGCCCCTTTATTAATTGCATCCCATACACTAAGACCATCTTCAATGCCAACTTTAGCTTTTAGATAGTTGTTATCTTGTGGTAATATTTGCCAAGGGAGCGAACCTAAGTCGCTGTTAAAAATAAAACGATGAATAATTTCCTCAAGTGTCATATTCTGCCCTTGGGTGATAGGGGCGGAAGTATCTAATAGTTGCCCTGCTAAATCACGTCCTGTGATAGCCACGCCAATTTGTCCACGGCTGACCGTTTGCTGAATTTTGTCGATGACACCGACCATCAAAATACGACTTTTCTCTTTTAATTCAAGGCTTATTTGACATACTGCCCCACTTTTTACCACATCAGGTAAAGTTGTTAAATCCACACCCAGCCACGCAAATGACCAACCATCCGCAGGAATGCCGATGTCACTATCAATGCTGATATCGTCCCATTGATTACACTCTAATCCATTAACAATCAGTTTAATATTCCCCAATCGCTCTGCCACTTGTTCAGCAGTAACAGGTGGATTAAGGAGTAAGGCTTGAGGGGTTGTGGATAAAACTACATTATCATTTGGCATAGACATTTAACCTCGTACCAGCCATGACCATTGCAGGGCTTACCAAGCCTTTATTAAGGCGTAGCAGTTCATCAGCTCGGCTATGGTCAGCATATAGCCGATGAGCAATCAGTCGTAGGGTGCTATTGCGTTTAACGGTATATTGGGTCAAAGGTGGTTTTTTATTTACTGCCTCATTGGTAAGCTGTTGCAAGGTTGCCGAGGCTTGTTTGAGCTTGGCGACTTGTGTGCGTGTGTCCAATACGATTTTTGGGACATTGACACTCACAGGCGGTAATGGGTCAATCCGTCTGATAACCGTAATAGCGGTGTTAATGTTTTGCCGTACCACGTTGTTGGCGGTGATGATATCGAGTGGCGTTAGAACCTGTTGTATTTGGTCAAGTTTTAACAACTCCATCACGGTTTGTGATTGTAATGCCACAGGCAATACCGCCCCCACAAATCGCAAAGGCGGTATATCGGTATCGCTAAACATATCACCAATGCTTTCGATTTTATGGATGACTCTACGCCAATTTGCCATTGGGTCAGCATCGAGCGGAATATCGTGCATCAGTCCGATGGTGTCATTCACGATACCATTTAGCCAGTCAGGTGGACTGGTTAGGTCATAGATAGCTTGGGTATTGACCTGCAAAAACTGCCTTGCTTTTTTGATTTCGGCACGCACTTTTTCAGGGATTGAGCGTGTCAATTCCACTGCTTCAGGGGTACTCATTTGCTCCAGTTGCTCTTGATACACTTCTAATGTTTCGCTTGGTGTGTCCAAGATGACTGCGGTTGGCTGTTCTTCGACTGGGGGCAGTGGGGTGGGGACAAATAGTTCTTTGTTGTCACTGGCGGATTCAGCGATGACAAAATTAACGTCAATGCTACAGCTATCAACGGCATCAGGCTCATGCTTGATGCTATAATCCATGACTTGCACTTGCATTGAGCCGTACAATGGATGGACAAGCTCGCCTGTACCGTGCATATCTAGGGCAATGATAAAGTTGTCACGATAAATCTCGTAGTCATCACCCTCAAAAAATGCGGTGATATTATAACGGCGTGCATCATTCCCCATGTCTGATAGGTGGGCTTTATTGCTGTATGGCGACTGGTGGATGACGACAGATTTACTGCGAGTTTCGCCCAGTGCCGTGCTTTCAAACGGTATTTGGCGAAATGTTGCATCAAATAAGGTGTCTTTCCAAGCCATTGGTTATCCCATAAAAAACCCTGTCAATTTGGGTTAGTTTGACAGGGTTTGATAACTGGGGATAATTGGCGTAGTTCCGACTATTTTTGGATTTCGTTAGTAAAATTTCATAAGTTATTTTAGACTAAATAGGTATAATACCCCTCAATCCTCCATTTTATAGGTGTTTTATGAGTGTAGAAATTACCTTAGGTAAAGGCGGTCATCCACGATACAAGGAAGTATCAGACTATGGCAAACTAGCTACGCAATACTCCAATACTGATATCAACTTAGCCATTACTTATCTTGAAAAAATATGGGAAATCAATAACACAACGGACTATGATGCTGATTTAGCTCAACTGGTGCGATTGCCAAAATTTTTGCAACAAGCAGGAAGACTTGATGAAGCCTTGGTGCGATGCGATGAGTTATTAAATTCGTCAGTTGATAGAATGACGACTAGATGGTCTTTTCATCGTTTCGGCTCAATCATTAAAGATTACTTCCTTGCTCTTGATAGAGCAGGAATTTACAAATGCCTTGCTATTATCTATAAGCGTGAAAAAAATAAAGAAAAATCAGCATATTATAAAGAATTAGAGAGCCAACAACTTGCAATCGCTGATTCTCTAAATCAAGAAATTAAGATATTGGAAGATAAAGAACTTCAAATTTACCAAGACTGGAAAGATGGCAAACGCAATAATTTCTAAGTTATTTCAACCACATAGGAACAACCGCCCCACGCTTTAGGTCTGTGATAGGGCTTGCAGGCGTAGGATACTTATAAAACGGCATACTCGGCTGTGGATTGGTAATGTTTTGAATGATATTTTGACTAAAATCAATGGACTTAATCGCATTGGTCGTCTGCTGAATTGCCATTCTTGTTTGCTGTTGTTCAGCAATCATCTTATCGTATTTTTCTTGGTCGGCTACCGCTTGTTTGGCGGTTTCATCGCCCAAAAAGGCAAGCCCTTTGGCAATATATTCACCAGTTGCATCACCAAATTTTCTACCAGTTTCAGTACCATCAATGACATATTTATTAATTGCAGAGCCAATTTCCCAACCGACCATACCTGCAAGACCTAACAGCCCTGCTTTGGCGGCGATACTAGAAGCCCCTAACGCATTAACACCTGCCGTTGCCGAAGTCATCACACCGCCAAGACTGCCAAATTTAGTTATCAAAGTACCAACTGTCGCAGTAGCACCTAAAGTAGCTAACGCTACACCTGCCGTATATGCCCCAGTAGCAAGACCACTATGCTTTTCCATAAACCCTGCCATCTCAGTATTATAGGTTTTTAATGCCCCATTCACATTGAGATAGGCTTGATAGTTGATGTTTAATTGTTCATTAACATTTTGTTGATTGGTGGCAAATTCTTGAGTGCCTAACCATTGGCTATCCGCTTGAATCTCACCTGCACCACTACTCATACGATTATAAACATCATTATATTGTTGACTATTCTGTGATGCCGCCAAAAATGCCATACGGCTTTCTTTATCAGTCAATATACTGCCAATAAATGAACCTGTGAGCATTTTTTGCATAGCTTCTAATGTCTGCCTGCGTTCATCAGTCGTTTTGGCATTACTGGCTTCCGTTTTTAATTGCTGATATTTTTTATCATTTGCCATCTCACGGTCAACAAGTTTGGCAAGGGCTTGGACAGGCATAACCCCTTGTTCACGTTGCTTTTGAAAATAAGCATCAAGGTCAAATACCGTTTTTTTACCATCTTTTTTAGTATAGTCGCCTTTTTGTAAGGTGATATTTTTGGCAACTGCACTGGCAAGGTCAGGAGCAGTCAACTTACCCAATAAATTATTCACATAGTTACCTGCCTCATCCTGCGAACCTGCAACAAGCATGGCTGTCTGATTTAACGCTGTTAAATGCTTTACACCTTCTAAGCCTGTATAACCTGCGACACTAGCTTGAGCCAACTGTGACGGTAAAAACTTAGCTTGAGCTTTTAGACCAAATGCCCCTGCTTTACCACCAACATAAATAGCTTCTTGGGCGGTTGCTAACTTATCGGTACTAATACCAAACGTCTTGAGAGCCACTGCAACATTTGCCATTTCTGTCGCATTTGCACCAGAGGCAAAGGCAGTTTTAGCGGTAGCATTCAGAGCAGTTGGCAGTTCAGAAGCCGTAAATTTGCCACTATCTAGCATAAATGCACCTGCATTTGCCACATCTTCACGACTACCGCCATTGCGTACCGCATTTTCAACAGTTTGGCTGATTTGAGTCTTTAACTGATTACGTTGTGTTTCACTCATGCCAACTTGCGAGGCGTTCACAGTCATACGAGCCACTTGCTCATCATAACTACGAGCAGGTTGGATTTGACTATTAATGACAGATGCACCAGCCACCACGCCACCAGCAATGGCTGTACCTGTATTAATGGCACTACCAATACGTTGGGTTAATTTGGGGGTTGTGCGTAATTCATCATTCAGTTGTCTGACCTGTTGACGCATTGATTGATAGGCTCTACGCAAATCTTGACTGCTGACATTTGATGCTTGCGACAATCGCCGATACGCATTTTCAGAATTACGAATCTCATTAGTAATTTGCTGTTGCGTGCGTAGCCCCAAGCGATTCATATCATTCAAATTGCGAGCATATTGCACATTTTGTTGGGTGATACGATTAATTTGCTCTTGGGTCATACGAGCAGTATTAAGCCCCCTCGTATATTGAGCTTGTGTGGTACTGACCCTTTGCCACCCTTGATTGATTTGCTGTACGCCACGTTGTTGCTGTTGGGTCAGTTGCTGTAGCTCACGCCCTGCATTGCCAGTCAAGCGGATATTTAGACTGACGGTTTGGTTATTGCTCATAATTGCCCCTTATCTTTGACTAATTTTGACTTACGGCGTGTGGCGACTTGTTTGGTGCTGGTTGATTCAATCATCGTAGATTGGGTGGTGGGTGTGTTGGATGAATTGTTAGACTGATTCTTAGATTGGGCGTTAGATTTTGCTCTTTCGGTAGCCACCGTGACAAATTCTAACGCTAGCGGAATCGGCATACCCCACGCATCCGCATAGGGTACACCCAATCGCATAAGGGCAAGTGTTAAGGCGACTCGCTCGCTTGTTCCTTCTCTTTTTTTTCGAGGTCAAAGCGGATATTGGCAAGATGGTCGCCATCGAGCTTACTTGCCCCTGCCAGTTCGTCATAAGTCGGATTGCGACCCAAGTCGTCAATCACTGTCATTTGAGCCAGTTCAAGCAATCCGATAAACTCATCAGTTTTGGCACTGGATAACGCTTTATAGCTGTCAGCCACTGTCAATGTGGTGACGGTCACTGATTTATGGCGTTTACCATTGACTTCAATGCCAATCGGTAAGGTGGTTTGTTGAGATACTGCCATGATTATTCCTCAATTTTGTTAAGTGCAAACATTTCAAGGCTACGAGTTGCCTCACCATCGGTTTTGTAGCTTTCTGATACATCGGTCACGCTACAGTCAACATACGTGGTACGCTTACCACCGTCAATGCTTTCGACCACCACACGAGCGTCTTCCACGTTTTCCCAATCGAAGTCATCGACCTCATCGACAAACACCTCAAGTGACAAGCCAATGGATTTGATGGTTTTGGTTTTTTTGCGGACACGCCCCTCACGGTTCATAGTGGGGACAGCCTTGCGACCAGCCATGATTTTTGGGCTAATACTGCCACAGTCAAACTCACGACCATTGACATGTAGCACAATCGCACCTACTAATTGATTGCTTTCGCTCATATTTTTTCCTTGTATTTGGTAGTGGCGTATTGCATACGCCCAATGTTATGAGTAATGAGTAATGATTAATACACATCCAGTGTCACCGCCACAATGTGCATACCTCTGACCCAATCCGCTGGTATTCTCGCATTGGCTCGTGTCTTGTCATGCGTATCTTGTACCACCGTCAACTCTTTTTGACGATTGGTAACATTTTGCAAGATTTCAGCCTGTTCAAGTTTTAGGCAACGGCTCAACATCTGACTGCGTAAGTCTTTGCGAGTGGCTTCGGTGTTTTTACGCCGTGGGTTTGCCATAATCGCAGTGCGAATATCTTGACGGACATAGCGGAGGATTAACGCCCCATTGATATCCAGTAGCAGGTCATCAGGTGAGCCTTGCTCATTGACTTGGTAGGTTGAGATAAGGCGGACAATCGCAGGGTCATCTTGTGCATCCAATGCCACCACTGCCACGCCTTTATTGAGAGCTTGTTCGATGCGTGTGCGTGTCAAACGCTTGTCAGCGGTGACCACTGGCAGGTTTGGAAGTTTGATACCATTGAATGGCACGGCAGGGTCTAGTTCGGCTGAAATCGCCCCTGCAATCCCTGCGGACAGTTCAGGTTCAAAGCCTGTTGCACCGTGATAGCAGACAGCTACCACACGGTAACAGGCTTTGACTTTGGCAAACTGGGCGAAGGTGGTCGCTTGGTCAATGTCGCTGAATGGTACGATAAGGATGGCATCTTTTTGTTCAGTAGCTGAACTGACAAAGTCAAGATATTCTACCCATGCGTTGGCTTCTTTTTCATCTGTAATGGGTTTGGACAGAGCGATGATGCTGTGTCCGAGGGGTGATAAAATTTGATGGGTCATAGTAGTGTATCCTTCATTCTAAGATATTATTCAATTCTTACTGCATACAGCGATATTGGTGTACGCAACTGTGTTTGACCTATATAATCATCTCTATATGTATCACGTAATACATGACACGTAACACCTTCTGCTGAGATAACTAGTAATTCCTCGCCAATATTAATTTTACCAATAATACTATCTGGTACAGTGTAGGTCATACTATTAATATGAGTCCAATAGCTATTGAGCAATCCACTGATATTATTAGGCAATTCGGCTTTTGCTAGGTCTTTGTCATAAGGTCGCCCATTTATAAAGTCAGCATAGATTATTTTCTTGTTAGTCGACATTACTTCAGTAGATATGCCATAATATTCAGTAGGTCTATCCACACGCTCTTCTGCTGTTGGAAATTTCTCAAGGTGTTGTTGTATCAAGTATTGTGATAATTCGATCACACTATTGAATCTTGTACCATCCTGTTTAGACTTAAAATAAATTTCAACAGTCATCAGTTTTGATGAATTGATATTGTTATCATTAGTAGGTGAACCACTGTTAGGAGGCGGATTTCTATCAATGGGTAAGCTATTCACATCACTAACTGCTTTCCCAAGCATTCCACATTGACCCCCTGTGACATCTGTACCATCGTTGCCATCATCCGACCAGCCACACTACCAATCCCAAACTTGGCATCTGCGGTAGTCTTGTCATAGATTGCTGTTGGCACGCCATTATCCACAGCTTGCACATCATCTGTTACTAGCACAATCTTATGATTCTGCCCCACAAGCCCAGTGCGTTGGGTATTGGTATTAATCTCGGTATAGACCGCAGGGGTGCGCACTTGTCCAATGCTCATCGCATCATCCTTTTTTTGTAGGGTGAGTTAGCCGTTTGTTTGGCGTAACCCACCATTTAAGTTAATCGGTTAATATCACTGGCTATCGCTTGATAACCATGTGCTTCATCCAAGATATAATCCACCGTCACCACATCCAGCCAAGGCTCATCTATCTCATCCGCCACGCTCGATGTCGTTGCCGTGACAATCCAGTCATAGGCTAGGACACTGACGGTTTCGGCATTGGTACGAGTGTTAAATAGCGTTGAGATTGAGCCACCTTCTAGCGGTGCTATGGGTAAACCCAATCTACTACGTTCTAACGCCTGTTCCACATCACTGATAAGCTGATAACTACCCACCGTCAGCAGTTTGCCACTTTTATCAAATGCCCCTTGCCGTGCCGTTTCTTCGGTGCGTTGTGACTTTGCACCGACTAGCACGGTAAACACATATTCACGGCTTTTTTTGCGGTTACTGGTTTGGCTTGGGGCTTTGGCTTGTTTAAACGTGACCCAAATTGCAGGGAACTGGCTGACCACTTGAGCAAACTCATCAGGGCTTTGCAAGTCAAAGTCACCACCATACGACTTAATCTGACGCACGTTGTGACCGTGTGTGTCGTAGTAAGCCTTAATCGTGTCTTTGATACCTTGCTCTATCGCTGTGAGAATCGGCGTTGCCATTACCAACCACTCCCACCAAACACAGTCGGACGACCAGTGGTCATCTGTGCCAAGTTAGTCGATGGCACAGCATTGGCGGTAGTGGTACTTGCCCCAATGCCGATTTTGCCCTCATTGACTGCCTTAAGGTTATCCACTGCCAGTTTGTAGCGTTTTTCATCACGCTCACTGACACGGCTTGCCCCCAATACCACATGATAGCGAGCGATATCACACGCCATCATCTGCACAAATGGCGACTGTAGCACGGTGGGTACAGTCAGCTTTTTGGCAAGGTAGGCATCCACTTCCGCATTGGCACTATCAATCGCTAGTTGTAGCTTGATTTGATTAATCTCACCTGTATAAGGCGGTTCGTTGTCGGTAATTTGGACTAAATCCCCACGACCAAAACGAGCAATCATGGCATCAAGCGTGGCGTAGGTATTGGTATTCATCAGTCATTCCAAGGCGATTTGTAGGGGCTTATTGCATAAGCCCAATATTTGAAATTTCAAACAGGGCGTAAGCATTACGCCCCTACGACTCTAATTTTTGGGCTTGGTATTATTCTTCACCAGTTGATTTGTACGCCAACTGCCAAAATGAATATCCAGCACCATAGCGAGCCTCGACACCAAACTTAAACGTAGCACGGTTAAATACATCATCGCTGTCCATGCCAGTTTGTTTGACGAATGTAGGGATTTTACGAATCTGCAAAATCAACGGCTTCACAGGCATATGCTCATCCAGCAAGTACCATTCATTGTCAGTGTCCAAGTCGTCCAGTACCAGCAGTTCGGCTGTGCCTTTGTAGATATTGATACTGCCATCATCGAACTTTTCAGCCATAAGTAATTTTTTTGCTATGCCTTCTAACGCTGGTGGCACGACCAGTAATGTTGGGAGGACTTTTAGGCTACGACCAAATTCGTCTTTGATTTCACGCATTTTTGTACGAACTACACCATAACTGGTTTCAGCATCATCTTTACTGGCAACGGATAGTTTCTTTTTACCAAGGTTACTGTATTTGGTTTTTTTACCATTCACTAAAACTTCATGGTCGCTGGCGAAGAATGGTTTTTCGTCATAGCATAAGTTGACGTGACCGTTTTTTAGCAAGTCTGCAATCAGTTCATCAGGCAGTTGTGCTGCTGACCAAGTCGCTTGTTCGACTAACGTGCCGTATTGACCGATATTGTCGTCTTCGATGTCGTTGCGGTGTACTTCGATGGTGGATTCAAAGTCTTTATTAACAATCTGATAGCCTTGGGCTTTGAGTTTGTTAATGACTTTATCGCCAATCCATTCACGCATGGCAGGGAATTTGTCAAGCCAAGCATAGGTATTTAGCTTGCCAGTGGATGGCACGGACATTGCCATTTTTTGCCAGTTGGTTTCAGTGGCTTTAAACGCATTGTTAAAGGTCATATTTAGACCTGTGGCGATGGTGTTGAGCGTTGTTTGATTGATTTGCATAAGTTATTACCTATTAGTTATAATACTTCAATTGCTGAAATTGGTAGATTGTTAGTATTAAACATCACAATACCAAAATAGGGGGCATCCGTAATCATGTCATCAGTGATGATATTGCCACCATTGTAGCCACATTCAAAAACGATTCTGTTATCATAGCGACTAATACGGATTGTTTCGCCAACAGGGTTTGACATGTTAATTGTCTTTTGTCTCCCTACTACCAACATATCAAAATTTTCATAGTTCCCTGCTACAAAATCCAGCAAGACACCTTTTGCTGTACCATTTTTATAGTCAAATACATTTTCACTATAGCCAATAAAGATACTGAATGGTCCAGCAGGTCTAAAAAGCTCAATTCCATTTGATGGTATTTTATTTGTGATAGCCTGATAACCTTTCTCGCTATTTTGTAGAGTGCCATCTGTAAATTGTAGTTGCCCATTAACATACACACAGTTCTCTAAGTGATTAAAATCAATGTTTGACTTACCACTTGGTATCGGCATTGGCACAGGAGCTGGCGGTGTGTCTGATGATTTATGGCTAATCGTATTACCAAAGCCAATCTCCACCCACACATAGCCATCAGGCTCTACACCCATGATTTCACCGACTGACAACAGGTTATCTCCTGTTGTCACTACGGTATGACTAGCAGTCAATAGGGCAGTCTTGCCAATGTCTGCTTGAGTGATTGACTTATCTGTATCGCATTTGAGCAAATATTGCTGATTACGCCCCACCATCACCGCTGTTGAGCCATCAACCCCTTGGCTGTTATCGACATCATGTAACGCCATACCCATCAGTTTGACAGCGTCCGTATTGGTAGCAGGTACACCATAACCTTGAGCATTGACAGCGACCAATGCACCAAGGGTAATAACAACACGACTTGCCAATTTGATGCTATTACGTTTGCCATCTCTGTAATTCGTCATTGTCGTTATCCTATGCCATTACACCAGTTGGTACACCACCAACCTCTACCCAAACGTGCGTACCACCGCTGTCTAGCCCCATCAGTGTACCTGCGATAAGCTTGCCTTGCGTGGCTTTACCCACCACACCATCCGCTAGATAAGCCACTGGCTTACCAATGTCTGCTTGGGTTAGTGGAGCAGTGGCATCATTGGCAAGCATAAAATGACGATTGCGAGTGATAGTGATATAACCTGCACCATCCGCCCCTTTGCTGTTATCCATGTCATGCTCGGCACGTCCAAAAAATAACTTAGCCGTTGCATCATGTGCAGGGACAGCGAAGCCTTGTTCATTGGTAGCAATCATTTGATTAGTCACAATAGCTACCCCTGTTGCAACCAGTAACGGAATACGAATCCCATCACGATACGGCACATCTTTCATAATCTTTCCTTACATATAAATGATTTTATGTAGGGGCGTATCGCATACGCCCAGTTAAAGTATTAGGGTAATTAACCAGCCATATTACTTACCAAGTCTTTGGCATCTAGCCCCATCTGCTGTGCTACCAGTTCCACATCAGCGGTCAACGCAACTTGGGTTTGAGTGGGTGGCACTGGCTTACCTGCGGTTTGACTTTGGGTCAAGGCGGTGATTTTGGGTTGTTTTGCCAAAAATGCAGTAAAACCTGCCAAATCTTGCTTGGCATACAGCATTGCCCAGTTTTGTTGAGCAGGGAGTAGCTGACCATTGCTTAATGCTTCTTGTACTGCCTCTTCAGCTGGGTCTTTTTGGTTACCTTGCAGTTGAGCGATTTGCTCATTTAACGCAGTCACCACTTCAATCGGCACATACTTGGCAGGGTCGGGTTCTTTTTGCTCCAAAGTAGCAGGAATTGGTTCACCGACTTTATCAAGTTCAGCGGTTAGACTTGCCAAGGTTTGGCTATCATCTAACGCCAAGCCTTTAGCCGTGGCTTTGGTTTTGATAACGTCAATATTTTGTGACAAGGCTGTCACTGCTTGGTCTTCGGTAGTAGTGGTCGGCAAGCCAAGACTTGCGACAACTAGGGCAAGGAGTTTGTTCATGGGGTTGTCCTGTTGAGATTGATTGCTAGAGGGTTGGTTAATGCTAATCGTTGCTGTCAGCAAAGTGGGTTTGAGTTCGTCAAGAATGGTCAAAGCAGGGTCATTGGTCAGGGCGACACTATGCAAGCCATTCACCACGCCTTTGTTGTCATACAAGATGACAGGTGATTTAAAGCGGTACTCTTTATTGTCGATATATTCTTGGGCTTTTTTGGTAAAGTTATACTGTGTACTACACAAGCCGACACCATCGACATACACAAAGCCACCTGCTTTTAGCCACCCTGCCGCTGGGGCAGGTTTTCCGTTTTCTTTGGCAAGAATGGTCTGATGTTCGTAGTCGATTACCAAATCTTTGGCAGACTGATTGAGGGCGGTTGCTAATGCCGTACCGTTATCAGATTGCATCACCCAGCCGTCAACATCATCTGGACGACCATCCACCGCTTTGATGTTTGTCCCTTCAGGGAATATCAAAAAATGATTGGCAGGTATGCCAGTTTGGTTTAAGGCTAGAGATAATGCAGATAGTTTCATAAGCACCTACTAATGATTGATAGCCGTATCATGCCAACCTTTATCCCCAAAAGATAAATGGCAGATTTCCGAGTTTTTTGGGGTCTGATTTTTAATAAATTCACCGCATAAAAAAACGCCTGTATTTAGGCGTTTATGTTGAATAAGCTACAAAGATACCAAATTATCATTAACATCAAATCTAACACCCATCTAACGCACTTTAAATTGATATAAACCCCATTATGCAAATGCCCCTGCCAAATAATTATTTACCACCTCACGCACTGCCAAAAATCCGTCATAGCTGATATCGCCATTTTTATCCATCGGAATAAATGGACGAGCAGGGATATCACCCCAAGGAATTGGGCTATTGCGTTTGGTATAGCCATACTGTCCTTGCGTTGCTCCAAATTGGTGAGTGGGAGCATATTTTAAATTCGTGCCTACCGTTGCGGTATCGATGGTATGACTACTAGTAATACTCTTTTTAAGTTTACCTGTGTCTTGCAATATCCACCCTGCACCGCCTCTACGCCTTGCCAATGTCACAGGCGATAGCCCAGCCCATACAGGTCGTCCACCAAAATCAAAATTTAAGTTAGTTTCTGTGACCAATTGACGGCTGATATCCTCCATCAGCGGTTCGGTATTGGTGAGATGTTGCGAGGCGTGTTGTAATACCCTGTCTAGCTCACTGGCATCAAGATTAATTGTCATCTAGCACCTTGATTTTTGTTAGGTTTGATTGCATAATAAAGCTGTGGCTATTGTTTCCAATGGGTAACGGTTAAGAGCCAAGATTACTTGGTGCTTATTATGCTGTTCGAGTCAGCCGTAGTCACAGTCATTTGCAATTTTGCAAATGTGGATTGAAATGAGTCAGCTGTAGCCATTTTATATCTTCCCCTGTAACACCACATATTCAACTTGTTGCAAATTACCAATCGCCACAATCTGTGTGGTTATCACATTATTCCGCAATACCTTCATTTTTTTACCCTCTACTTTTAGCTTGCCAGCGTAATTCAATTTTACCGCAACTTTGTAACACATATTATTTGGCATCACATACGCCAGTAATATCGTAGGTTGTGTTTGTAGAGTGTCAAGTAATACCGCATCAGGCTTGGCAAGATGCTTTGGCAAATCCAAAAACCAACTTTGTGGTACTGGGTTATGCTTATCTGTTCGCATAGCATGAGTAACATCGTCATCAGTGATGGTAAGTACAGGCGTTTGTAGGTTAATCCCATGAGTTTCTAGCACGGTTACCACTTGACTATCCAACGCCCCAACGTGTTGGTATGCCCCTGTATTGCGTATCACCACAGGCGGAGCATTGGGGGGCGGTATCTGTGCCACAATCGGACTGGCAAATGTCCTAAAAGTTTTGGCAAGGTCATCGACCACACGAGGGTTGTTGAGGGTTTGCTCAAGCACTTTGGTAGCCAGTTTCGGCTCTGCCAATATCGCTTTGTCAAATAACGCTTGCATGGGTAGGACTTTGGGAGCGTGGTTAAACCCCACATCCGTCTTAAATACCGCTCCATTATCCAGTTCAAACAAAGTACGTTGGGCGGTATTGCCGTTTGGCAGTTCGACTACCTCCGTTGATAGCTTGCCATCGCTACTGCTGACGGTATAGCCGTAGCGGTCTATCTGCCCCTGTGTCAGCTCCACGATAGTACAGCGACAGTTATAGCCGTTGGGTGGGCTGATGGACTGCCAAGCAGGGTCGCTTTTTGCCATTACCTTGCCGTGCAATGCCTTATGCGTTGGGCGAGTACGATTGTCCATGATGGCGGAATACATGACAAAGGGGAAAGGGTCATGTTCACGCTCATTAAAAATCACCTTTTGCCGTCCTGCCTCATACGCACTTGCCATATTGGTGCGGTAGATGGTTTCTAGGCGGTGCTGTCCACCTGTGGCGACTTTTTTGGCATTGCCCTCACTATCCACATTGATTTGTCCATCATACCAGCCAGCTTTGGCAAGTACCTTGTCGATATCTTTAGCCCATGCTTTGTAGGTTGTGCCGTCCTGCATGGCTTTGACAAGGCTTTGCTGTACCGTACTTACCAAGTCCACATCCATCATCTTCGCCACCACAAAGGCACGGTCATGGGCGTTGTCGAGCAAATCGGTATAAGCCCAACTGGCTTGCGGATATCTTTGTTGCAGGTAGTGGATGGCATCAGTTGGCGGTGACCGAAAATCCATGCCAGTTGTTAGCCCTTTTGGCATTACTGACCCCCACGAGCGGTTAGCTGGTCATCAATGCCTTTCGCCATTGATACGGCTATCATCTGTTGTAGGCTTGCCATCAGCTTAGGGTTATCACTTGGCACATTGTCCGACAGATAGCCCAATGCCTCTTCAAAGCTATCAAAGCCTTGTAACGCTTGCACCATATCCGCCGTTAGATGTTTGCCAATATCTGCCAAAAATTCGTTAGACAGCACTGCATTCGCCCCAGTTTCTAACGCCATACGTTGGCTTTCTGCGGTGGTTTCGGCAGGGATAGGCTTATCCGCTTGGCTTTTGTTGAGCAAAGTAAGGTTAGCCAGTTGAGCGGTTAGCGGTGCTTGGTTTGCTGTATTGTTAGTTTGTACCATTGATAATACTGGCTCACCCTCATTCGCTAGTGGAATCCCCAGTTTCTCATGCCCCCATTCAACTGGGATTTTCATACCAATGCCAACAAGTTTTGGCAAGGCTTCGGCAAATACACTGATATCCTCATTTTCGGAGATATCAAATACAAACTTTGGATAACGTCTAGGCGATACATCGGGGTAGTTAATCCGCATCAACGCCCCAATCACATCACGGCTGATACTACTGGCAAGCTGTTTGGCATCGCTGTCACGGATTTCTAGGCGAGTTTCTTCATGTACTTTGCCGAGGGCATTGGTCGATGACTTACCATCAGCTTGACTGGTTAATGTACCACCCAAGATAGCTTTGGACTGCGACAGCTCACACCATTTCACCATATCCATAAATGGGTCGGACGAGCCTTTGGCAGCCTCTTTGAAGTCAATCATCATGCCTTGCGGAATTATCCCTGCCGCTCGATGTCCAATGTCCATCACTGCCTTGAGTAAGGTAAATTTCTCACCCTCTGTCGCCCCTGCTGGATAAGTTCCTAGGCGTAAGGGTAGCCCATAAATCTCCAAGAACTCCGCCAAGTCACGCACGCTGTAGTTCTTAAACACATACGACCATACCAAGGCACGGTGTAGCCCACCACGCACAAGGTAGCCTGATTTGGCTTTGTGGGTATGGACTAGCCATGCGTTTTCCCACAAGTCCTCATCATCACCAATACCGCCACCTGATAGGCGTAATTGATTGGGGTTAAATGGGTCGATAGTAAAACGATGCGGTGTCTGCCAGTTGATATCATCAATCAGCCAAAGGTTGCCATCACGCACCCAATGCAGTTCGTGGCATGAGTAGCCTTTGCCAATGGCATCTAGGCTGTCTGTGATGATTTGCTCCCAGTTTTCCACCGCTTCTAGCATAGAGGCGATGGCATCGGTGTATTTTTGTTCGTTAGCATCAGCATTGGCAGGGGCTTTGATTTGCCAATCCAGTTTGACGACAGCACGTTTGCGTTTGCTCATTTCGGCTAGGATATGCAGGTCACGCTCTTCCATGTCCTCAAACAAGGCGAGCATTGCCCCCATACTGCCTGCTTCGGCTTGGGTGAGTAGGTTATGGACTTTGCGAGGGGTCAGACCTACGGCAGGGTGTTCAAACTCCGCTCCATAGGCGGTCATACTGCGTTGCTCTTGATAAGAGGCGGTTTGCGTTTGGTTGAGTTGGTTTTTGTTAAACAGTTTGATAGAGTTGGGTATGGCTTTTAGGGCGGTGAGTGGGTGGTTGTACCATGACATAGGGCAGTCCTCAAGATTTTAGCTTGAGTGTATGCGGTTGGTAGGTTTTGGGATAGTTGGCGTTGTTCCGATTTAAACTATTTATACCTTGCAAAAAGCGTTAGATTTAACTTATGATTGTACAATATTACTTCTAACGTTTCAGAAAATGTCACGTCACCAATTGACGTTTTGTTTGTTCAGCCTCTATACGCCAACCCTTTAAAAGAGGATAATATCTTGAGCCGTAGTTTTAAAAAATCTCGCACAGTATACTACAAACAAGCAATAGTTGGAAAAAACCAACAGCTTAGTGACTTGTTACAACAAGCATTATTGGATGAAAATTGTAAATTCCCAATACCTGACAATCGTCATTATAAAAATAATGCCAATTCAGAAGATTTTTATTTTCTGAATGAAGTCAGTGTATTAAATGGCATGATTTATGGTGAATTAATCTACATTGAAAAAAATAAATTTCAGACCATTATCAGTTTTGAAGATGGGGTAAAAAGATATCCTACAAGATTAGTTACCGTTGATGATGTGAATAACACTACAGAAACTAATCTAAACCAATATCAAAAAGAATTTATAGAGAATACTTTGTATTTTGGTATTACAGGCAACCATGTAGCCGTTATTCAAAGTAGTTCAATTAGAATAAATAGACTGAGTGAGTATTTGAATTATTTACTGGGAGAAAGTGGTGCGAATTTGCTAGGTGGTAATATTATTTTATTTAAAGATATGCCTAGCCAACAAGCCAAAGATATCTTCAGAGAAAAACCTGCAAAGTCTGTTAAGTTAAGTCAAAAAATTGAAGCATCAAATGAACAGCAACCTAAAAATATTACGGGCTTTAAATCTGCAAATTTTTCTTTCAATAATGAAAGGTCTGGGCTTTTTAACGCTGTTATTCAAGAATTAGGTTTGGATAAAAAACTTTCCAAAAAACTCAAAGATAATCTTCAAGATGATAATTTATTTATTGATATAACTTTACGCATAAAAGGTAAAGTTAGTGAGACATCAGAATCTGGACAGACTATTATAGATACAATAGCGACATCATTGGTAAATCTTGATGATGAGGATTTTAGAGTTGAATATGAAGGTGGTGGTTCATTACGAGGTGATGAGTTTAGACAAACTAAAATCATTAAAGTTGAAACGTTTGATGATGGTATCAATCACATACAATTAAGAGCAGATTTATTCCAGTTTTTAAAAGAGAATATATCTGACAGTTAAGGCTGATTATGAACTTTTTATATGATAGCAAAGGCATTTTTAATATTACGATGATTATTACATCAATCGTAGCGTTTTCAATACTAATTGGATTTATTTTATTCAATAATCCAGTGCTATTTTCTATTAGTTTTAAATGGTTTCAAACATCAGCTTTTTTCATCGTAGCTTTAATCGCCCAAACATTTTTTAAGCTTAATGATACAAAAGAGCAAACAAAAATATTGGAATCTGAATTCAATCGTATTCAAGCAGACGTAAGTGATAGAACTGCAAGGTTATTAAGAGTATTAATATTTTATGTTTTGTCTGCAATCATACTTAGTGCAATACATAGTAGCATTGAACCAATTATTCCAAATATTGCCAAAGCCTCTACTTCCTTAACTACTTTTATCAAGTTTACTTATATTATTTCTATTAGTTACCTATTGACATGGACATTCAGTATTTATAATGCTTATAAGATTTATCAAGATATTACTGACTTGAAAGCTCAAATAGCACTCGGTGAAATTCGTAAAGAGGGTAGAAAAAAAGCATTAGATAGATTAATGGGTAAATCATAGAGTTTTGGAAGGTTTAACATGAAAAAATTACTTTTAGTTTATCTGATAGCTTTGCCTTTACTTGCTATTGCCAAGCCTTATACCCAAACGTATAAAGGCGGTACAATGCACATTTTCAAAAGCGATGATGGCAAAGTATTATTATCAAACGTGAAAACAGAAGATAATAAATCTATACTTGGAACATCTGAAGCTGAAAAATTTAAATATGTGGAAACCAAAGTAATACCTGATAGAACTGAAACTATGCCAGAGTATGGTAGAAAATGCACCGCATTCAAACAAGTTCCCATTTGTCGTGACGGTATTTGTCATTTAGGTTATGTCAGAAGGGCGGAAGGCAGTTGTGACTAATCACACAAACCCACCCATCTCCCCATAACCCCCACTTTCCCACATATCCTCCATCCCTTTCGGCACTTGTCCCCCAATCGGCACAGGTGTCCATTCCATACTCGCCATCGGCATGGTACTGGCATAATCACACAGCAAATGAGCAATCCCACTATCCCCATGTCGCTTATTACTGCCATCTTGCGAATTGGTGCGTTCCGCAGGGATTTTGGCGACCCCTTTCACCTTACGAAATAGCAAGTGGTCATCACGGATATCCTTATTGGCTGGCATATCCTCAATCGTCCCATCCTCTAGGCTTGCCTTAAAGTGAGGCGTATGCTCACGATACCAACCCTCCGACAGCATCACCGCCTCGACACGCTCACCCCACTTGATTTGCATTTGTTCCGCCAAGTAGCCACCGTTACCAGTCGCATCATGTGCCGACTTGATAAAGCGTGGTAGCCTGTCCGTCACATACACGAGGATTTGCTTTTGCTGATTGTAAGGGACTTTTATCATCTCCAGCACAAAGGCACAATAGCGTTTGAGGTTCATGCGTTGCCCCTGCACCCACATAGACGAAGCATCACGTTTGCGAGCGAAGTCCAAGCCATAAAAATAGCTGTCCTGTGGGGCAAGCGTATCAAGGATAGGGGCGACTGTCTGTGTTAGCCAATTGTCCACCTCCACCACACGAGCCTCTTCACTCCAAGTATCAAAGCCTTTGGGAGCGGTAAATGTCAACACAGGCACAGCCTCATTTGCCAGTCGCTCAAGCAATGCCGATGACAGCCACCGCCCTGACCCCTGCGAGGGGATGACATCCAGCTCCTCATCCGCATCATCACCATAAAAGTCATAGACTTCTTGCACCCAGTTGGCTTCTGCGATGGGGTCATACTCGATACCACGGCGGAGGCAAACACGCTTGTATAGCCCTTGCTCTACGGCTTCGGCAAAGTCACAGCGAAACACCGAGCCTTTGCGTTTACCGCCTCGCACTTCGTTAATCAGTTCGTTAAATGGGTTTTCATCACCGTTATGGGTTGAGATGATACGGACTTTACCACCCCAAATCAGCAACGCCAACGCAGCTTTAATCAGCCCTGCCAAATCCTCATGGAACGCTGCTTCATCAATGACGACCACGCCCTGCTTACCACGCAAGTTAGAGGGACGGCTAGATAAGGCAGTGATACGGTGCTTGGACTTGGGAAAGCGAATGGTAAAGGTTTTGATTTGCTTGTCTTCGTCTTCCCACAAGCCCTCTTCGATTTCGCTTGCCACATAGTCAAATGCCCTTGCCCACATGGCACAGGCTTCGATAAACTCCACCGTCATGTCTTGGTTATAGCCGACATAATACACATTCTGACCGCCATTTTTCTTGTCGCTAGAGGCGATAAGCACATTATCAGCCGCTTCCGCCCATGTTAGTCCGATACGGCGTGATTTTTCAGCGATTTTAAGTTGGCTGTCATCAGCGAGCCAAGCCTGTTGGTATGGCAATAACACCGCAGGGGCGGTGAGCGTGGCGGTGCTGTCGAGGAGTGGCGGTGTATTATTTACCATTGAAGTTACCAAAAAATGCCCAAAGCACAACACCAATCCAAAGCCCTTGTGTACTATGCCCTTTTAATTCCAATATGGTTGTACAGATAACCAAGACCGCAAACCCTAATGATTGACCTGTCATTCCGCAATCCCCAGTATTTCACGCCGTATCATCTGTACGGTTTCTGCATTTAGCCCACCTTTTGACACGATATTCTCCACCGCATCGGCAGCCTTTTGGGCTTTGTCTTTGACCTCAGTCTGCCATTTTTTCTGATTCACCGAGGCGGTGGTGATATTCGCAATCCCTTTACCTGCTTGCCCCAATAGCTTGAGGCGGTCAGCAGGACTCATAGCATTCTCTTCATCAGTGGCGTTTTGAAAGTCTAACAACGCATCAAAGATTTCAGACTGCACCAGTGATAATACCGCTTGGCTTCGCATATCGGCATCATCAGGGGCTTGCTCCGCAATCATCATCGCCGCTTGGGTACTGGCTTGTATCATTGCCAGTTTTTTCTCCACCTTTTGCCCATAGCGGTGGATAGATGATTTGCTAATCTCATAGCCTTGCTCACGCAACCATGTTTCAAGGTCAATGTAACCGTTAAAGCCATTCTCAAACAGTTTGTCATCAAGCAACTTTTTGACATCACTAGGCAGGCGGTCTATCGCACTTTCACGAGCCATACTGACCTCCTATCCCCAAATGCCTTTTGCCACGGCATAGCCAAAAACAAACCCAATAGCTACCCCAATCATTAAGCCAATTACTGCACCCATGTTAGCACCCCTGCCAGTATTTCACAGGACGAGCCACACCCACAGGGCAGTCGCTCACATATTCCACCACGTCCACACCCTCACAGGTCAGACAGCCGTGCCAATACCCATTGGGATAGCGTGATATCTCAATCATGCTTTTATCCTCAAGGTAGTCCATCTGTGTGTGTAACTCATTGGCAGTCACATCAGGATAGATTTCACGCATCACATCAAGTAGCAAGGTATCCATTGCACCGATAGGGCGTGCTTTGTCGAGGGCGTTCATCAGATGCCAACGCATTCCTGCACGCCGTGTACTTAATAAATCAATAGTCATTCTGATTTCTCTTTATTAGCAATTTTAACAAGGATTAACTGCACCGCATCAATTTTGGCTTCTACCACCGTAAATGACCGCACAAAGTCTGCTTTGGCGACATACTCACGAGGCAATTCGGCTTTCAGCATAAGTAGCTCACGGTCAAGTTTGCGAATTGCTTCGGACTCTTTACTCACGTTTTCATTGACTTTTGCAATTTCAGCTTTTAGCCCATCATCACGTTCTTTGAGCGAGGTTTCAATCCGCCCAAAAAAGGCTTTACCTGCCCCAAAGATTGACCCACCAATGGTGATGGCGAGCATAATGGCTTGATAGGCTTCAAGATTTAACGTCATCGCTTACCACCTTGTTCATGTTCTGTTTGGCATTTCATACACCGCACCGCCCACGGTATGGATTTTTTGCGAGCCGTGCCGATAGGTTCGCCACAGTCGATACACTCGGTGTCGTCTGTGGCTTCGTGGTGGGTTTTGGCGATTTGATATTGTAGCCAACGGTCTGCCTCTTCATTGGCACGGTCAACGATATCACCCATTCTCACCGCCCTTAATATCCCCATCTGATAGGGTTAAACTTATTGGCTCAATGTTTGGGTGTGACTGCTTAACAAAGCGTAGAATCAAGCCACACAAAGCCACCAAGCTAACCACGTGCTTTTGGTACTCAGCAGGGATTAACGCCATGATTTCAGGTGGCATAGGTACACTGGCAAAAAACACAATCAACGCAAACGCCCATGTGCTAAACCACTTCCACCCAGTCTGCCAATGCGGTACAAGTTCAAGGTTTTTCACTACTGAATCCCCTGTAGATACACGGTTTTACCACGCACTTTTTTGGCAGTCAGCACCTGCCCACGTTGGCGACCTGCTTGGTTTTTGTAGCCGATATGCACCCAGCTATTGTCAGTATCAGGAAATTCAAGAATGATTTGGTCAAAGCCAATCCCATGTTTGGGTAGTTCGGTTGCCAAAAACTGCACAATCTCACGAGGTGAACCAAAGGCAGGACATACAAAATCAATGGCAAAGCCGATACTGTGAGCAGAAGTCGGACTACCGCCCACCGCTTTATTGACGGCTGTTGAGCGGTAGCCACTGTTGATATGTACAGGCTTACCAAGTAGGTCACGCATTGGTTGCCATAGGTTGACACAGGCATGGATTAGGTTTTGCTTGTGTGCTTCGGTGGGTGTATTGGCGATACCACGAGCCACAGCAGTATTACTATGGGTGAGTTCGGCAAGGCTAAAGTTGGCGGTGATTTGCATGATATGACCTTTTCTGACTTTTCCCCCATCATACCCACACGCCACGCATGGCAATACTTGGCACAGTTCCGATTTTGCCCCATTGCCTAAAAACACGCTCAAACAAACAAGCACAAAAAAACCGTTAGATATATCACTATCTAACGGTTTTTGTGCTTATTGGCTCTCCCCCTGCCAAGGGCGGAGCTGGAGGGGGTAACATCCATAATCAAAACAAACTAAACTGCCTCATCGCATACACCGCATTGGCACGCTCTTTGATATCCTTTTCGATGATTTTGCGAATAGTACGGACATGAAGGGTAAACCGCTTGGCAAGGTCGTTTGGACATACCCCATCTTTGGCAAGTTTGATGATTTCGGCATTGCGGTTTTTTATCACGGCTTGTTTATTCAGCGGTACATCTAGCACACGCCCACCATAGTAGTGACATAGACGTTTTGCAACTTCCTCACCCAGTATCGTGACAAGCTGATGATTAGGGGGCAGACGGTCACAGGTATGCACATACAGCTCCGTACCGCCAAAGTTACCTATCAGCTTTTGAGCGGACTCTTCGCCGATGACCATAGCGATGTTTTGGTATGTGGTTGTGACTGCCATTTTACCCCCTACTTTTGTTTTGTTAATCTAACGATTTTAGACTTTTGTTGCGTTACGCTTGCTATTATATTCTAAAGCGACAATGATTTGGTGCATTTCTTGACCACCGCATAGATTTATTTTTTCTTTATTAAACATATTCTTAGCTATGCCGTTGGCGTAGCTCCATGTATAGCCACCATCGAGTAGCAGGGCTTCGATTTTGCCTAGCATGGGTTGTAGGACTTCATCAACTTGGGGCTTTTCTCCTAGATTTGGGGCTGATGATTTTGATGGATTGGGGGTGACGGTGAAGCCTTTGGTTTTGAGGGTGTCGAGTACGCTACGCAGTTGCGGTAGGGTGCAGTCTTTGGATGAGGTTTTGCCTGTGGTATTGGTGAGCATGGCACGGTAGGTGTCATCGTCTAGCCCCAGTTCGTTTTTGGCAACATGAATCAACGTGATAAGTCTGCCACGTTCTTTTTGTGCCTTGGTTTTTGGTACAGATTGTTTAGCCATGATTTTTCCTTACAAAAAAGGCGTGTCACCCACGCAACACGCCTTTGGTTAGTGGTAGATTGTGATTAGTTCACCGCATCTTTGAGGGCTTTTCCTGCCTTAAACACTGGGGCTTTTTTGGCAGGGATTTGCATAGGCTCACCTGTGGCTGGGTTACGACCTGTTTTGGCTTTACGGTCAGTGACTTTGAATGTGCCAAAGCCTTTGAGTTCGACTGTACCACCATTGGCAAGGGTGTCGATGACTGCCAGTTCAAATGCTTGTAGCGAGGCAGTGGCTTGAGTTTTGCTAATGCCAGCTTGTTCAGCGATTTTGGCGATTAATTCAGACTTGTTCATAATGTTTCCTTTTGTTGGAGTAGGGGCGTATTGCATACGCCCATTGAGATTGATTTACCAGTAACCGACTGGTAGCGGTTTAAACATTGCTAAAATCCAAGGGGATTTGGTTGTATTTACCCTCACTATCACGCTCATAGACACGGATATACTCTTTGCTACTGGTGACTTGGATAGAGTCGCTAATCGCTTCCATCGCTTTTAGCCATTTTTCATCATTAATTTGCAGACTACGCAAACCAAGGACACGGCGTGTATTGATTTTGCCCTCTTTATCGACTTGGAACGCATTATCAATGATGGCTTTGATGTTGTCGTTACTGTCCTTTGTCCATTCGTGCAAACATTCGTCAATCAGTGACTTGGCGACTTGTAGGCGTTCGTCAAAGACGATATTGTCATTAACTGCTAGTTGTACTTTATGTTGACCATCAAAGCTAAGGATGGTGGTATTACCCTTTTCGCCACCGACTTTGGTATCGTATTCACTGGCGGATAGTTGAACAAAGTCTTCAAACAAACTAAACAGTTTTTCTTTCTTTTCACGCATGGCTTCGCTAAGTTCTTTGGCGATTACAACCATGTCTTTGACAGTGCTATCACGCAGTTGGTCAATTGCCTTAACGCTATCAACAGGGACTAAGTGTCCTTTGGCGTTTTTGACGTAGCCTTCTGGGATTTGGGTTTGGTTAGCCATTGTCTTGCTCCTGTGCATTAAGTTTGTGGCGTGTAGCTTGTTCAACTGCGATTTTATGGGCTTTCTCAATCGTTTTTTTAACTTCTGGGTGATTGCTAATTTGATTAAATAACACTCGTTCTTTAGCCTTTAACAAGCGTTTTTCCAAATCAGGCAAGTCATGCACTGCTAAGAGTAATATTTCAATCGTTGCCATCATTAGACCATCGCTCAAAGAACCTTTGACTGGGTTTAATTTCATTTTTTGCATTAATACTGCTCCTTAATTCGCTCATAAGTTTCATCCATTGTTTCGCCACTGCCTTTGTTAGCTTGGCTTACAATATCCCAAGTTTCCTGAAATGTTTTACCATTTAGCAGGGATTTTTTTACCCCATTAAATACCACTGTCTGACCATACGCAGGACTGGCATTGGTCGTCTTAGCAGGGGCATCTTTGCGAGGGTCAAACTGCCTCATCACCGCATATAGCCAATTATGATTTTTTAGGGGTAATGTCAATCGCCCATCATCCCTTGCTTTGATAGCTTGCTCTATCGCCCACACCCACGCAGGGATAGGCGTATCAAAGGTTTGGCGGTCAAAGGTGACTTTACCTGCTTTGATGACTGGGTTTAGCTCTGCCAGTAGCTTTGCCACACGGTCAAACGATAGGTCACGCCCTGCCGAGCGGAATAAGCCAAGGTATTGAATGATGGCGGTTTTGAGTTCACTGGGTACATCAAAGGCTTGCAAAAAGGCTTCACCGCCTTTGTTCGCCATAATTAGGCTGTCAAGCGAATGGGTCGCACCACAGTTGGGGCATTTGGTTTTCATTTTTCCTCTCCAGCCAATCCTAGCTTGGCTCTTGCACTCGGAAGAAGCAGTGCTTCGCTATTTCCTCGTTCAGGACAAAACTCACATTTTTTACACGCTTGCCAGTGTCGCAATTTGGCTGGGTGATGGGTTGGTGCATCACCTGTGGCATGGTCGATACAGTAGCTACGGCTTACCGTGTCGTTGATATAGGGGCATAGCACCTGCTTACGGTACTCAATATACGCATCACGAATATGGTCGGTACTACCCACATACTTACCGCTCACAGCAAGGCTTAGACTGGGGCGAGCATAGCCGATTTTGTCAGCAATTGTGGTCAAGCTACAGCCATCTTGCTCCGCCTCCTCTTTCACCGCCTCAATCCAGTTATCCTTGGTGACAGGCGTGATTTTTAGCTGATTTAAGCTAGACATGACACCACCCCTACGCAGACGCACAACAGCCCAGCGACCACAAATATCAGCCCATGTACCTGACTTTGGAGTTTCTCAACGTTCACTTGCAGTGCCTCAATATCATCATCATGCAGTTTTTGTTGATTGTGCATAACATCAATTTTTAGCCAATCGCTAATGCGTTTTTCATCGTTTAGGCGTTGTTTTGATTGGTGCAGACGCTCCGCACGTCCTTTGTCTTGAGGCGTGAGTGGCTCATGGTTAATCACTGGAAACATAGGGCATTGTTGACTTTGCCCCTCATCAATCCAATTTTCAAACGTATTTTTAAACGTACTCATGCTTTAATCCTTCTTCATTTTTGGTTGATTTATAGTCGTTTCAACTAGAAACAAAACAGTGGTGTAGGGGCGTATTGCATACGCCCAATCATTCAAAGTATGACTTCTGATTTAATTCACCATACTTACAGATTTGGTCGGCTCATACACGATAATGCCGAGATTTTGGTCAAATACTCGCTTGCCACGTAGCACTTGCGGTGGCTTACAGCCTGTATCTTCCATTAGTTGATAAGTGGTGAGCATACCTTGCTCCACTGACACAGCTTTGAGATAGCCAGCTTCTGCCAGTTGACGTAGATAAGTACGCACCGTATTGACTTGTAGATTTGCCCCAGTGCTTGCCACGATTTGACGAGCATTAAAGGTCTTTTGAATACGCATTGCACGCCATGCCGATTCATTCAGCGGTGTTGCCACAGGCTTACCGAAGCTATCCACTCTTGGCGGTTCTTGTCCGATATCACGCACAATGATGTTTTGGAAAGGGCGTTTTGCCCCAATGACTTTGACAAAGCCCCCTGCAATCCAACCTTTTAGCCAATATTCCACTTGCTTACGGTTGGCTTGGGTGACTTGCTCACAGATGGCGGTGGTGGTGACACCCTCGCCAAGTCGCAGAATATCCCATACCTGCTCACGAGCATCTCGCACAATGCCATTTGGTTGATAGTCAAACGCAGGGTTACGCTCCCAGCGTTTCTCAACACCCCCTTTCATAAAGGGGGATTTAGGGGGATTTAATTGACAGCGACAACACATAACTACCCCCTATTAAAAGAATGACCGTGGTTTTGGCGATTCGCCAGTAATAAAGCCATGTGGTAATAGGCGTTTTAAGTCATCAAATGCCACAGAGCGTTGTCCATTTTCTCTAGCCTTCTGCCCCAACATCTCAAGATTGGTACACACACGGCGAGTTGAGCCACGCACTGCACCCACCAATTCAGCCAAAACAGCTTCATCAATCGCCACTTTTTCGCAGTATATTTGAGCCAATAGCATTGCATCCGCTATGCTTGCAGGTTGAGCCTGTACCCAATTCAATACACGACCGTGGAATCGCTCCCAACGCTCCAATTTTTTAGGTAACATCTCTTCCCCAATAATGATAATTGTCCCCTGTGAGCTTTCATAAATATCTCGAATCAGCTCAACCTTGCCACCTTTACCCCCTGCCGTCACCAAATGGTCAAACTCATCCACAATCAACGGCTTGCCACTTTTTGCCAGTTCACTACTGATTAAATCCAGCATTCCTGTCGCTGTCCCCACTGGGGCAATATTCATTTCACGTAGCACCTTTTCCAAAAATGACTTCTTGGTGTCAATGCTTGAAGCTTGCACATAATAAGCCCTTGTCAAAGTCGCCACATAACTGGCTGACACCGACTTACCAAAGCCACTGGGGGCATAAAACACACAGATACCGGGCAGATTTGGGTTACGGTCTTTTGTGTATTTAATCGCATCGTGTAGCATTGCGACATTCGTGACTTGAGCCACACCACCGCTCACAGGCGATAAGTTGACATTACTTGCATTTTCTTTCATACTATTCCTCATTGTTACGGTAAGGTGCGTCCTACGCACCATTGCTCTTGTAGGGTGCGTTCCACGCACCATTACAAAACTTAGTTAATAAAACCCTTGTTAAAACCATCAAATCGGATAACATCGGACTGCCATCCATCGTTATTCCCCATAGCGTCCACACCTGTGGGCGTTGTATTTCCTCCCTTATAAGTTGCCATCTTGTTTCGCCAAAGTTTGGTATCTCGAAACAAATCCCAAAAATCAAAATCGTTAGAATCAAGCATTTCACCTGCGGTTTTGCGTGCATCTAACGCCAGCCAACGCTCAAACTTCTCATTATCATTGTCGATGACCGTATCCAAGGTGGTAGCAGGTTCGTAGGTTGGGTTAGCCGTTTTGGCATAACCCACCTTATCCACAACAATCTCAACCGCCTCACCCTCAAGCACCTTCGCCCAGTTCGCCTGTGCCAAATCAATCTCCGCTTGGGGCAATCGCATGGTGTCGATATGCTGTAATACACGACTTGGCGACATGGTTTCCAAAATCTCTTTGCCCTTGTTTTGATTGCGTTTAAGCTGACCCTGCAAGCGTTTTTGGCGTGTCTGCTCAATGACCGACTGCGGATAATAGGCTTGTCGATTGGCATGGAGTTTTGCCACTGCCAATAGTCTGCCGTCCCAGTCATACACCCAAATCTGCATTGGGTCATGTACGTCATAGCCGACCTGCAACCGCTCACCGTGGTACTCAGTCAAATCTTTGCTAAAGTAGATATGATTAAAAATCTTAATCTCACAGCGTTCCACCGTGGCTTCAGTGCGAGGTCGGAACAAGTCCAACGCCTCGGCTTCGCTCACTGTCACAAGGCTCAAGCCATGCTGTGGCATTTCCGCCACCTTCAAGTCCCAATATTCCTGCGGTGTCATATTGCCACGTCTGCCAGTCAATTTATTCACACGGCGAGGCAATGAGCTATGCGGTTGATTGTTATACTCATTCACCGCCTCCGCACACAGTTTCAAAAACTCATCCCACGACACCAACGTATTAGACTGCCCAAACTCCTTGATTTCTTGGCGAGTTTTCTTAAACACCGCTTGCTGTCTTTGTTTGTCCATATCTTTGCCAATATAGGTCGGTAGGCGTTTTGCCAATCGCACCCAAATCGTCTGATGCGAGCGTTCAATGATACCTTTAGCTTGTGAGTTGTATGGCAAACTATGCTTAATTTCAGTGCCAAGCCTATCCATCAAACCCACGCCCTCAGCACTCATTAAGGCATTTTTATAGCCTGTACCGTTATCGACATAAAAAATCGCCATCACACCATTCACACACACCGCCATTGTGATAGCCGACAATACCGCCAGCCCACTTTCTGCCAAATCCACTGAGTAGCCAACTACTTTACGGCTTGCCACATCAATAATGACGGTGATTTCAGGGCGAAATGGCTTGCCACTCAAAGGGTGAGCCACTTCCGCATCAAAGGTATGACCATCAGCGGTATAAATATCCGTTGGAAACAACATAGACGTATCACGGCGGATAAAGGGCAAAATATTCTTAATCTCACGGCTACCCATCCGCCCACGTTGTAATTCAACATTGCCAACACGTTGTTTTAGGAAATACTCCGCTTGGCTACGAGTTGGCACGTTTTCACCGTTCAATGCCTGTGCCAGTTGTCGCATGACTTCGCTCAATGTTGGCTTGGTTGGCTGTTGCCATAGCTTCAATAGCAACGCAGACCAGCTGTGTACCACGATTTCACGACTTTTCGGAGCGAGTAACGCCACTAGGCTATCATTCTCAGTGGCTTCTTCTGCTATTTTCAGCCAGTTAAATAAAGTCGCACGGCTGACCTTAGCGTTACCGCCATTCTCCGTTTTAGCCCCTGCCTTAGCCCCTGCCTTGGCATTGGCACGTCTTAGCGTATCAGCGAGGGTGGCGGTCAGTTTACCGTCTTTGCTATCGCTGACCATTTTTTCGACTGCCTTGGTTTTGCCAATCAGTTCAGCCACTTCAAGCACATGGCGGACGATAGCGAGGCGAGCCGTACCGCAGTTACGTTGCCAGTCTGCGAGTAGGGTAGGGTTAGCATTGACTGCCCGTATCTCACTCCCCCCTTTTTTAAAGGGGGGTTGGGGGGGATTCTTAGCCGTAGCGTGGGTTAGCGGAGCGTTACCCACGATTTGTGCAGGTAACTCAACGCTATCAGCCATTTGCTGAAGCAACTTAGCTTTAATTTCAGCTTGAATTTCTTGACAAAAACTATCAACAGCATATTCCACACCACCACCACGACCTTCTCTATCACGAAAAGACCAGTTTTCTTTAGAAGCTGTCCGCTTGATTGTCCGCTCACTTGCACCATTTAAAACTCCTAACTGGTACAATTCTTTAGCAGAATAATAGGCTTTCATACCGCCCCCAAAGCCAACTCATTTTTTAATTCAGTAATTTTGCTTGTACGCCTTGCTTTACGCTCCTGTTTCTCTTTATAAAAAGGAAACATAACTTCAAACTCATAATTTCCTGCCAAAGCTACAGCTTTTGCAATTTTTTTACTGCCATGTCCATCACGAATCACAGTCGCTACCGATTGAGGACGCACATCTAACGCTTCAGCAATCGTAGTTGCGTTGTAACCTCGTTGCTTTAACGCTTGATAAATTTCATCAGCATTCATACAATCACCTCATATAGTTTCATTTACATTCATTTTTTAACTTCAATAATGAACTGCGGTAGCTACTTCACTTCATTGAGTGCAATGTTATCCAAATATATTTGGCATGTCAATATTATTTGGAAATTAATTTATTAATAAGGATTATTTGTTATGTTAACCAAAGAAGATATGGGTATTAGATTAGTTGAAGAACGTAGTAGATTAGGCTATTCGCAGGCTAATCTTGCTCACCAAACAGGCAAAACAAGAGAACAAATGCGATTATATGAAGTTGGAAAAAGCGTTATGTCAGCAGAATTTTTAGCCCAAGCATCACAACTTGGCTTAGATATTCAATACATTATTACTGGCATAGAATCCAAAAATATTTCTGACGTGATGAAAGCAGAGGAAAAGGAAACTATTACCAACAACATTCAGGGTAATGTTAGCAATAGTGTTTTTGCTGGGTCTGGCTCAACAGTTCATCAAGTCAATACCCAACAGCACATAACTCGCACCAAAGCCGAAGTCAAAGCAGGGGATGAACATATTACCGATGAACAAAAAGCCAATTTACAAAGATTGGTGAATGAAATTGTTGAAGCTGAACAAAAATACCGCACACCAAAATCTGCAAAGTCTTTCAGAGCAGTATGGGCTTCTCTTAACAAACATTTAAAAGTCACCTCATATCACCTAATACCATTAGAAAAATATGAAACTGCTAGAAAATATCTGCAACAATGGATAGGGCGATTAACTTCAACAAAAACTGCCTTGAAAACTGATATAGACTCTGTTCGTAAACGCCAATATTCTTATATTCACACCAATATTAAGAAACTGAACCTACAAGAATGGTATGATGATTACTTACAGAAAAAATTTGATGTCACCAGTTCAACTCAGCTTGATAATGACCAACTTAGAAAGCTTTATAACGCTGTTGCTTACCAAGTAGGCAAAGCCAATACAAAATAAACTGGATTAAACTTAGACAAAATAAACCAATAACTTTTTTACCGTGTCTAAGTTTAAATTTTTATTTCCTTTTTTGTTTGTGTAAGTTATTGTTTTTTATTAAAAAATAAAACTACGACAAGTTGTTTATATTTTGTCCTACTGTCCAAGTTTATTGCGTATAACTTGGACAGACATCCCCTAATTGCAGAGAACGGACACACCACCAAGGACGGCATCAAGCGAGAACTGGCACAGCTTCTAGCCACCAACACCACACCAGCCATCACCGCCACCATTGACCACATCACAGGCACACGCATCACACTGACCGCCTCATCACCTGCGGACATGGCGACACTCATTAACGCCACACTGACACCTTCTTCCCCTGTCGAGGTCGCTTAACTTACACCGAATTAGTCTAAAATAACTTATTAAAATCACCCCCTCAAAAAAGTTATCCACATTTAGTCTAAAATAAAATAGAAAAAGCCCCATCATCACGATAGGGCTTCTACTCTCACCAACACTTTTCCTAAATCCTTGCTACCACTGACTTCCAACCAAATTCCATCCCATTTTTTCCCACATTATCCAATCCCTTCCCATTTCCCTCCAACCCCCTTCTAGTCTAAAATAAACTATCAAATCACAGTAGGTTGGGTCGAAGTATGAGACCCAACGCAATTTGTTGAAAATGTTGGGTTTCGTACGCTCAACCCAACCTATGACATATAGCCAATCACTTTATTTACGCCCATTTTTAACATTCACAGACCACGACCATGACCCCAATCCGACACGATATTTTAAATCTCAATGAAGAAAAACTGGTACAGCTTGCCAATGTCGGTTTGGTGAAACGGGCAAATAAAGCCCTTGATAATGGCGATATTCCCAATATCACACTGACCGCCGATAGCCTTATCAGCGAATTTAACGATGGGCATAAAGTGACTTGGCAAACCGACAATAGCATTACCGATAGCCAATGCACTTGCCCTGCTCCGATGTGTCGTCATCGAGTGCAGACCGTGCTTGCGTATCGCCAAGCCCATGATAACCCAAACGTCACCGTCAGCAGTCCGCATGAGATTAGCCGTGAACAAATCGAAAAACTTGCCAATGCCACGGTACTCAAAAAAGCCCAACGCCTGTGCCAACATGGCTTGACCATGAAACTCACCCCCATGCAAGACAACCAATGTGCCAGTGCGGTGTTACCGATGGCAACCGTCAAATTTTGGGGTGGGGCAAACCTCACCGAAGCCAGTTGTGACTGCCTACAAAAACAAGATTGCGAGCATATCCTACTCGCCAGTATCGCCTATCAGCAACTCGACACCGCCCCCAGTCGAAGCATTGATAGGGTGATGGATAAACAACAGCTTGAGCAATTTTTTGCCAAATCGCCCCAAGCACTATCCCCCCAAGCCACATCATCGAATCCTGCCAATGAGCCAACCACTAGCCATGAAATGCCGATTTCATTTTCTCTAAAAACTGATAGTTTGACGAATGCAGAAATTGAGCTATGGTCAGCCTTATTGACCGATGGGGCGACCGTAGGGCGATTGCGTTATCAACGGCTGATTCAAGATATTAGCGATAGCCTTGCCAAATCCAAAGAAATTTGGCTTCAAGCGATTTTAAACGATTTACAAAAATGGCTTACTGCCTATGAGAATCGGCGTAGCGACTTTGAAGCGGATAAAGGCTTTGAATTATTAAGCGAATATGTGTTACGCAGTTTGGCTCGGCAAAATCCTACGTTGCATAACACGGTATTGGGCGTTGGTTTGGCACATGAAACCCCAATTATTACGGCTCGCTTGGTTAGCCTTGGCTGTCGTATTACGGTGAATCATGCTGTCAATGACACTGTGGGTGATAACGGCATGGGCGGTAACATCATGGGCGACAACCGACAAGCCACGGTGATGTTATTTGACAGCAAAACCCAAACCCTATTGCCCTACCGTCATGCGTTTGGAATGGCTGACACACTCGACAATTCGCAACGCCTGAGCCAGTTGCAACGCTTGCGTATTTCCTCAAGTATAAGCTTACAACAGCTTGCCACAGGGCAACTGACCTGCCAACGGGCAAAACGCTTGGCAAACCATGAGTTGATACTTGCCACATCTCGCAAAACCTACAATCAAGTCTTGCCCCAACAAGGCGACTGGGCAACGATAGCCAGTGTTTGCCAAACCCACCTTAGCCACCAACGCCAGCTCCCCATGTTTTTGCAAGGTCGCTACCAACAGCCCAATTTTATCGTGTTAAACTTTACCCGTATCATCGAGCATGGCTATGACCCTGCCAATCAGCAATATGTAGCGATTGTTGAAGATGAAAGTGGCACACAATGGCTGATTTATCGGCAGTTTCAGCCCCACACGCCTTTTGCTTTGCACTCGATGGCGACCGCTTTTTTACAAGCCCAAGGCAGTTGTATTGTGTCAGGGACATACCACATTGAGCAAGGTATTTATCAGCTTGAAGCGTGGGCAGTGGTGACGGATAGGTTGTATGTACTGGATATTGACGACAGTATTCATCATCAGCCGTTAGCCCTACAAAACGCACCAACCCTATATATCCCCAATCTAAGGCAACATCATAATGTGATTGACAAAACGCTATTTGATTTTACACAGCAATGCGTCAAACGCTTGGTCAATGGGGAAAGCCACCAAACCCTGTCGCAATTTATGTCCTCATTGACATCTTGGGCTGAAAAATTTGGGGCATTGGGTTTGGCGGATTTGGCAGACGCTATTAATGGCTTGGTTAAAAATGATTTGCCTAAAAATGACTTGGTTAAAGAAGAGCTGTTTAAAGAAGGCAATTCGCAAAATGCCTTGCCTCATTTGCTGATGATATTGGCAAAAATTCGGTTATACCTCTAATTTATCATTGACCAGCTTAGGTTTTAACACCGCATAGGTTACCCCTGTGACCACACTACCGATAGCGATGGCGAGCAAATACAGTAAGGGAGCATTGATGGCATTGGGAATTAACAATACAAATACCCCACCATGCGGTGCTGCCAAGGTAATATGAAATAACCCAACCAACGCCCCTGTCAAACCACCACCAATCACACAGCTAGGAATCACACGGCTTGGGTCTTTGGCGGCAAACGGAATCGCCCCTTCAGAGATAAAGCATAACCCCAACACAAAGGAAGCCTTGCCTGCATTTTGCTCCTCTACGGTGAATTTTTGTTTGGCAAACCAAGTCGCCAATGCCATCCCAATCGCAGGGGTCATACCACCTGCCATCGCAGCCGCAATGGGGAATTGGTTGGGGGTGGCAAGCGTCAATAAGCCCACCGAAAAAGTATAAGCGGCTTTGTTAATTGGGCCCCCCATATCCACGCACATCATCGCACCCAAAATCAGCCCTAACAACACGGTGTTGGTCGTACCCATGTTGCTCAAGAAGTTTTGCATTGCATTTAGCAAATACGCCACAGGCTCGCCCACGACATAAAACATCAATAAACCAATCGCCAGTGAGCTAAGTAACGGCACGATTAAAATAGGTTTTAATGCTGACATGGTCTGTGGTAGGGGGAGTTTTTTGACCAAAAATAAGGCGATATAACCTGCCAAAAAGCCCGATACAATCGCCCCCAAAAACCCTGCCCCAAGCTGGGCGGATAGCAAACCACCAATCAATCCTGCTGCCAAGCCCACTCGGTCAGCAATCGAATAAGCAATATAGCCAGATAAAATCGGAATCATCAGGGTAAAGGCGGCTTTACCAGTTTGCATTAACACATCGGCAAGACTGCCCTCATTTTCAAACGCCTTGATGCCAAAGATAAATGACATGGCGATTAACAATCCGCCTGCCACCACAATCGGCAACATAAACGACACGCCTGTCATCAAGTGTTTATAAATCGTGGACTTGATGGAGGTGCTGTCACCACTGGTGCTACTTTTGGTGGTTGCAGTCGGTATTGAGCCTGCGGTGGCTTGCTCGATTTTGGCATGGCTAATGGCTTGCTCAAAGGTTTTGTTAGTTTGTTTGAGCGCCATCCCTGTTGAGGTGCGGAAGATTTTTTTGCCTGCAAAACGGTCGGTATTCACCTCAATATCTGTCGCCAAAATCACCACATCCGCATCGGCAATGGCTTGTTCGCTCAAGATGTTTTTTGCACCCACTGAACCTTGCGTTTCGACATCCATATAATAGCCGAGTTTTTCTGCCCCCAACTTCAAGGCATCCGCCGCCATAAAGGTATGGGCGACCCCTGTTGGACACGCCGTAATGGCGACAAAGCGTAACGGCTGAGTGGCAGAACTGGCTAAAGCAGTTGGATTGGCTGAATTAGCTTGGCTTGTAGGATTTGGGTCGTTAAGAAGGTCGGTGAAGGCAGATGCTAGGGCATCATTGTTCATCAGCCCAAGGTGGCGTTGGGGTAGGGCAGTCGCACCATTTGGCAGTGTGATGTTCGGTACTCGCTCGCCACCCAGCCATAATAGCAGGGTATTCTTAAGACTATTGTTAACAGTATCGTTTTGCAGTCGCTCAGTGAGCTGTTCGGCACTGCTAAACGTGCTGACAGTGATGCCTTGAGCGGTTGCCAATTGGGTTAGTTTTTTGGCGATGACAAGACCTTGGGTAGGCGGTGTGGTATTGCTAATTAGATATAGGTGTTGAATGGGGGTTTGCATGATAAAATCCAAAAAAATCAAATAGTTAAATTATACCAAAGGTTCGATACTGACTTGAGCCATTAACGTGTTTAGCCGACTGGTATCAGGCAGTTGACAGCCAATTTGGCTGACCGTATGGCTCGCTAATGCGGTGGCTTGTCGTAGCGTTTCGGTGGTCGAAAGTGCTGTGGCGATGCCATGCAACACCCCTGCTAATAAGGTATCGCCTGCCCCCACGGTACTTTTGACAGTGACTTTTGGTGGATTTGCGTGCAAGGATTGCGTGGGGTTGAGCCAGTTGACCCCTTGTTCTCCCATTGAGATGACCCAGTTTGGCGTATGATTGTGCAAGGTATGGCTAAGATGAGCCAATAATGTGCGTTGCTGTTCAAGGCTTTCGGCAGGTAAGCCAAAGCTTTCTTGCAGTTCATCGGTATTGGGTTTGAGTAAAAATGGGCTATGACTGACCGCTGTGGTCAGGGCATCGCCACTGCTGTCAATGGCAAGCTTTGGATTGTGCTGTTGAATGGTGGTAATCAGCTCGGCAAAGTCCGCAAGGCTAAAGGCTTGAGGTAGACTACCTGCCATCACCACATAGTCTACCTGTTGGCATAGCTTGGGCAATATTGTCAGTAGCTTGGCTTTGTCCGCATCCGTGACGCTAAAGCCTTTACCATTGACATCGGTCATTTGCCCATTGTCTTCGGCAATCTTGATGTTTTGTCTGGTTTCACCCATCACAGTAACAAAAGCATTGTGTAGCCCTTGTGTGGTGAAGTCTGCCAAAAAAATCGCTTGATTGGCTTCACCCAAAAACCCTGTCACCCACACATCATGCCCCAAGGATTTTAGCACTTGGGCGACATTTAGCCCTTTACCAGCAGGGCGACTGTGGCTGTGACTCGCTCGATTCACCTGACCAACGGCTAAGGTTGGCAATTGCAAGGTAATGTCTATCGCAGGGTTGAGGGTGATACATAAAAATTTTGCCATGACAGTCTCCTTAGATAGTAGCCGATGTTAAGGCACGTACTTGGCTTGCAGTCGCACTGGCTAAGGCTTGTTTGGCAAGTTGTTGGCAGTCAGACAGGTTAAGTGTGCGAATTTGGGCTTTGACAAGTGGGATTTGTTTGGCAGAAATGCTCAATTCATCAACCCCTAACCCCAACAGGATTGGCACGGCTTGGCTATCACTTGCCAATTCACCACACACACCGACCCATTTGCCGTGGGTGTGAGCCGATTGCACCGTACGGTCAATCAGCATCAATACGCTCGGATGTAGCCCATCCGCTTCGCTCGATAGCACAGGATGACCCCTGTCAATGGCAAGGGTGTATTGGGTCAAATCATTGGTGCCAATGCTAAAGAAGTCCACCTCTTGAGCCAAGATAGGGGCAAGTAGGGCGATAGACGGCACTTCGACCATGATACCCACTTGTAAATCAGGGCAAGGGTAGTCCAGTAGCACCTCATCCAATATCGCTTTGGCGGATTGCCAGTCTTCTAACCGCCCAACCATCGGAAACATGATACGGAGCGGACGACCATTGGCAGATTTGATTAAGGCGATAAGTTGTTGGCGTAACAGCTGTGGTTGGCGTAGTGTCATGCGAATCCCTCGCACGCCCAAAAATGGGTTTTCTTCGGCAGGCATCGGCAGATAAGGCAGTGGTTTATCCCCACCAACATCCAGTGTGCGTACCACCAATGGGCGACCTGCCAACGCATCAAATACGGTCTGATAGTCCTGTATTTGGCTTGCTTCATCAGGGGCGGTGCTGTGCGACATAAATACCAATTCGGTTCGCAACAACCCCACAGCTTCTGCCCCTAATGCCACAGCTTGGGCGGTATCATGGACATTGCCAAGATTCACAGCGACTTCGACTTGGTGGTTATCTTGGGTCACCGCAGGCTCAAGGGCATGGGCTAGTGCTTGTTGTTGTTGCTCGGCAAGTTTGGCTTGCTCAGATAGCGTATGGGTCACACGCTCGCTGTCAGGATTGACGATAAATTCACCTGTCACCGCATCCACCAGCACCGAGCTGGTATTGGTAATACCTAAAATCGCTTCACCTGCCCCCACTAAGGTGGCAATGCCCAAGCTACGAGCGACAATCGCAGTGTGAGAACTTGCCCCACCGACTGCGGTCAAAATCCCCAATACTTGACTAGGGTCTAGTTTGGCAACATCACTGGGTACTAAATCTTCGGCAATCAAAATATATGGCTCATTGGGGGCGAGCGATTGGCTAACACCGCATAGCTTGGCTAACACCTTATCACCGACATCACGCAAGTCCATCGCACGTTCGGCAAGCAAACGATTGCTTAACCCCGACTGCTCAGCGACACTCTTATCAATATGCCGTGACCACGCCATCGGAGCGGTCAAGCCTTGTTGTAGACCCGTTTTGACAGGATTCACTAGCTCTGGGTCATCCAATAATGCCAAATGGGCGGTAAAAATCGCTTGAATATTGGGATTGGTGGCGTGTTCGATGTCGTGTTGTAGGGCGTGTTTGACCACATCAATGGCATCAGCCAACTTGGCTTGCTCTTGACTGGCATCGCTATGAATGCTCGAAGCCAATTCTGCAAATTCAAACGCTACTTGGGTTTTGACAAAGGCTTGTCCCACCGCAAAACCACGACAAGCCACGATAGCTGGATAGGCTTGATTGTCTTGTAACTGCTCAATTGGCAGTTTATTTGGCGTAGCATTTGTATCACTGAGAGCAGGGGCATTGGTTACCGCAAGGCTATTCCCATCAAAGCTATTCGCCTCAAGGGCGTTCGTTGCCACTGTGGGTAGAGGCTCTATGGGGTCGCCTAGCCCTTGTTGAATGGCTTCGATTAACTGGGGTAATTGGGCTTCGGCATCGGTGTTTGGTTCTGCCATCAGCGTCAAGGTATCCCCAAAACTTGCCCCCAATGACAGCAATTTGGTCAGGCTTTTGGCAGATACATACTCAGTTTGAGCGGTTTTGACCAACACATCGCCTGTTAATGCTTGGGTCAGTGCCACCAACTGCGTGGCAGGGCGGGCGTGTAGTCCATTCGGCATTGCCAGTCTGACAGATTGGCTTGTCCAGTCTGGGATGATAGTCGCCCCAGTACGTTGTGCCAAATAGCGAGTTGGGTTGTCTTGATGAGCCAATTCTTTGAGCAAATTGGGCGTGGCTAAAACATCCAATAATTTGCCTAATGCTTCTGCATCCATGCTTGGATGGTCGGCAATCGCCACCAATAATTGCAACTGATGCGACTGTTTGGCAATCTCAAATGCCAAAGGCGTTGCGAGGCTCACCAAGCTGACCGCAGGCTGTTGCACCGATTGCGAACTGATGACCGACCACACGCCATCACTTAGCTCAATGGCAGTATCTAGCGATAATTGTGCCAAAAAACCTTGTCCGACCCGTTGGTGATTTTTTAGCAGTTGGGTTGCTTTCAGTAATACATCATCAACATCCGTTGCCATCACTGAAGTGGCGATGAGTTGTTCGTGTAAATACAACTGCGGTGGGGTGGCTTGTAAAATCGCCAAAATCTCATCGGCAGTGTTGGCGGTCTGAATCGACTCACTGACATCATCCCGTAAGGCTTTGGTCAGTTGTTGTAATACTTGTAAATGTTCATCGGATTTTGCCGCAATCACCACCGCAAGATGTACCACATTGCCCTGTTCATCCCATACCAAGCCTTTGGGAAAATGCACCAGACGCACACCAGTTTGGAGAATTGCATCACGAGATGCAGGCGTACCATGAGGAATCGCAACCCCTTGTCCAAGATATGTGGCACTTTGAGCCTCACGGTCTTGTAAGCCTTGCAAATAGTCAGGGGTGGTGAGCTTTTCTTGCACCAAAATCGATGCCAATAACTGCAATGCCTCGGTTTTGTTATTTGCCGATTGGTGCATCACCACGGCTTGTTTATCGAGTAATACCATTCATTATTCTCACAATGTCAAAAGTAGAAAAGGGCATAATAGTTGTTTAAATTAACCTGAGTTCGGGGTAAGAAAAATTATAAATCATTGATATTGCTATCATTTAAATCTCCCCCAACCCCCTCTTTACGAAAGAGGGGGCTATACCCCCATAACTTAGACTAAAACGATAGGTAAGTCCCCCTTTGAAAAAGGGGGATTTAGGGGGATTATATGGAAAATGCTAATACTTCTTATCTCGAGTTCAGGTTAAATTAGCAATAAGATAAGTTGTATAGGGGCTGGTATACGCCCAAAATTTTTAATAAGGTTGTTAATGTATTTTAGAATGTATCATGCAAGACATTATTTTTACCCTTGTTTAAGGTAAGGCCATGCCGCTTTTAGATAAATAAACATCGACCATAGCGTCAACACCACCGAAATCATCATCAAGACATAACCGACTATTTCCAAGGATTCCCAATTTAGCAATAACACCGTAATCGCAATCATCTGAAAAGTCGTCTTGAGCTTGCCGACATACGACACAGCGACACTGGTGCGATTGCCAAGCTCTGCCATCCACTCACGCAATGCCGACACCGCAATTTCACGAGAAATAATCACAATTGCCGAAATAGCCATCACAATATCAGGATGCCACTGCACCAAAATAATCAAGGCGGCTGCCACCATTAACTTATCTGCCACAGGGTCAAGAAACCGCCCAAATGCCGAAGATAAATTCATCTTACGAGCAAAATAACCATCCAACCAATCGGTAATGGCCGCCAAAATAAATACAAAAGTTAACAAAAAATGTCGCAGTAAACTGTCACTAAAATGATACATACCGATATTGGCAATCGCATTATCACTAATGGCAGGTTGATTGATTCCCATCGCAGGGGGCCAATAGGCAATTGCCACAAACAGCGGAATCATAACAATTCGAGCGATGGTGAGGTTATTGGGTAGGTTAAAGATAGAGTTGGCAGGCGTTGGCTTCATCAATGTTTCCAATGGCAAACCCCTTCCATGTCAGAATATATAGTTATATTGGGTGGGGTGTAACCGATGTTATTGCGTTTGCAACTCACGTGGGTGGCGTGGATTGAAACAAGGGAATGTAAATGTTATTGTTATTTATCATGGGATAAAAATACCATTGTATAAGAAATAATTCAAGCGTAACAAGGTGTAATCAACCTAGTGAAAAATATGCCAAAAATGCTAATATACTAAGCATACAGCAAGACGAAAATTAAAGAAAAGTTGCTTTTCCTCAACCCGTTGCCCCCTCCTGCAACGGGTCTTTTTTATTACGCCTTTATTACGCCACTTGCCCCACCACAAAACCACTTGCCCACGCCCATTGAAAATTATATCCCCCAAGCCAGCCTGTCACGTCCAACACCTCACCACAAAAATATAAATTCGGCTGAAGCTGACTTTCTAAGGTTTTGGAAGAAATCTGATCGGTTGCTACACCACCACGAGTCACTTCTGCGGTACGATAGCCCTCTGTACCTGATGGCATCAAGCGAAACGCATTGAGGCTTTGTCCGATTTTTTGCAATAACTCATCTTTGATATTGGCAAGCTCGGTTTCGGCAACTGTATCAAACACCAATTGTTGCAAGGTTAATACCAACTTTTTGGGCAAAGGTTCACTACCTGTTTGTTTGGCGACCACTTCACCCAACACCGTACGAAGCAGGGATTTTGGATGGGATTTTTTATGTGCCAATAAAAATTCAGCAACATCAACATGGGGTAAAAAATTGATAAAAATCGGCTCACCCACTTGCCAATAATTGGATAGCTGTAGGCTTGCAGGCCCTGACAGACCTCGATGGGTAAACAACAGCGGTAATTTAAAGCTGATACGCTCATTAAATGCCACCACCTCAAGGCTAATGCCTGCCAATGCCTTCAATGCCTCACCGACTTTATCCGTCAATGTAAAAGGGACTAGCCCTGCTGTAGTCGGCACAAGCTGATGACCAAATTGTTCGGCAATCTGATAGCCAAAACCAGTCGCCCCCATCGTAGGGATGGACAAGCCCCCTGTGGCAATAACCAACGATTGACTGTGGATTTGGCTAGTTTTGTTGTTGTGTTGCACACTGACCATAAAGCGATTTTTATCATCATTATTAATGGCTTGAATGGCTTCAATAGTGGTTTTTAATTGGATTTTTACCCCAACTTTATCACACTCACTGAGCAACATTTGTAAAATATCATCCGCAGAATCATCGCAAAATAATTGCCCATGCTCTCGTTCATGGTAGGCTATGCCATGCTCGATGACCATGCCAATAAAATCCCAGTTGAGGTATTTGCTCAAGGCGGATTTGACAAAGTGGGGGTTATTGCCCAAATAATGCGTGGGTTCTACCGTATAATTGGTGAAATTACAGCGACCGCCACCGCTCATAAGGATTTTTTTGCCTGCTTTGTTGGCGTGGTCAAGTACCAAAACCTTGCGTCCTCGCCTGCCTGCGGTCATGGCACAAAACAGGCCAGAAGCCCCTGCACCAATAATAATAACATCATACATGAGGGTATATCTCTTAATGATAGGACTTACATAAACCATTGAAACCATTCAAATTGTTGGGTATCGCAAGCTCTACCCAACCTACGATTTGGTTAAATGCGTAAGTCCTAGTTATATTAAAACTCTTTCTATACCTAATTTTTGCCACAATGGTTTGGAAAGCGGTCTATTATTTTCCTAAATAACCCTTTCCACCATAAACCCCACTTTTTCCACCACCTCCGCTTTATCATACGGAGCAAGGGTCGCACGAGTAAAGGGTTTATCTTTAAGATAGGTCATCGCCACTCGTTGCAAGTCCGCCAAAGTCACCGCCAAAATCTTGGCTCGCATGGTCTGTTGCCATTCTTTGCCACGCCCATGCAGTTCAGCAAACAAGGCTTTCACCGCCTCACCTGCTGGGCTGGCAGGTTTATCCATCCCTGCCATCAAGCCCAAAATCGCCTCTTCAAGCCACGCATCGGTTTTTTCCGATTGTTTTTGCTCAAGCAACCAATCAACACTGGCTAAAAAGTCCGCAAAAGTTGCCTCAAAACGTGGGTCACGATAGCTATAAAACTTAAACGCACAGGCATTGCTATCAAAACTCGCCCCACCGCCATACGCACCGCCTGTTTCACGAATGGTGCGGTGCAGATAGTTGTTGCGTAGCACGCCAGACAGCACCATCAAAGCAGGTGCGTCCGCATGGTCGGCAGGTACGGCTTGGAACGCCATCGCATTGTGAAACACGTTGGTTTGGGCAAGCCAAGCGATGTCCGAGCTATCAGTGCTAATCGCAAAATTTGGTAAAACGTCAGTCGGTGCAGTCACCGCATCCGCCCAACTATCAACAATCGCTTGTTTTAGCGTGGGTAAATGCTCACTTTCGGCAATGATTAACGCCTGTTTTGGCAAGGCTTTAATGGTGTTGTGCAAGGCGGTTAAACGCTCGCTTAACGCTTGCCATTGCCCTTTGTCCGTTTCGGCTTTTGCCAAAAATTCTGTTAAGTCATTCAAAGCAGGTAATCCACCACGCACATATTCAAGGCGAGCGATTTGGCTCATATTGCGACCTGCGGTTTGCATGGCGTAGGCGTGTCCGCTGTTTGCCAAGCGTGATTGCCAACCGAGTTGTTTTTGCGTGAGTAATTCTTCAATCCGCTCAAATTCGCTAAACACGGTGTCATTTAACACTTGTTTGAGCAAATCAATGGCTTCGAGTTTTCGGCTCAATGAGCGTGTCGCCACCACCAAAAAGCTGTCCATTTTTTCAGGGTCATTCGGTGAAGTGCGTTGGCTGATTCGCACCGTCACACCGCTAGAATGGCGAGCTTGCAACGCTTGAAAACTGCGAGCATCGACATCTTTTGTCCCCACTTCGCTGATGAGCGTGAGATAAGTGGACAAATCTGGGTGCTGAATAATCGCCTCGTGACCGTCCAACGGCAAAATCACTTGGTAATAATACAAGCCATTCGTCCCTGCCTCGTATTCATACATCACGCTGTCGTTTCCGCTTAACGTGACCGCTTGTTTTGAGCCAGTTTTAAACTGAATATCGGCAGGAATATCGGCAAGCCCCACTTTTGGCAATAAATCCACATCATCAAGCGTGGCTTGGCGTTCGGCTAAAATTTTGGCATTTTTCACCAAACTTTGGCGTGTTTCATCGGTCAAAGTATTGGCAATTTCATCCAATTTGGCTTGTTCATCTTTTGCCAATTGCTCTGATTTGTTGGCATCTGGGACAAGGGTCAAGCGTACACGGTGCGGATTATTGAGCAAATGTGTTTCAATTAATTGTTTGACAAAATTAGGGTCTTCCACCGAGGTGCGTAGCCAATTCAAATCGGCATCAATATCCCACACCGCCATTGGGTCGCCATCGTGAATGGCGGTGCTAAAGCCCTCCAGCATCAGATTCAAGCCATACGGCATACTGTCGCCACCGATATGGCGTTGGTCGATTTCGATTTGGTGTAAAATGGTTTCGGTTTCGATAGGGTCAAGCGGTTGTTCGGCAACTTGACGTAACACCGCCAAAATCCCGTCCTCAATCGCTTGGGCGTGCTGTGCCTCCGAGCCTCGCACCCCTGCATAAAACACCATTTGATAATGGCTATCGTCCAATCCAAGTAACGGCGTGGGGGCGGACGCAAGCGGATGACTGTCAAGGTACGCACGCAACGGCGAGCCAGCGTGTTCCACCAATACCCCCTCCAAAAACCGCAACGCCAACCGCTGACGAGCATCCAAAATACTCGGCAATAGCCAAGCCATGACATGGTGGGTTTGTTTGGGTTTCACGCTATCGACTTGGTAAGTTTCGGTGACGCTAATCGGCTGTGGCAACGACTGCTCTAGGCGTGAGGCGTGTTTTTTACCTTTACCAAAAACTTTATCCGCTACCGCCAACGCATCTTCATGCAAGCGTGCTTGGGTCTGTGCCACAGGAATATTACCAAAACTCATCACCACCGCATTGCTAGGGTGGTAGTGGCTTTGGTGAAATTTCACCAAATCGGCATGGGTGAGTTCGGTAATCGCAGACGGCTCACCGCCCGAATTATAGTGATAAGTGGTCGTTGGGAAAAGATGACGAGCAAGGGTATGATAAAGTTGGTCAATTTCGCCACTCATCGCCCCTTTCATCTCGTTAAACACAATGCCTTTGTATTGCGGTTTGCCATTGTCATCAAGCTCAACACGAATCCCCTCTTGAGCAAAATCAAGCGGATTTAAGTTGGGAAAAAAGGTCGCATCAAGATACACCGACAGCAAATTAAAATAGTCTTGGCGGTTTTGTGTCGCAAACGGGTAAGCCGTCCAATCCGAGGCGGTAAAGGCATTCATAAAGGTGTTGAGCGAGCGTTTGACCATACTAAAAAATGGGTCACGCACAGGGTATTTCACCGAGCCACACAGACTGGTATGCTCAAGAATATGAGCCTCGCCACGGTCGGTCATCGGCTGAGTGCGAAAGCCAATCATAAAGGCATTTTCGTCACTGGGGTGGGCGAGGTGATAGTGAATCAAGCCTGTGGCGGTGTGTTCGCTGACCAATACGTCTAGCGAAAGGGAGGGGATTTTATCGTGTTTTAACAGTTTAAAAGCGGGGTGTAGGGTTAAGTCTAAAGCGGTATCTGCGGATGTGGGCATAAATTTTCCTGTTGTTAAAAATCAGAATCTGTAGGGGCGTATTGAATACGCCCTCATTTTTCACGTTTGTTTTTGCTTGTCAAAATAAAGTGAAAGTATAGCAGTTTTGTCGGATTTGTTTTTGATTAAATGGGGGGCAAATTGAGATTGTTAAAGGTCGTAGAGGTGGGAAAATTTTTGAAATTGGTGAATAAAAAAGGATAGAAAGTTATTCTATCCTTTCTCCAAGCTAGTAGAATCGATTCATTGAAATGAAGAATTTGGCATTGTAGGAAAACGGAAAATATTATCTTCTTTTTGGATGGCAAAACATTCTTTTCCGCTCCATATTTTATAGGTTTCACTATCGCCATAAAAATTAACTAAATCTTCAAGCCCACAAATATTTGGTGAATTTTGGCTGTAGCTAATTTTAGGGAACTGTGTTTTAGCTATTTTTTCATATTTGTCATAACTAATAACATAGGGAAAAGGATAAACTTCACGAGTTTTAGGATTAACAACGGCTAAATAAGTTTCTGCGTAACTGCCAGATTTACGATTAACTTTAACATCAAATCTAATTAAATTAAGGTTGCCATTATAGTTAGGCTTGCCTGATTTTATAGCTTGGTTGTACTTACTAATAGCCTGTTTACCACAAAAATCAAAGTGCTTTTCTTCCGCATTCGCTTGACAGGGCGTATCATAGTTATGATAAATAAAACCAGCTATTTTATTACCTTCAATTATATTATTGATGACTGGATTTTTTGAGTAAGCAGTAATTGTTAGTAAAGCACCACCAATCAATATTGTTCCTTTAACTACATTTTTCATAAGTAGTCCTATTATCGAGCCAATTTAGTCAAATATTATTCATAGTTAAGTATATACAAAACTAAGAATATTTAAAATAAAAAAATGAGCGGATAATTTTATTCATTTGGCATACAAAATTCAGCCGAAAATTTCTGAATGGCTGTTTAAATAATACAACTCAACCGCCTCATCAGTCATCTTATAAATCAGCACCAAATCAGGTTTAACATGGCAATCTCGGTAGCCTTTCCAGTTACCAGTCAAAGCATGGTCACGATATTTTTCTGCCAACGGTTGATTTTGGGTCAAGCAATACAACACATCAATCAACTCAGAGCTGAGTTCCGCCTTTTTAAAATCCTTATCAAAAGAACGAGTTCTTTTTAGTTTACGCATTTTTCAGTTCCAACAACTCAGCTAAAGAACTTTCGGTAAACTCACCATTTTGCATTTCTTGCACTGACTGACGCAGACGAGCCTCACCTGCTGGCGATAGGGTGTAGTCTGATGAGCCAGTCGGATTGGCATAATCAAAAGAAAGCGGTACTCGCTTGGTATTGGCGATTTGTTTTAGAAATAGTTTAAAGGCTTGCGTGGGTGTTAAGCCATAATTATCAAGCACGGCAAAGGATTCATCTCGTAAACCTTCTTCAATCTGAATATGATAACTAATCGCAGTCATGGCAAATTCCTTGCAAAAATTATCAGTTAAGTATAAACAAAATGTGGTGTGTTTAAAATAAAAAATTAGCGGATAATTTTATTCATTTGACATACAATGACAATAATTTTTCACTTAAAAAGGACAAAACATGACCAAAATCCTTGGCATCGGTAACGCCCTTGTGGACAGCGAATTCACCGTCACCGACCCACAACTCACCGCCACCACCCTCACCAAAGGCAACATGACCCTCGCAAGCTCAAGCGAACAAGCTGAACTGGTCGCATCGCTAAAAAACCAAAACATCACCGCCCACAAACAAGCCAGTGGTGGCTCTGGGGCAAATAGCATTTTTGCCATTGCAAGCCTTGGCAATCAAGCCCTGTATCTTTGCCGTGTCGGAGATGATGAACAAGGCAAATTTTACCTTGATGACCTACAGCAAGGCGGTGTCGCCACCCTAGCCACTGCCACCACGCAAGGCGGTACGACAGGTAGCTGTATGGTTCTCGTCACCCCAGACGGTGAGCGTACCATGCAGACTTTTTTGGGGACATCGGCAGAGCTAGACGAGCAGAATATTGACTTTAATGACCCCCAGTTACAAGCATTTGGGGCAGGGGATTGGCTATATATTGAGGGCTATTTGGCATTTAACCCAACCGCCCAAACCGCTATCCAACAGCTAAAAGCCTTTGCTCGTGACAAACAAATGAAAGTCGCTGTGAGTTTTGCCGACCCTGCGGTGGTAAAATTTGGGCGTGAGGGCATTGATAGTATGTTGGCAGGCGGTGTCGATGCGGTATTTTGTAATGCGGAAGAGGCGATGATTTTTACCAATCAACCGACTATTGAACAAGCCAGTCAAGATTTGCTAAAAGTCACCAGTCTTGCAGTCGTGACCAATGGGGCAAAAGGCACGTGCGTCACCACTAGCGAACAGACCTTGGCGATTGAGGCAGAGCCAGTCGCTCAAGTGGTCGATACCAATGGGGCAGGGGATAACTTTGCAGGGGCATTTTTGTTTGGCTTATCAAAAGGCTACGACTTGGCAAAATGTGGTAAATTAGCCAGTCAAGTGGCAGGCAAGGTGATTGGGCAGTTTGGGGCAAGGCTTGCGGTAAATGAGTATCAAGCGATTTATGCGAATTAAGCCAAGTTTGGGTTAAGCTATAGTGAATTAAATCAAAAATCAGACTGTAAAATTTTGGGCGTATGCAATACGCCCCTACGAAACTGTCTTATTTCTAGTTTAAACAACTATACATAATAAGCCATTGATATTTCTGTCATTAAAATCTCCCAAACCCCCTCTTTACGAAAGAGGGGGCTATACCTCCATATATTAGCTCAATTAACGCTCACCCATCCCTTCAGATAAGGTTTTGGTAATTGGTTTGGTGAGGTAATTTAACACGGTACGCTCTAGGGCTTTGATTTCTACTGTCGCTGTCATCCCCGGACGGATGATGATATCTTTGCCACGCCCTTGGAATTCCGCCCCTTTGATATGCACTTGCACACGGTAATACGGTTGTTCGCCTTTTGGGGTTTGCTCCATTAGTGTATCTGGGCTGATATAGGTGACTTTGCCACTCATTGAGCCAAAAATCGAGTAGTCATACGCATCAAGTTTGACATTGGCTTGCTGACCTTCTTTGACATACGCAATGTCGGCAGGGCGGACTTTAGCTTCGACAATCAAGTCACTACTGGTTGGCAGTAATTGCATGATGACTTCACCGGGTTTGACCACACCGCCAATGGTGGTGATTTTGATGTTATTGACTTTTCCATCGGTTGGGGCTTCAAGGCGTTTTTCTTGTAGCACTTGGCTACGGTCACGCATTTGTTCTTCTTCAGATTGCAGTTCTTCTTGAGCCTTGGTCATTTCGGCTTGGGCTTCTTCAAAGTATTTGTTGCGTTTGTTGTTGATTTGGGCTTGGATATCAGCCACTTGACGGCGTAGCTTGATGATGTCGGCTTGGCTAACATCGCCATATTTTAATAAGGGTTCGTTCATGCTGAGTTCTTGCTGGGCAAGCTTTAGCATACTTTCCAGTGAAGAAACATCTTGATTAATGGCTTGTTTACGGCGAGTGTAGAGTTCAGTTTGGTTTTGTACATATTCGCTATATTTTTTGACATCATCAGAAAATACCAATGGCTTGTTAAAGATTTCAGCTTCCAAACGGGCAATCTTGGCTTTTAGGGCAGCGATTTTGGTGGCAGAGTTATCCACAGCGGCTTGAGCTCTGGCTTCTTCTAATACAACCAAAAGTTGACCTTTTTTGACATTATCGCCTTCTTTGACGAGCAGTTTGGTCAAGATACCGCCATCCACAGCTTGAATTTCTTGGGTTCTGGCACTGGCAATGACTGTGCCTGTGGCTCGGGTGACTTGGTCAATTTTGGCAAACGCCGCCCAGGTGATTAAGGTGATGATGGTAAGTAAGGCTATCCATATCACCCATCTAGCACGGTTGGTGTTGGGTTGTAGGGTGTGGTGTTGGTAGTTGTCTGTCATGGTGCGATACTCTTACCCTGTGTTTTTTTGCTTTATGGTGAGTGTTTGGGTTTAAGGGTTAGGTTTATTTTGAACTTGTTGTTGCTGTTGGGCAATCGCTTGTTGGCGTGCTTGCTCTTCATTTTTTTGCAACTGGGCTAAAACCGCCTGTTTTGGACCATCCATGACAATTTGGTTATTTGCCATGATGATAATGCGGTCAACCAAATTGAGCAAGCTGGTTTTATGGGTCGAAACAATGAGGGTTTTACCTGGTTTTTGCATTTCTTGGGCGATGACTTGTAAGCATTGTTGTTCTTGGATATTATCCATCGAAGCGGTTGGCTCATCGAGTAGCCAAATGCTAGGGTCAGTTAATACCAAACGGGTGAATGCCACCAGTTGTTTTTGTCCACCTGATAAGCCTTTACCCCCTTCGCTGATGGGTAGGTCAATACCACTCGAGTGGCTCGATACTAAGCGAATCAAGCCAGTGCGGTTAAGGGCTTGTTGTAGCACGTCATCAGGTGGTGTGGGCATGCCAATTAGCAGGTTTTCTCGTAGTGTACCTTGGAACAAACGGTGGTCTTGTTGTAGGTAGCCGATTTCTTGACTAAGGCTTTCACGGCTGATTTGGTTGATGTCTAAGCCATCGAGTAAAATTCTACCTTCCGTGGTGGCATATAGCCCAGAGAGCAGTTTGAGTAAGGTGGATTTACCTGAGCCGATTGCCCCCAAAATTGCCACTCGCTCACCTGCTTGAATATTGAGGTTAGCCATCTGTAGGGCTGGACGGTCATTGCCTGTATATTTAAAGATGACGTTTTCAGCTTGATAATGACCTGCGATTTTTGAGGGTGATAGTGGATAATTGACCCCTTCATTGTCTTGTGCCAAGGTAAATAAACGTTCGATATTGGCTTGAGCTGCTTTGGCATGAGAATACTGGATGAGCATTTGTGGAATTGCCATGATAGGGGCAAGAATACGTCCGCCTAAAATGGTACAAGCAATCAATCCCCCTGTGGTCATGTCGCCTGACATGACAATATACGCACCCACAATGACCAAACCAACATAGCTGATTTGTTGAAGCATTTGCACTGAGTAGTTTAGATTATCATTGATATGCTTGACTTTAAGGTCGTTGTCAATGGTAGTATTCATCACATTAAGCCAACGTGATAAAAACTTCCAATTCCCTGCCCCTGCCTTGATGGTTTCCATGCCTTCAACAGTTTCGACCAAGATCCCTGTTTTGGCATACGAAGCGGCAGCCCCTTCAGCGGCAGCTTTGTCCATTTTTTTACGGCTAGTTAAACCAACTGTAATACCGATGATAGCAGCCACAATCGGAATCAACGATAGCCAAGGTGAGCCAATTGCCCCAATAATGACGATAAACAATAGACTCATTGGCAAATCAACCAAGGTAAACAAGGTTGAAGCAGTAAAGAAACTGCGTACTTGTTCATAACCACGAAGCTGGGCGGCTAATGAGCCAACTGAGCCAGGCATTTGGTCGATTCGCACCTTGAGTAAACGTTCAAAGATATCTCGTGATAAGTTACCATCAAGACTGACCACCATTCTATCCATGATTTTGGAGCGAGCGAATTTCATAAACATTTCAAACAAAATAATCAATGCCACGCCAGAGGATAAAATAATCAGCGTGTATTCACTGCGGGTCGGAATCACACGGTCATACACTTGCATCGAAAACATCGAAGATGCCAATGCCAAAAAGTTAATCATCAAGGACGCAATTACTGCTTCAAAAACCACCCCTTTATGACGTGTGAGGTTGTTTTTTAATAATTCACCAAAGCTGATTTTACGTTTTTCGATATGTTGTTGGGTGAGTTGAATTTTGCTAATAAAGCTAAAGTCATGGCTTTGACAGCGAGAGGCTTTATGCGTTTGTTGGAATAACCATTGATTGGGGGCAACTTGTTGCACGATACGTCCCCAGCCGTGGATAGGGTGAAATGCCAACAATGGCATATACGCTCCATCAGGTTGGGATAAGACTTTGGGTAAATCGTGAATACCCAAAATCTGCAATAGTGTCAATACTTTATCCGTGGGATTGGTGTTGCTTTCGATACTCTCAGCACTGGTTTGCAGGCGGACTTTATCAATAGGAAAGCCCTGTTCTTTAAGTAAAGTGGCGACTGCCTCAGTAAATTCGTTCGCTGAATGATCCATGACAGGGACAACGGCTTGGGTAGGTGACGGATTAAGCATTGATGATTGCCTTTATTATTCTATAATTGATTTGATTAATAGTGTTAATATAAAAATTAGTGTGTTTTTGTTTCCACAATTTCAAGCTTTTTGATAGTCGCAACGGTCATCACAGGTTCTTTAGTATTAGCTACAGTGACATTGGCAGGCGTATCGGTTGTTGAAGAAATCACTGGTGATACATTTGTGCCAACAGGTATTGACTCCTTCACAGCATTGTTTTCTAGCTTATTCTCAGGCGTAGGGGCTACCGCAGTTGTAATGGTGGGATTCAAATCAATACCCGTTTGCTCATTATGGTTATTTTTTTCAATAGGACTTGGGTCAATATTGATTTGCTCAACCTTTTGTTGGCTACTTTGTTCGCTGTTATTTGGCTCGCTATTATTTTGCGGAACATTGGTTTTTTCAGTGTTTTTCTCAATGTTGCTTTGTTCAATGTTGTTTTGCTCAATATTATTTTGTTCAACACTGCTGGGTGCTATATTATTTTGCTCAATAACATTTTGACTGGTGCTGTCTTGTACAGATGTGCTTGGCTCAACGCTATTTGGGTTAAGATTAAGGTGATTCAAATTAAATGTTGGTAGATTGTAGTCTTTTAGCCAGCCTTGAAATTCAGAATAAGGATGGTATTCTGCGGTTGGCTCGGTTAAAGGTTGGTAGTTTTGCCAGCCCATACGCCCAAAGTCGACTTGTAGTTTATAAAATGCCCCAATCATTTGGCTTTGGACTTGTAACAGTTGTTGTTGATAGCCTGCTTTTTCACGCACTGCATTCAACACTTCAAGCCATGTCTTACGCCCTGCGATAAACTGTCTGCGGTACGAATCTACTACGATTTGAGCTCCAGCAACCGCAGCGATTAGTGACGTTTCTTGGTCTTTGGCACTAACAAATTGTTGATATTGGGTTTGGATATCTTCCATCACTGCCCGTCTGGCAACTTCTTGAGATTGCTCTAGCCCTGCAACACGGGCTTGCGAGGCACGTGCAATGGCAGCGGTGGAAAAACCTGCCCCTGGTTCGTAGCTTAGACCGAATGAGAATTGTCCTTCATTATCATTGCGTTTATGGTAATACAAATTTTCGTATTGTGCGTAAATGGTCGGATAACGAGCGGATTGTTGGGCTTTGACTTGTTGTTTGGCAGCTTCGATTTGGAATTGTTGTTTGATGACTTTTGGGTTATTGATACCTGCATCACTAAATGCCATACGTTCAAAATCTTTTGACTGTGACTTTACATATTTGGCAAGCTGATTGAGGGGGGCAGGGGATTTGTCTTGGGGATTGATGGATTCACCAATCATTTGAGCAAGGCGAGCTTCAGCGATGCGTTGTTGTTGTACCGCACCTTGATAGGCATTTTGGTCTTGTAAAATACGGTTGGTGACCAAGTCCAAATCAATACGAGCGGACACCCCTTGCTCAACACGGCGTTTCATCATTGCCTCAAATTCATCCAACTGTTTGAGGTTGTTGACGTATAAGCCTTGTAATGCAGTCGCATAAATATAACTTTGCCAAATATCAATGGTATTTTTGGCAACGGTATTTTGTTGCTCATAGATATAGGCGGTGGCAGCCTTATCATCATACATGGCTTGATTGACGGCGGCCGTTAATTTACCGCCTGTCCATAAGGGTTGACGAATATTAGCACGGCTGATTAGACCATCATTTTTATCATAGCCAGAGGTGATGGACGGTACGGGAAACACGCCGAGTCTAGCAGCTTTCACCCCTTCTTGGGTTGCTTGTTCTTCCGCAATTGCCGAACCGACCAGTGGGTGCGTTTGTACGGCTTGGCTAATTAGACCATTAATATCAATGAGATTGGTGGTATGCCCTACGGTTGTGACGAGTGATAATGGCATCATCCATGCTAGTATTCGTAGACGTTGATAATAGCCAGTTAGTGTTGTTAAAATAGATGAATCAGTATTCATATACTGGGTATTTGTCGTCTTACGTAATTGGTCAATGTGATGCATACCATAACCTACAAAATTTAAAATAATTATTGTTAAAATTAACTTATTATAACAAAATTTTAGTAAAAAGCCTCGTTTTTATTCTGCTTTCTGCTCTTTGGTCATACAAGCTATGCTAAAATTTATGCCATTTACTTTATACTACTTAAATATAACCATTGACTGTAATTTACTATTATGACTTTACCAATCCTCCCAGACCAGCCAGAACAGCCAACTAGCAGTGCATCTACCCATACTAAACCAAAACCTAAAAAGCATCAAGAGCTGACTAAAGCTTTATTATTCACCGTCATGTTACATGCGATATTGGCAGGGGGCTTGATATGGTATTGGCAAAATCATCACCAATTCGATTCATCTACTAAGTCCACAACCACCAAAGCGAGCAGTTCAGCCAATACAGCTGTTATCACACCAATTATTGCCAGTCAATTACCCGCTTCTACCATAACGACCTCTGCCAGTGCCTCAGTACCTGCCTCTCAGCCAGTGACAAATTCTGTCAGTTCCACTGCGCAACTGACAAAAAATACCCATACTAATATTAATCAAACATCAAGTTCCAATATTATGTCAAGTATGACATTACCAGTTGATAGAATAAATGCAAACCTATTAAATATACTCAATGCTCAACAAGTTATTGTCCATGAAGCCCCTGTTAATCAAGTGCTTACTAGCCGTGATATCCCAATGGCATCCTCAAAAACTGCAAACAAAAATACAACTAACCTCGGTAATGAGGTGACAAACAGTGATATTGCCAATAAAAATCGCACTAACCCCAAAAATCAAAGTAATTCCAATCTTGTTAAAGCCCAACCTACCGCTCCAAAAACTGTGACTGAAAAGCAAGCCAAACAACTATCAAAAGAGCTTGATATGGATAATAAAGAGCTGACGGATTTGATTGACCAGATTAAAAATGATAATAAACAAAAGATTGAGAAACACCAACAGCAAAACAACCCTTCCTATAGCGAACAAATTTCTATCCAAAATGCCAGTACCCCTTCCAATTAGTCGCAGGCTCACTATTTTAGAGCTGACACATTTTTATAGCTTATGGGGTTGAGCATGCTAAACTCAATCCATCCAATGCTTTCAATACTTAATGGCTAACAACATGCTTTAATCCAATCGACCGATGGGATTTTTGTGTCCATCCCATATTTAAGTGTATTGTTTAGCTTTTATTTTATTTTCTTGTAAAGGGTATGAAACTTGCAAGTTCACGTTTTAGTTAATATCTATCTAATATTAAAGTTATGTTTAAGAAAATGAATAATACTTGCATTATTGATATAGTTACCCAATATCTGATAAATGATGAGTTTTATCCATTATTCAGCATTAGCTTTATCTATTAAACGATATAATTTAATGTAAGAACCTCTTTGTCACAGACATTGTTTGTTGATTAAAGAGAGTTTAAATTTAAACTAATTTTTGGGATTGGGGAATAATCACATTTATGAAAACTGTAAACATTAAAGCCTATACCACTGACAAAATTGTTAAAGAACTACAAGTTGTCACCAATGACGGAC